>NZ_JBVIMH010000038.1:0-17757 GCF_055579945.1 Kitasatospora sp. NPDC032150 | reverse complement strand
TATCCCCCCCCCCCCCCCCCCCCCCCCCCCCCCCCCCCCCCCCCCCCCCCCCCCCCCCCCCCCCCCCCCCCCCCCCCCCCCCCCCCCGCTCCCCCCCCCCCCCCCGCGCCCGTCCGGGTGCTCAGACCCGCTCGTCCTCCGGCAGGGTGATCACCCAGTGGGTGTCCTGGCGGGGGCGGAGGTAGCAGACCCAGTACAGCGAGGCGGCGACGGTGATGGCGCCGGTCCACAGCAGCGCGGTGGTGTCCAGCTGGGTCAGCACGTAGCCGAGCGCCACGATCAGCAGGACCGGCAGCACCGGCCAGAGCGGCTGGCGCCAGGCCGGGGCGTCCTTGTGCTCTGCATGGCGGGAGAACAGGGCGGCGACGGCGACCAGTAGGTAGAGCGCGGCGACCGCGACACCGGTGATGTTGGTCAGCAGGGTGTTCGGCACGAAGCAGAGCACCGCGCCGGGGACGCCGACGGCCAGCGTGGAGACCCACGGGGCGCTGAAGCGGTTCAGGGTGCCGAAGGCCCGGTTGGCGGACTCGGGCCAGGCCCGGTCGCGGCCGGAGGCGAAGAGCACCCGGGAGTTCTGGATGACCATCACGATGCCGGCGTTGATGATGGCCAGCGCGATGCAGAGGCTGATGAAGGTGCCGAGGGCGGAGTTGCTCCAGCCGACCACCATGCCGGAGATGTCGCCGGCGGTCAGCGTGGCCAGGTCGGGGGCGCCCATGGTGATGGCGACGACCGGGACCAGGATCACCACGGCCGAGAGCGCGAGCGTCCACAGCACGGTGCGGGCGACGTTGCGGCGCGGGTTCTCCAGCTCCTCGGAGAGGTAGATCGCGGTGCTGAAGCCCTGGGTGACGAACAGGGCGGTGCCCATCGCGGCCAGGACCGCGGCCATGCCGACCGGGCTGGTGGCGCCGCTCGCGTCGGCGGACACACCGTGCAGCAGGCTGCCCAGGCCGCGCTCGGTGTGTGCGAAGCCGAGGAAGGAGACCACGGCGGCGGCGATCACCTCGAGGACCAGGAAGATGCCGGTGATCCAGGCGTTGGCCCGCAGGTCGAGCAGGCCGGCGACGGTGGCGGCCAGCATCACGCCGGCGCCGGCCACCGCCGGGTCGATGTGCACGATCGGGGCCAGGTAGTCGGCGGTACCGAGGGCGATGACCGAGGGCACGATCATCACCACGATCAGGGACTGGATGAACACCAGCCACCCGGTGAACCGGCCCGCGAGGGTGCCGACCATCGCGTACTCGCCGCCGGCGCTCGGGACGAGGGTGCCGAGCTCGGAGTAGCAGAACGCCACCGCGACGCAGATGAGCGCGCCGATGCCGATGGTCAGCGCGGTGGCGGTGCCGAGGCTGTTGAAGAGGCTCGGCACGATCACGAACAGCGAGGACGCCGGGGTCACGCAGGAGAGCGTGAGCAGGGTCCCGCCCACGACACCGAGCGAACGGCTGAGCTTCGTCGGCGCTCCGTCGAGGCTCTCAGTCGCCGCGGCGGGGGCTGCGGCGAGTGGCGGGCGAAGCGTGTCGGTCATGGGCGTTCCGATCGGCTCGTGAGGTCGTGGGGAGGGAGCGCTATCGCCTCCAGTGGCTGGTGTCGGTCCCGGTCGCTCCCGGAGCCATGGAACAGGGGCGTATAGATCGCGTCAACGGCCGAACTGCTTCGGAATTCGCAGGCAGAAGCGGGCTGGACAGGTGATCCGATGGCTGTGCGGAATGATCGCCGAGCATGTCCTATTTGTTACCTTCGCCACGCTGTATTTGAATCAAAGGTGAACACAGATTGCCGCCCGCGAATCCAAGGTTGCGCGTCAAGTGGGCCTCTGCTGGCCCAGGCACCCCGCCAAGCCCCCGGGCCGCCCGCTCCCGCAACGAGAACCGCAGCAAAGTCATGCAAGAAACTCGATAACATTTCAGCACCTGGGACGGCAGAGGCCGGGTCCGTCACCGGACCCGGCCTCTGTTCGTCACTCGGTGCTACGACACCGCCCGCTGTTACGGCGCGGGCGTCCAGCCGACCTGGACGGTCTGGCCCGCCGTCATCCGGCGGGTGACGTAGATGCCACGGCCCGGCGGCAGCGGCTGCGGCTTGGCCGTGCCGAGCAGCGCACCCTCGTTCTTGTCACCGGAGAGCAGCAGACCCTGGCCGCCCAGCTCGCGCATCCGCTGCATGATCGGCTCGAAGAGCGAGCGGCCGGCACCACCGGCGCTGCGCGCGATGATGATGCGCAGACCGATGTCGCGGGCGAACGGCAGGAACTCGCCCAGCGGCGCCATCGGGTTGCCCGACTGGGTGGCGACCAGCTCGTAGTCGTCCACGATCACGAACATGTCCTTGCCGCTGTACCAGCTGCGGTTGCGCAGCTGCTCGGGCGTGACGTCCGGTCCCGGCAGACGGCGGGCGCAGGCTCCGCGGAGCATCTCCACGATCGAGGACATGGCGGGCGCGGCCGCCGCGTACTCGACCAGGTACTCCGGAGGCACCACGCCCAGCAGCGAGCGGCGGAAGTCGCCGATCACGATGCCGGCCTGGTCCGGGGTGTAGCGCTCGGTGATCTGCTTGATCAGCATGCGCAGCACCGCGGACTTGCCGGACTCGCTCTCACCGAAGACCACGAACAGCGGGTCGGTCTCGAAGTTGAGGAAGACCGGCGCGAGTTCGGTCTCGTCGACGGCGAAGGCGACACCGAGTTCGGGGTGCTCGAAGCCCTTGGGCAGCGAGTTCCCGTCGAGCACGGCGGGCAGCATGCGCACCTGCGGCGCGCGCGGCCCGGTCCAGGCCGCGTTGACCGCCTCGACCAGGCCGGCCAGGCCGTCGCCGAGGTCGTCGATGGTGGACTTGCCGTCCAGGCGCGGCAGACCGGCCAGGAAGTGCAGCTTGTCCGCGGTGAGGCCGCGGCCGGGCGAGTTCGCCGGGACGTTCACCGCGACCTTGCGGTCGATCTCCGACTCCATCGAGTCACCGAGCTTCAGCTCGGTGCGGTTCTGCAGCAGGTCCTTGAGCGCCGGGCGGACCTCGGCGTACCGGGAGGCGGTCACGATGACGTGGACGCCGTAGCCGAGACCGCGCGCGGCGATGTCGGAGATGACCGGCTCCAGCGCCTCGAACTCCTGCTTGAAGGTGAGCCAGCCGTCGATGAACAGGAAGACGTCGCCGTGCAGCTCGTCCGGCAGCTGACCGTTGGCGCGCCTGGACCGGAACGTGCCGACGGTGTCGATCCCGGCCGCGCGGAACAGCTCCTCGCGGTGGTTGAGGACGCCGTGCACCTCGCTGACCATGCGGCGCACCTTGTCGACGTCCAGTCGCCCGGCGACGCCACCGACGTGCGGCAGGCCCTCCAGGCTCTGGAAACCGCCACCACCGAAGTCCAGCAGGTAGAACTGCGTCTCCATCGGGGTGTGGGTGACCGAGAAGCTCGCCACCATGGTCCGGACCAGGGTGGACTTGCCGGAGCGCGGACCACCGACGATCAGACCGTGACCGGCCGCACCCGAGTAGTCCTGCTCCAGCACGTCGCGGCGCTGGTCGCGCGGCTTGTCGACGATGCCGACCGGCACCTTCAGGGTGCCGACCTTGCCGAAGTCCGAAGAGGTGAGCCCGCGTTCGGGGGTGACCTGGAGCGGCAGCACCAGCCCGTCGATGCTGGGGGCGTCCTCCAGCGGGGGCAGCCACACCTGGTGGGCGGGCGGACCCTGCCCGAGCATCCGCTGGACGAAGACGTCCAGCATGGTGTCGAGCAGCGAGTCGTCGATCTCCTCGACCTCCTCGACAACCTCCTCGACCACCGGTTCGATGATCGGCACCTCGGCCGCGGTGAACAGCACCGGCTGCGCGGTGATCACCTGGCCGCTGCTGGTGCGCTGCTGGCCCGGCGGGCGGTAGGGGCCCGAGACGTACGCGGCGCGGAAGCGCTCCATCACGTCGGAGCCGAACTTCAGGTAGCCGACACCCGGGATCGGCGGCAGGTGGTAGGCGTCCGGCACGCCGATCGCGGCCCGCGACTCGGCGGCCGAGAAGGTGCGCAGACCCAGACGGTAGGAGAGGAAGGTGTCCAGACCGCGGAGCTTGCCCTCCTCGAGGCGCTGCGAGGCGAGCAGCATGTGCATACCCAGCGAACGGCCGATACGGCCGATCTGGATGAACAGATCGATGAAGTCCGGCTTCGCGGTGAGGAGTTCGGAGAACTCATCGATGATCATCAGCAGCGAGGGCAGCGGGTCGAGGGCCGCACCGGCGGCACGGGCCCGCTCGTACTCGTTGATGTTGGCGTAGTTGCCCGCCGCGCGCAGCAGTTCCTGGCGGCGGTTCATCTCGCCCTCGATCGCGTCGCGCATGCGGTCGATCAGGGTGGCTTCGCCCTCGAGGTTGGTGATCACGGCCGCGGTGTGCGGCATCTCCGCCATACCGGCGAAGGTGGCACCACCCTTGAAGTCCGCGAGGACCAGGTTGAGGACCTCGGAGGAGTGGGTCACCGCGAGCGCCAGCACGATGGTGCGGAGCACCTCGGACTTACCGGAACCGGTGGCGCCGACGCACATGCCGTGCGGGCCCATGCCCTGCAGCGAGGCTTCCTTGATGTCCAGCCAGACGTACTCGCCGTTCTGGCCGACACCCAGCGGGACCTTGAGCTTCTCGGCGATCGGACGCGGACGCCAGTGCCGGGCCGGGTCGAAGGAGCCCGGGTCGCCGGTGCTCATCATCTCGGTGAAGTCCATGCTGACCAGCGACGGGTCGCCGTCGTCCCCGCCGGCCGAGACCCGGAACGGTGCCAGCTGGCGCGCCAGCGCCTCGGACTGCCAGGAGGACAGGGCGTCCGGCTTGCCGGAGTACGAGGCGCCGGAGGCGGACTCCAGCAGCAGCTCGTCCTTGGTCAGCGAGATCACCAAGTGTCCGCTGGGCTCGTCCAGCTCACCCGGGACGACCTCGATCACGGTGACGCCCTGGACGCCCTCCGCGCCGGCCAGCGCGGAGTCGTGCGGCACCGAGGCGCCGTCCATGATGACCACGATGTGCGGCTGGTCGGGCGACGGCACGGTGTCGCGGGAGAAGCCCTTGCGGCCCGCCAGCTCGTTCTCCAGCAGGTACTCCAGCTCACCGAGCCCGGTCGCGATCAGGCGGCGGGAACCCGCGCCGTCGCTGTCCTTGCGGTGCTGGGTGTGCGGCAGCCACTTCGCCCACTCCCACTCCTCCACCGCGCCCGGCGCGGCGGCGACCGCGATGATCAGGTCGTCGGGCGAGTGCAGGGTGGTCAACTGGGCGATCATCGCCCGGACGTTGCCGTACACGGTGTCCGGATCGCCGCAGACGGTGATGTGGTAGAAGGCACGCAGCGAGACCGCCAGCGGCAGGTCCTGCAGAGTGCCGTGCGCGGTGAGGAAGTTCTTCATCGCCGCGGCGGCCAGCGGCTCCAGTTCGTCCAGCGGCGCGGTCTGCGGTGCCACCAGCGGCGTGGACAGCTGCTGTGGACCGCGGCCGAGCCTGATCTGGGCGAAGTCCGGGTCACCGGGCCTGCGTTCCCACAGCCGGCGGCCCTCCGCCACGATCGACCACAGCTGGTCGGGCTCCGGGTGCAGGAACAGCTGGGCGCCGCGCTGGCGCTCGGCCGTACGGCGCACCTGGCGGCGCATCTGCTGCAGGTACTTCAGGTAGTCGCGGCGCTCGTCCGCGGTGCCCGCGTTGCCGCCCTTGCGCGCCTTGATCATCTGGGCCACCGCCATGCCCGCGGTGGAGGCGACCATCAGGACGCCCATCATCTTCTGCGGCCCCTGGGCACCGGGCGAGAAGAGGAACGCCGCGGACCCGCCCATGCCGAGCAACGGCAGCAGGGACATCAGCCAGTCCTCGCCGCCCGCTCTGGGCAGCTCCGGTGGAGGCACCAACTCCACCGGCTCGTCCGGCACCGCGGGCGGATACGCCCGCGCCGGACGCTTGACGGTAACCACACTCATGCGACCTCCTCGCTTCGCTCGTTGGCCGCTTCGCGAAACTCGCACCTTCTAACGGTTCGCTCGCTTCGCTCGCCCACTGGCATCAGCCCTCACGCACTGGATACGTACGGGTGAGGGCGCCCCGTGTTGCGATGACGCCGCCCCCGCTCCGCCGACCGCAAGCGTCAGGGGGTCGCGCGTATCCGCCCCCGTCACGCCTTGCGCAGGGGCCGATCCTACTGGTCTGCCCGGACCGTGCGACCACAGGGGCGAGGCAGTCGGGATCGTAAGGGAAAGGGGTGATCCATCGTCACCCTTCTTTCACAGGCCGCCGGTGAGGGGTCAGTGGGTGGGCGCGCCCGGCTGGCGGTAGGGTAACGCCGCGCCAATTCTCATCCGGATCGCGCGAGTTCCGATCCGGGAGGATCTGGCCGAGCCGACGAACGGCCAGTCAACAAGGGGGAGAGCGCCGGTGAGCGCTAATGCAACGACCGGATTCTGCCGGGTCACGGTGGTGGCGCCGGACAGCCGGATCGACGTCGCACTGCCGGAGGACGTGCCGCTCGCGGACGTCTACCCCGAGGTGCTGAGGCTCTCCGGCCAGACCCAGGCGGACGGTGCGCCGACCGGCTTCCACCTGGTCCGCCGCGACGGCACGGTCCTGGACAGCGGACTGCCGCTGGCCGCTCAGCAGGTGCGCGACGGCGACCTGCTGAGCCTGCGCCCGTTCGCCGAGTCGCTGCCGCCGGCCGTCTACGACGACGTGGCCGACGCCATCGCCAGCGCGGTCGAGGCCGACCGCCGCTTCTGGAGCCCCGAGCTGATGCGGGCCTTCGGCCTGATCGGCTCGACCGTGCTGCTGGGGCTGCTCGGTTTCGCGCTCTGGTTCTCCGACCTGCGCCACGACATGCACAGCCTGCCGGGCATCCTGTCCGGCGTGACCGCGGTCGTCCTGGTCGCCTTCGCGGGGATCCGCGCCAGGGTCTACGACGACCACGACGCCGGGCTCGCGCTCGGCCTCGGCGCGCTCCCGCACGCGCTGATCGCGGGCAGCGGCATCATCGCGGTCGCCCACCAGGGAGACGGTCCCGGCCGGCTCCAGTTCCTGGTCGGCTGCGTCGCCGTCCTGGTGGTCTCGGTACTGCTGGTCGGCCTGCTGCCGGAGAAGGACTCGGTTTTCGTCGCCTCCTCCTTCCTGGCCGCTGCGGGCACCCTGGCGACCTTCGCGGGCGTACTGCTCTCCGGCACCCCGGCCACCCACATCGCCGCCGTCACCGCCATCGCCGCCATCGCCGCGATCGGCGTGCTGCCCGCACTGTCCGCCCGCTTCGCCCGGCTGCCCGTCGGCTTCAGCGCCCCCGGCCAGACCCGCACCCGGGGTCGCAACTTCTCCGAGGACGAGAACCGCGCCGAGACCGTCCAGTACGAGAAGATCGCCCACCAGGCCCGCCGGGGCCACGAGGTGCTGGTCGGCCTGGTCGGCGGCTGCGCCGCGGTGATCGTCGGCTCCTGCGCCGTGCTCGGCTTCAGCGACACCATGTACGGCGAACTGCTGGCGCTGGCGATCGGCATCGCGACCATGCTGCGGGCCCGGCTGTTCCGCTACACCGCTCAGGTCTTCGCCCTGACCATCGCCGGTCTGGCCGGCCTGGGCCTGCTGATCCTGGGCCTGTCGCTGCACACTCCGGCGTTCATCCTCCGGGCCGCCGGCTCCACCACCCAGACCGACCTGCGCACGGTCTGGCTGGGCGCCTCGATCGCCTTCGGGGCCGCCGTGCTGACCGCCATCGCGCTGGTCGTGCCGCGTCTGGGCGTCTCCCCGTTCTGGGGCCGTGTCCTGGACGTGGTGGACGGACTGATGCTGATCTCGCTGGTCCCGCTGGCCCTCGCCGTGCTGGACATCTACGGTCTGGTCCGCGGCGCCACCAGTTGATCCGAGGCCCGCGCCGAGCGCCCGCCGTCGCCCCGTTGCCGGGGTGGCCGGCGGGCGCTGGTACGCTTGGGCCCGTCCGAGTTCTGTCAGACCCTGTGCCGTCTACCAGGGTCGCTCGGCGAAACCCTCGAAGGAGATGCCGTGGCACTCGCCGCCGACGTCAAGAAGCAGATCATCGCCGAGTTCGGTCAGAACGAGAGCGACACCGGTTCCCCGGAGGTCCAGGTCGCGATGCTCTCGCGCCGCATCTCGGACCTGACGGAGCACCTGAAGTTCCACAAGCACGACCACCACTCCCGCCGTGGTCTGCTGATCCTGGTCGGCCAGCGCCGCCGTCTGCTGCAGTACCTGGCCAAGAAGGACATCGAGCGTTTCCGTACGCTCGTCGACCGCCTGGGCATCCGCCGCGGTGCCGCCGGCGGCGCCCGCTAAGTCCGCCGCGCAGGGGCGGCTCCCCTACCGGGGAGCCGCCCCTCGCTGCATCCCCGCACGGTGCCGCCGTCCTCCGCAGTGACGGGTGGCGAACGCCGGGCGAACTCCCTGCGACGAGTCCCTTTCCACACGCGTGGTAATGACGGGATCTGTAGGGTGTGAATTTGTAAGGTGAAGGGCATGCCCGCTCATGGTGTCGCGAAGACGCCGCGAGAATTGAGGCAGTGCGACATCACCGAGCGGGCCGCTGGCTTCAAACGGAAGCCGCCCGCGTCCCAGGGAGCGTCCACACGCGACCGCCGACCAGCAGGCCGAGAGGCGCCGGTCCTCGGTAGTGGCCGCCGGGGAGTGCCAGGCCGTCCAGACGACGGCGCCGGCGACCCGGAGGCTTCGATCGAAGACCGGCCCAGATGCCCGGGCCACCGGTAGGCAAAGCGGAGGGGCGCTCCTCGGGAGACGTACGAAAGAGGAGATCTTCCAGGTGGAAGAGAACGTGTTCTACGCCGAGGCCGTCATCGACAACGGCAGCTTCGGCACCCGTACCATCCGCTTCGAGACCGGCCGGCTGGCCCGTCAGGCCGCCGGCTCCGCCGTCGCCTACCTCGACGACGACACCATGGTCCTGTCCGCCACCAGCGTGTCCAAGCAGCCGAAGGAGCACTTCGACTTCTTCCCGCTGACCGTCGACATCGAGGAGCGGATGTACGCCGCGGGCCGGATCCCCGGTTCGTTCTTCCGTCGTGAGGGCCGGCCCTCCGAGGACGCGATCCTCACCTGCCGCCTGATCGACCGCCCGCTGCGCCCGTCCTTCGTCAAGGGCCTGCGCAACGAGGTCCAGATCGTCGGCACCGTCATGGCGCTGAACCCGGACCACCTGTACGACGTGGTGGCCATCAACGCCGCCTCCGCCTCCACCCAGCTCGCCGGTCTGCCGTTCTCCGGCCCGATCGGCGGCGTCCGGGTCGCCCTGATCAAGGGCCAGTGGGTCGCCTTCCCGACCCACAGCGAGCTGGAGTCGGCCGTCTTCGACATGGTCGTCGCCGGTCGCGTCCTGCCGGACGGCGACGTCGCGATCATGATGGTCGAGGCCGAGGCCACCGACAAGACCATCAAGCTGGTCGCCGACGGCACCGAGGCCCCGACCGAGGAGGTCGTCGCCGACGGTCTGGAGGCCGCCAAGCCGTTCATCAAGGTGCTCTGCCAGGCGCAGTCCCAGCTGGCCGCCCAGGCCGCCAAGCCGACCGCGGAGTTCCCGGTCTTCCTGGACTACCAGGACGACGTGCTCGCCGCGCTGACCGCCGCGGTCAAGGACGAGCTGGCCCAGGCGCTCACCATCCCGGGCAAGCAGGAGCGCAACAACGAGCTCGACCGCATCAAGGCGATCGCCGCCGACAAGCTGCTCCCGGAGTTCGAGGGCCGCGAGAAGGAGATCAGCGCCGCCTACAACGCGCTGACCAAGAAGATCGTCCGAGAGCGCGTCATCAAGGACAAGGTCCGCATCGACGGCCGCGGTGTCACCGACATCCGCACCCTGGCCGCCGAGGTCGAGGCGATCCCGCGGGTCCACGGCTCGGCCCTGTTCGAGCGCGGCGAGACCCAGATCCTGGGTGTCACCACCCTGAACATGCTCCGCATGGAGCAGCAGCTCGACACGCTCTCCCCGGAGACGCGCCGTCGCTACATGCACAACTACAACTTCCCGCCGTACTCCGTCGGTGAGACCGGCCGCGTGGGCTCGCCCAAGCGCCGCGAGATCGGCCACGGCGCCCTGGCCGAGCGCGCGCTCATCCCGGTGCTGCCGTCCCGCGAGGAGTTCCCGTACGCCATCCGCCAGGTCTCCGAGGCGCTCGGCTCCAACGGCTCCACCTCGATGGGCTCGGTCTGCGCCTCCACCATGTCGCTGCTGAACGCCGGTGTGCCGCTGAAGGCCGCCGTCGCCGGTATCGCCATGGGCCTGATCTCGCAGGAGATCGACGGTGAGACGCACTACGTCACCCTGACCGACATCCTGGGCGCCGAGGACGCGTACGGCGACATGGACTTCAAGGTCGCCGGTACCCGCAACTTCATCACCGCCCTGCAGCTGGACACCAAGCTGAACGGCATCCCGGCGTCGGTGCTCGCCGCCGCGCTGAAGCAGGCCAAGGACGCCCGCCTGCACATCCTCGACGTGATGAACGAGGCGATCGACACTCCGGACGAGATGTCGCCGAACGCCCCGCGCATCATCACCATCAAGATCCCGGTGGACAAGATCGGTGAGGTCATCGGCCCCAAGGGCAAGATGATCAACCAGATCCAGGAGGACACCGGCGCCGAGATCACGATCGAGGACGACGGCACCATCTACATCGGTGCCGCGGACGGCCCGGCCGCCGAGGCCGCCCGCACCACGATCAACCAGATCGCCAACCCGACCATGCCGGAGGTCGGCGAGCGCTACCTGGGCACCGTGGTCAAGACCACGACCTTCGGCGCGTTCGTCTCGCTGATGCCGGGCAAGGACGGTCTGCTGCACATCTCGCAGATCCGCAAGCTGGCCGGCGGCAAGCGCGTGGAGAACGTCGAGGACGTGCTCGCGGTCGGCGCCAAGGTGCAGGTCGAGATCGCCGAGATCGACCCGCGCGGCAAGCTCTCGCTGATCCCGGTCATCGAGGGCGAGGAGGGCGGCGAGGCCGCCACCGCGTCCGAGTGACGGCTCTCAGCTAGCTGACTCCCGCGGCCCGCACGCCAGCTTGAGCGTGCGGGCCGCACCCTGTTGTTCCCACCCATGGAGGTACCCGCGTTGGCTCAGGCCTCGGCGGCAACGCAGCGACCCGGCACCACTCGCACCCTGCTCAGAGGCGTCGACGGCGCCGGCACGGTGCGCCGCACCGTCCTTCCCGGCGGCCTGCGGGTCGTCACCGAGACCCTGCCGACGGTCCGCTCGGCGACCTTCGGGATCTGGGTCGGCGTCGGCTCCCGGGACGAGACCCCGGTCCTCAACGGTGCCACCCACTACCTGGAGCACCTGCTCTTCAAGGGCACCGCCCGGCGCAGCGCGCTGGACATCTCGGCCGCCCTGGACGCGGTCGGCGGCGAGATGAACGCCTTCACCGCGAAGGAGAACACCTGCTACTACGCGCGGGTGCTCGACACCGACCTGCCGCTGGCCATCGACGTGGTCTGCGACATGGTCACCGGCTCGCTGGTCCGTGAGGAGGACGTGGAGGCCGAGCGCGGCGTCATCCTGGAGGAGATGGCGATGGCCGAGGACGACCCGGGCGACGTGGTCCACGACCTGTTCGCCAAGGTCATCTACGGGTCCGCGCCGCTCGGCCGCCCGATCCTGGGCACCCAGGAGACCGTGACCGGGCTGAGCCGGGACCAGATCGCCGGGTTCTACCGCCGCCGCTACAAGCCCGAGAACCTGGTCGTCGCCGCGGCCGGCAACCTCGACCACAAGAAGGTGGTCCGGTTGGTCGAGCGGGCCTTCGCACCGGTGCTGGCCAGGTCCACCGGCCACCCCGCCGAGCTGCCCCGCTCCGTCAAGGCGCTGCGCACCGCCGGGAAGATCCAGGTGCTCAACCGCCCCACCGAGCAGGCCCACCTGGTCCTCGGCCTGCCGGGCATACCCCGCCACGACGAGCGCCGCTGGGCGCTGGGCGTGCTCAACGCGGCCCTCGGCGGCGGGATGAGCTCGCGGCTGTTCCAGGAGGTCCGGGAGAAGCGGGGCCTGGCGTACTCGGTCTACTCGTACTCCACCTCGTACGCGGACAGCGGCCTGTTCGGCATCTACGCCGGCTGCCAGCCCAAGCGGGTCGAGGAGGTCCTGGAGATCTGCCGCGCCGAGTTGGCCAAGGTGGTCGAGGAGGGCATCACGGCCGAGGAACTGCACCGGGCGATCGGGCAGATCTCCGGCTCCACCGTGCTCGGCATGGAGGACACCGGCTCACTGATGAACCGGATCGGCAAGGCCGAACTCTGCTACGGGCAGCACCTGTCCGTGGACGAGATGCTGGAGAAGATCGCGGCGGTCACCCTGGATGACGTCCGGGACGTGGCACGTGATGTGCTGGGTGCCTACCGGCCATCGCTCGCGCTGATCGGCCCGATCAACGACAGGCGGGCGGCCGCGCTCGCCGACCTGCTGCACTGAGAGGGTTACCGAAGATGACGCTGCGCGTTGCCGTGATCGGCGCCAGGGGACGGATCGGTTCGGAGGCCGTCAAGGCCGTCGAGGCCGCCCCCGACCTGGAGCTGGCCGCCACCCTGGGCCGTGACTCCGAGCTCTCCGAGCTGGGCGACGCCGGTGTCCAGGTCGTGGTCGAACTGACCCACCCCGATTCGGTGATGGGCAACCTCGAGTACTGCCTGCACAACGGGATCCACGTGGTCACCGGCACCACCGGCTGGACCGACGAGCGGTTGGCCACCGTGCGAGGCTGGCTGGCAGAGAGCCCGCGGACCGGTCTGCTGATCGCGCCGAACTTCTCCATCGGCGCCGTCCTCGGCATGCAGTTCGCGCAGGTCGCGGCCAAGTACTTCGAGTCGGTCGAGGTGGTCGAGCTGCACCACGACCGGAAGGCGGACGCCCCTTCGGGCACCGCCACCCGTACCGCGCAGCTGATCGCCGCCGCCCGTACCGAGGCCGGCCGGGGGCCGCAGCAGGACCCGACCACGCACGGCCTGGAGGGTGCGCGCGGCGCGGACGTGGACGGGGTGCCGGTGCACGCGGTCCGGCTGCGCGGCCTGCTGGCCCACCAGGAGGTGCTGTTCGGCGACACCGGCGAGACCCTGACCATCCGCCACGACTCGCTGCACCACAGCTGCTTCATGCCCGGCATCCTGCTCGGCGTGCGCAAGGTGGTGGACCACCCGGGCCTCACCTTCGGCCTCGAACACTTCCTGGACCTGTGAGCCCGTCGATGACCTCGCGCACCGGTTTCTTCGTGCTCTCCGGCGTCCTGTTCCTGGTCGCCCTGATCTGTGTGGGCGAGGGCGTCCAGCTGATCGCCACCGGCAAGCCGCTCGGCATCGGCATCGGCCTCTGCGCCTTCGTCATCCCGGGGATCGGGATCTGGTTCCTGCGCCAGACCATCCGCTTCGGGCGGGCCAGCGAGCGGCTCGCCCGCGAGTTGGAGGCCGAGGGCGGGCTGCCGGTGGACGAGCTGAAGCGCACCTCGGGGGGCCGGATCGACCGGGCCTCGGCCGACGCGGTCTTCGCCAGGCGCAAGGCCGAGGCCGAGGCCTCGCCGGCGGACTGGCGGGTCTTCTTCCGGCTCGCGGTCGCCTATGCGGACGCCGGTGACGTGCCGCGTGCCCGCAAGGCCATGCAGCACGCCATCAAGCTGCACGCCACTCCGGCACCCGTCGCGGCGGGCTAGGCTGTCGCCGTCACAAACGGCTCATCCCGGTAGTTCTTGGAGGATCTTCGCGTGAGCGATGAAGTGGACCTGACTCCGCAGTTCCGTAGCGATGTCACCGTCGAACTGGTGCGCAGTGCCGCGGCCGACTCGGACGTGGTCTGGGCGGCGCGGGTCTCGACCGCGGGTGAGCAGTCCCTGGAGGCGGTCCAGCAGGATCCGGAGAAGTCCAAGGGGCTGATCAACTTCCTGATGCGGGACCGCCACGGCACCCCCTTCGAGCACAACTCGATGACCTTCTTCATCAGCGCGCCGATCTTCGTCTTCCGCGAGTTCCACCGCCACCGCAGCGGCTGGTCCTACAACGAGGAGTCCGGTCGCTACCGTGAGCTGCAGCCGGTCTTCTACGTCCCCGGCGAGGACCGCAAGCTGATCCAGCAGGGCCGCCCCGGCAAGTACGAGTTCGTCGAGGGCACCCGGGAGCAGCACCGGATCGCGACCGAGGCGATGGAGTCCTCCTACCGGGCCTCCTACCAGGCGTACCGGGAGATGCTCGACGCCGGTGTCGCCCGGGAGGTGGCCCGCGCGGTGCTGCCGGTCGGCCTGTTCTCCTCGATGTACGCCACCTGCAACGCGCGCTCGCTGATGCACTTCCTCTCGCTGCGCACCAAACGGGAGAACTCGGCGGTTCCGTCCTTCCCGCAGCGCGAGATCGAGATGGTCGCCGAGCAGATGGAGGCGGAGTGGGCGAAGCTCATGCCGCTCACCCATGCGGCCTTCGAGAAGCACGGCCGAGTCGCCCCCTGACCTGGGCCGACAGGCATACGGGCGGGGCGGGTGACATGTCCGGATTGCGGCTTTTCCGGGTGCTCCCTAGGCTCAAAACCACGGATTCCGGTGCTGCTTGAACCCCCGAGCAAGCAGCACCGGAGTCCCACGTCAGGGCCCGCCGCCCAGCCGCTGTCCGTCCGCCGGCCCTCCTGCGGAACGGCACTCCGCCCCGCAGAACGGCACATCTGTCCGAACCATGGACCGGCCTGGTAGACCCCCGGCCGCCTACGAGTAGTTTTGGACGCATGGCTCCGACCTCCACCCCTCAGACTCCCTTCGGCCGGGTTCTGACCGCGATGGTGACCCCGTTCACCGCAGACGGCGGTCTCGACCTCGACGGCGCACAGCGTCTGGCCGCTCACCTCGTGGACTCCGGCAACGACGGCCTCGTGCTCAACGGCACCACCGGTGAGTCGCCGACCACCTCCGACGCCGAGAAGGCCCAGCTGGTCCGCGCCGTGGTGGAGGCGGTCGGGGACCGGGCCCACATCATCGCCGGCGTCGGCACCAACGACACGCACCACAGCGTCGAGCTCGCCCGCCAGGCCGAGGCGGCCGGCGCCCACGGCCTACTGGTCGTCACGCCGTACTACAGCAAGCCCCCGCAGGAGGGCCTGTACCAGCACAGCGTCACCATCGCGGACGCCACCGAGCTGCCGGTGATGCTGTACGACATCCCCGGCCGCGCCGGGGTCGCGCTCAGCACCGAGACGTTGGTCCGGCTCGGCGAGCACCCGCGGATCGTCGCCAACAAGGATGCCAAGGGTGACCTCGCCGCCGCCTCCTGGGCCATCGCCCGCAGCGGCCTGGCCTGGTACTCCGGCGACGACATCCTCAACCTGCCACTGCTGTCGGTGGGTGCCGTCGGTGTGGTCAGCGTGGTCGGCCATGTGGTGGCCGGCGAGCTGCGCGCCATGATCGACGCCTACCTGGCCGGCGACGTCGCCAAGGCGCTGTCGATCCACCAGAGCCTGCTGCCGGTGTTCACCGGCATGTTCCGCACCCAGGGCGTCATCCTCAGCAAGGCAGCGCTGAACCTCCAGGGGCACGCGGCGGGACCGCTGCGCCTGCCGCTGGTCTCCGCCACGCCGGAGGAGATTGACCGGCTGAGGCTGGATCTCGCCGCCGGCGGGGTACACCTGTAGCAGACACAGACGTGCGCGCCCCGGCTCGCCGGGCCCATCGCAGGCCCGCCGCTGGACCGGACCCAAGGCGCGAGGGCACCAGGACCTGAAATGTAGGAAACCGACGAAGCACGCACGCCATATGTCTTCAGGGGAGGACCCCGGACATATGGCGTGCGTCGTGAGGAGAGTCTTTTGAGCCACCCGCATCCCGAACTCGGCGCGCCACCGGCCCTGAAGGAGGGCGCCCTCCGCATCACTCCGCTCGGCGGCCTCGGTGAGATCGGCCGCAACATGACGGTCCTCGAGTACGGGGACCGCATCCTGATCATCGACTGCGGTGTCCTCTTCCCGGAGGACGAGCAGCCCGGTGTCGACCTGATCCTCCCGGACTTCAGCTACATCCGGGACCGGCTGGACAAGGTCGACGGCATCGTCCTCACCCACGGGCACGAGGACCACATCGGCGCCGTCCCCTACCTGCTCCGGGAGAACCCGGAGATCCCGCTGATCGGCTCCAAGCTCACCCTGGCGCTGATCGAGGCCAAGCTCGCCGAGCACCGGATCCGTCCGTACGTGCTGGAGGTCGAGGAGGGGCAGCGCGAGCGGATCGGCCCCTTCGACTGCGAGTTCATCGCCGTCAACCACTCCATCCCGGACGCCCTCGCGGTCGCCGTCCGGACGCCTGCCGGCATGGTCGTCGCCACCGGTGACTTCAAGATGGACCAGCTGCCGCTCGACGGCCGGCTCACCGACCTGCCGACCTTCGCCAAGCTGGCCGAGGAGGGCATGGACCTGCTGCTGGTGGATTCCACCAACGCCGAGGTCCCCGGCTTCATCCCGCACGAGCGGGACATCTCGGCCGCGCTGCGCAACGTCTTCGCCAATGCCGATCGCCGCATCATCGTCGCCTCCTTCGCCAGCCATGTGCACCGCATCCAGCAGGTGCTGGACGCGGCCCACGAGTACAAGCGCAAGGTCGCCTTCGTGGGCCGCTCGATGGTCCGCAACATGGGCATCGCGCGGGACCTGGGCTACCTGAAGGTCCCGGGCAACCTGATCGTCGACGTGAAGACCCTGGACGACCTGCCGGACAACGAGGTGGTGCTCATCTGCACCGGCTCGCAGGGCGAGCCGATGGCGGCGCTGTCCCGGATGGCCAACCGCGAGCACCAGATCCGGATCACCCAGGGCGACACCGTGGTCCTCGCATCCTCGCTGATCCCGGGCAACGAGAACGCGGTGTACCGGGTCATCAACGGCCTGACCCGGTGGGGCGCCAAGGTCGTGCACAAGGGCAACGCCAAGGTGCACGTGTCCGGCCACGCCTCGGCCGGTGAGCTGCTCTACTTCTTCAACATCTGCCGACCGCGCAACCTGATGCCGGTCCACGGTGAGTGGCGTCACCTGCGGGCGGCGGCCGACCTGGGCATCGCGACCGGTGTGCCGCGTGAGCGTACGGTCATCGCCGAGGACGGCGTCTGCGTCGACCTGGAGAACGGCGTCGCGCGCATCGTCGGCAAGGTCCAGGCCGGTTACGTCTACGTCGACGGTTCGTCGGTCGGCGACATCACCGAGGCTTCGCTCAAGGACCGCCGCATCCTCGGTGAAGAAGGCTTCATCTCGGCCTTCGTGGTGGTCGACTCCACCAACGGCAAGATCGTAAGTGGCCCGACCATCCAGGCCCGCGGCTCCGGCATCGACGACAGCGCGTTCATCCCCGTAGTGGCGAGGCTGGAAGAAGCGCTGACCAAGTCGGCGAACGACGGCGTGTTGGAGATCCGCCAGGTCCAGCAGCTGGTCCGGCGCACCATCGGCAAGTGGGTGGCGGACAACTACCGCCGGCGCCCGATGATCATGCCGGTCGTGGTCGAGGTCTGAGGCGCCCTGGCGGTCCAGGCCGGTTCGGCCGGCTGAGCCTACCGGCTCGGTTTGACGTGGGGCGGCCCGGTGCGTAATGTTCTCCGGGTTGCCCCACGGGACGCCGGAAGTTCTCGAACGAAATTCGAGAGCAGAAAGCGAGCCGGAAAACTCTGATAGAGTCTGAGGGCGCCGAAAGGCGAAAGTGAATCCGATGGAATTCGGTCCGGTAAACGGAGCGGAAAACATCTGATAAGCTGGAAACACGAAAGAACGAAGCGCCCGGAGGGTCCGCTGGAAGGCGG
>NZ_JBVIMH010000037.1:13822-79022 GCF_055579945.1 Kitasatospora sp. NPDC032150 | reverse complement strand
ATCGGCAAGCGCTACCGCCGCCAGGACGAGATCGGCACGCCGTTCTGCGTCACCGTCGACTTCGACACCCTCGAGGACAATGCGGTCACCATCCGCGAGCGCGACACCATGGCGCAGGAGCGCGTCTCCCTCGACCAGGTGAAGCCCTACCTGGCGGCCCGCCTGATCGGCTGCTGACGGGTTCTGTCGCTGGTCCCCACCCACTGGCCCCCGCGCGGTTCGCTCCGCGCGGGGGCCAGTGGGGTCGGGGGCCGCGGCTTCGGCTCTGTGGCCGCCTCGGGTGTTCGGCGTCGACCTGCTGCGGGTCGAGCTGTTGGGCGTTGAGGTGTGGGGCGCTGACCTGTTGGCCCGGTGGGTGCCGGTTGGACGTCGGACCTCGGGCATTGGATTGCGACTGCTGGCAAGTAGGTGCTGGGAGCAGGCCGTCGGCCTTCCGGGGTTTGGCTCGTTGGGAGTTGGCGTCTTGGGCGTCGGTCTGATGGACGTCGACGTCTTCGGTACCGGCTTGTTGGACATCGGCCTGTGGAGTTGTCAGGAGGCCGGGTCGGCCAGGCGGCTGCGAGTCTCCATGAGGGCGAATCCAAGCAGGTTGAGGCCGCGCCACTCGGCGGGCTTGGCCGCCCGCTCGTTGTCGGCGGCGAGGCCTATGCCCCAGAGCCGGTCCAGCGGACTGGCCTCCACCAGAACTCGCTGGGCGGTACCGAGCAGGTACTCCCGAAGGGCTTCGTCCTGACCGAACTTGGCCACATTGCCCTGGACCACCAGCTCGAACCGCTCGGCTGCCCAACGCTGCTCATCGAAGCCGCGGACCAGCCGCCCGAGCTTCTTGGCCTCGGCCGGGGTGCGAGCGGCGAGAATCCGCGGCAACACCTCGTCGTCTCCGAAGAGCCGCGCCTTGCCCGCCATCATCCAGTGCTCGGCCGTGGCATAGGTCATCCCGTCCACGGTGAACCTGGCCGGCCACCACTGGCTGAGCGAACCCGGACCGACCTGGCCGTCCCGCTCCGGCCGGTGTCCCCAGAAGAACAGGTACTTGGGGCGGGCGCCTGCTGCCACGAGTGCGGTGAGCTCCTCGCAGGAACGGGCGTCGGCCGGGGACTGGGGCTGGTGCGTCGTCATATCGTCATCCTGACACGAAGGGCGACAGGCGGCTCCTGATTTTCCTTCTCCCCTGGCGGGCGTTCCCTTGTTGGGCCGCAGCACGTCGGGCTCGCTGTGCCGCGTCCCGCTTCCGTTCTGTCCTGCGTGTTCTGCCCTACCTTGTCCAACTCCGACTTGCCCAGACGAGCCTCTCCCGCCTGGGCCTCTCCCGCCTGGGCCTCTTCCACCTGGGCCTCTCCCGCCTGGGCCCGTTTCGGTTCGGTCAGCCCATCCGTGCTGCCCGCTCCGGCCGGTCTGCCCAGGGAACTTGTGTTGCCAGTCCAGCCCTGGCCCGTCTGGATGGACCGGCTGTCTCAGGCGACCGTGCGGGGCAGCCGGGTGCTGAGCAGGAAGATGGCCACTGAGCCGGTCAACTGGAGGGTCAGGACCAGAGCCAGCGCGTGGGCGATACCTATGGACGGGGACAGGGAGAGGAAGAGTGTCCCGAGAGTGGCCACTCCAAGCGCCAAGCTGGACTGCTGGGTTGTGGCCAGTACCCCGCTGCCGACCCCGGCACGTTCGGCCGGGACCTTGGACAGGACCACGCGGAACAACGGCGTCCCGATCAGGCCTTGGCCGATGCCGGCCAACGCCACGCCGGGCAGCATCCGCCAAGGCGAGAAGTGCGCCCAGTCCAGCAGCACCGGGGCGACCAGGATGGCCAGTCCCGAACCCTGGACCACCGCACCGGCCGTGATCACCCGGCTGCCGAACCGGCTGATCAGGCGCGGCCCGCTCAAAGAGGCGGAGAAGTAGCCGGCGGCCATGGGGACCAGCGCCCACCCCGCTGCTACCGGACCGAGCCGGAGCCCCTGCTGCAGCATGACGGCCACCACGAACATGAACCCGCCGAAGCCTGTGAAGTACGGCACGGCGACCCCGAGGCCCCGGCGCATCTCCGGTATCCGCAGTAGGGAGAGCGGCACCAGCGGCACCTGACCCGACCGCTCTGCCCGGTGCTCCACGTAAAGGAATGCGGTAGCGAGAAAGGGGAAGGCGCCGAGCAGCACCCAGGACCAGAGCGGCCAGCCCGCTGCCCGCCCTTCCATCAGTGGAAGGAACAGTGCGAGCAGTGCCGCCGTCAGCAGTGCCGTCCCGGGCAGGTCGACCCCGGCCGCGTGCGGCGAACGGCTCTCCGGTACGTACGGGAACGCGAGGACGGCGGTGAGCAGCGCGAACGGGACGTTCAGTAGGAACACGGCCCGCCAGCTGGTGCCGAAGAGGTTGGCGGCGATCAGCATTCCGCCGAGAACCTGCCCGATCACCACGGCGATGCCGCCGACCGCGCCGTAGATGCTGAGGGCTCGGGCGCGCTGCGCGCCACTGCTGGCAGCGGTGATGGTGGCGAGCACCTGCGGCAGGAGCAGTGCGGCCGAGGCGCCCTGGGCGGCCCGGGCGGCGACCAGTGTCCAGGCGGTGGGAGCGAGGCCGCAGAGCAGGGAGGCGGCGGTGAAGGCCGCGGCGCCGGTTATGAAGAGCCGACGCCGGCCGAAGGAGTCGCCAAGCCGCCCGCCGAGTACCAGCAGTACGGCGAATGCGATGCCGTATCCGGCGGCAACGAGTTCCAGGACTGCGGGGCCGGCGGTCAGGTCATGGTCGATCGTGGGCAGGGCGACGTTGACGACGAAGAAGTCGAGCATCGGCAAAAAGGCACCGAGCAGGACGGTGACCAGACCGGCCGTCCCGAGAGTGGGGGCGACAGACTGGCCCGCGGGAGACTGTGAAGGCATGGCCGGGGTCTGCGGAATCGCTAGTTGCTGGGTCACGAGTACCACGATCCGGCTTCGCTCACCCTGGTACCAGACAGCGTTTATCCAGGTATAACAAGTACCTGGCAATAGGATCCGATCTCCCGCATCCTTGGTCCCATGACAACTGTCGCCGCGCCGACCGACAGCCGTCGGAGCGAGCTTGCGACCTTCCTGCGCAGCCGCCGGGAGAGGATCTCGCCGGAGCAGGTCGGCCTGCCGCTGACCGGGCGCCGTCGGACCCCGGGACTGCGCCGCGAGGAGGTCGCGCAGCTCGCCGCCGTAGGAGTCACCTGGTACACGTGGCTCGAGCAGGGGAGGGACATCCAGGTCTCGGCCCAGGTGCTGGACTCTGTGGCCCGAGCCCTGCAACTCGACCGGAGCGAGCGGGCCCACCTCTTCGTCCTGGCGGGCTCGGAGGATCCGGCTCCCGTCCAGGACTGCCCGACCATCACTCCCTCCGTGCGGGCCGTGCTGGGGCAGCTCGAACCGATGCCCGCCGCGGTACTCAACAGCCGGTACGACATCCTGGCGTACAACCGCGCCTACACCTGGCTCGTGGGCGATCTCGACGAGATGCCGTTCGAGGACCGGAACCTGATGTGGCTGGTGTTCTCGGACTCTCGGTTCGCCTCGGTGCTGGTGGACGTTCAGGGAGCCCGGGAGTCCGTGACGGCCCGCTTCCGGGCGGCTATGGCCGAGCATTCTTCGGAACCGGTCTGGAAGAACCTCCTTCAGCGTCTGTGCCGGACGTTTCCCGAGTTCGAGGAACTCTGGGAGCGGCACGAGGTGGCCGCCCAGACCAATGGGCTCAAGCGCTTTCTGCTTCCCGACGTCGGGCTGGTCCGCTTCGAGTACACCAACCTGTGGCTCGGGCCTCGGCCGGGCACGCGGCTGGTGGCCTACACGCCACAGGACGAGGAGACGCGCAGCCGTCTGGAGCAGCTCGCGGCCATGGACTGAGCCGCACCCCAGCGGATGAGGCGGGGGCCAATGGAGGGGCGCTCCACCTACGGCGCCGTCGTCGGCTGCCATCCGATCAGCCGGCCGTTGACAGTGGCTGGCTGCTGACCCAACCATCTTGTGATGGAGTGGAGTTGAGGAAAGACTGGTGGTACGGATCGTGCCGGTAAGGGCGAGTGTGGTGCAGAGCCACGCCAGCGGCAGCTCCGCACAGAGCGCCATCGTCACGGGCCCGGCGAGTTGGCTACCATCTGCCGCCGTATGGAGGTCGTACCAGGCATCGCCGAGCAGCAAGGTCGCGGCTACTGCTGCCGCCGGTCGACTGCCGGGGCTGCTCCGCCGCAGGAGCGTACCGGTAGTGATCAGGGCGACAGCCTCCAGGTAGTCGAGCGTGGGCCAGCCCGCGCCTACTCCGGGGGTGACGGCCATAGCTGTGGCCCAGGACAGCAGCGCCACTCCGCAGGCGATCAGCGTCCGTTGCAGGCTCATGACGTTCGCCCGGCCCGCATGCGGGCTGACAGCGAGTCGTCGTACGGGACTCGTACCTGCACTGAGCCGCAGGGCGGCCCATCAGCCCAGGCCAGCCAGAAGGCGTCGGCGAGTTGGACCACCCGAGCCGGGCGATGGCTTCGACCCAGCAGACCGCCGCTGGTGAAGGTGATTTCGGGCAGTGAACCGTCGATCGGCAGCCGCCCCCAGGCGAAGCCGGTCGGACCGTCGGTGCCGACCCGGCACCGGGCTCCGCGCAGCACCTGGTGGTCACCGAGTGCGGAGACCACCATCACATCCAGCAACTCGCCGAACTCGTAGATTTCCAGGGAGGCGCGCTTCCGTTCGGCGGGGCTCGCCCGGACCGACCACGGACCCACGTGCGCGGTACCGCCCCCGCCGTCGGCCAGGCACTCGCCCCAACCGCCGTCGACCAGAGCCTCATTGTGGCGGATGGCCGATCCGGACCGAGGTGCAGCTGCCGTCAAGCGGTTCGTTCTCGTCATGTCGCCAAGAGTCGCGGACGACTGACTTCATGTCGGTAGCGCGTACATCCGTCTTGGGGGTGTACCTAGCTACAGCATTGATTCGGATGCCTACTTCATGGATCGGCCCGGTCGGGTGCCCATAGGCTGTGCGGCATGTCGAGTTCTGCCCTCCGCCGTGCTCGGGCCTGGGGTGCCGAGCATGCTCCGTGGTCGGCGGCCATCCGGCGGGACGCTGTGTTCATTGCGGCCGGAGTGCCGCTGGGTCTTCCTCCCGTCCTCGCTCTGTGCATGACCAAGTTCGGTGCACTGCTTCCCCTCGTGGTGTTCTGTCTTGACCTGCTGACGATCGCTCAGCGAAGTCGCTTCCGTGAGCTGCGCGGTCTGACGATCCCCAGCCGGGTGGCTCCGGATGCGGGCTGGCTGGTGCGCCTTCGCTCCGGCTTCACCTGGCGGCAGGCCGGGTACCACCTGATCGCCGCACCGGCCATCGCCGTCGGCTCCCTGCTGGTACTGGCTGCCGGGGGCGCGGCTCTGGTGCTGGCCACGGTCTACGGCTGGGTGTACCTGCTGCCGAAGGAGAGCCCGCCCCGCTTCGCTGCCGGTCGGACGGGGACCAATGCCGCGCTCACTGCCGCCGGTCTGGCTCTGCTGTTCGTGCTGCCCTGGGCAGTGGCTTGGCTGGCCAGGATCGACGGACGGGCGGCCCGTGCCCTGCTCGGGCCGAACCGGGCGGAGGTTCTGGAACGCCGAGTCGAGCACCTCGCCGAGAGCAGGGCGGGCGTGGTGGATGCGGCGGATTCCGAACGCCGGCGGATAGAAAGGGACTTGCACGACGGTGCCCAGCAGCGGCTGGTCTCGCTAGCGGTGAATCTCGGCCTGGCCCGGCGCACCCTCAAGGATGTACCGCCCGAGGCCATGCAGGTCATCATCGAGGCGCACGAGGAAGCCCAGGCCGCCATCGCCGAGCTTCGTGACCTCGTCCGAGGGCTCCACCCCGTGGTCTTGGAGGACCGTGGCCTGGACGCGGCACTCTCAGGCATTGCAGCCCGGGCCCCCGTCCCGGTCCGCCTGACGGTGGACCTCCCTGACCGCATCGCCCCGACAGTCGAGGCCGTCGCCTACTTCACCGTCTCGGAGGCCCTGGCCAACGTGGCGAAGCATGCTCGGGCTTCCCGCGTCGATCTGTCGGTACGACAGGACTCCGGCCGGGTCCGCATCGTCATAGCCGACGACGGCGTCGGCGGCGCCGATTCGAGCAGGGGCACCGGGCTCACCGGTCTGCGTAAGCGCGCGGCCTCGGTGGACGGCACCCTGACCATCACCAGCCCCGTCGGGGGCCCGACCACCATCACTGTGGAGTTGCCATGCGAGCTGTGATCGCTGAGGACTCGGTCCTGCTGCGGGTGGGCCTGGTCAAGGTCCTCGAAGCGGTCGGGTATGAGGTCGCCGCCGCAGTCGACGACGCCGAGGCGCTGCTCATGGCAGTGGAGGAGCACAAGCCGAAGGTCGTGGTCGCGGATGTCCGGATGCCGCCCGACTTCACGGACGAGGGAGTCCGGGCCGCGCTGATGATCCGTCGGCAGTGGCCGGAGACCGCGGTACTCCTACTCTCCCAGTACGTGGAGGAGCGGTACGCCGCAGACCTGCTCACCGGGAACACCAGTGGGGTCGGCTACCTCCTGAAGCAACGGGTCGCCAATGTGGACGACTTCGTGGAGGCGTTGCAGCGAGTGGCGGAGGGCGGTACCGCGTTGGACCCGGAGGTGGTGGCCCAGCTGCTGCTCCGGCGGCACAACGATCCGATGGAGCGCCTGACCCCCAGGGAGCGGGACGTTCTGACGTTGATGGCTGAGGGGCGCTCCAACACGGCCATTGCCGAGTCCCTGGTGGTCAGCGACAGTGCCGTCGCGAAGCACATCAACAGCATCTTCAGCAAACTGGACCTTCCACCGGCCGATGCGTCGCACCGCAGGGTGCTGGCCGTGCTCCGCTTTCTGGGAGCGGGGCAGTCGTGAACCGCCGGGATCCGACCACGGGAGCGGCCGCCCAGGAGCGGACCAGCAACCGGGCATGGCGGCGGATCGGTGTCATCGTGCTGGTGATCACGCTGCTGAGCGGCGGGCTGACAGCATGGTCCCGGTTGACCCACCGGAGTCGGACGGAACACCTCACCTTCTGGCAGTCGACCGAGACGATCAAGACCGTTGAGGTGACTTCAGGCAGCGCACAAGTCTCGGTCGAGGCGGGCGCACCCGACCGGGTCACGGTGAAGGAGAGGGTGGGCTGGGTGGTGAGCCGTCCGTCCGTCAGCACCAAGGTGGTCGGGAACACCCTCCGAGTAGCCGTCTCATGCGGAAGCGTCCTGTCGGTAGCCGGCTGCGATGCCGCGCTCGACATCCAGGTCCCGGCTGGCACCGGGATACATGCCCAGAGCAGCTCCGGAGAGACGCTCATACGAGGAGTCTCCGGCGAGATACGGGCGAGAACGTCCTCCGGTCGGCTGCGACTGCAGGGGGTGAGCGGCCCGGTATGGGTCAAATCAACGTCGGGACCGATCTCGGCCGGGGAGCTCCGTTCCTCGGAGGTCGACGCGGCGTCCAGCTCAGGCCAGATGGATCTGGGCTTCGCACTCCCTCCCAGAGCAGTGACGGCGACCACTGCATCCGGTCCGGTCGTTGTCACCGTCCCGGGAGGGAACACCCGATACCGAGTGGATGGGCACACGAGTTCGCATTCCTGGAACGTCGACCCGGACGTGGAGGACAGCAGCTCCGCCCGCAAGATCGACATCACGTCAATGTCCGGCCCGGTGACCGTCTCCTCCACCTCGGTCGACTCCAGCCCCGGGGCGGTCCCGTCCGGTGAGTCGGCTCCATCGAGCGCCCCGGTTCCATCGAGTGCCCCAGCCGCGTCCAGTGAGCCGGCCGCTTTCCGCGAACCGGCGCCCGGAGCCCCGAGCTCTGGGATGTCGGCGGCACCGCCCGCTTCGTCCCCGGGGCGGCCGTAGGTGCCGGGGTAACCGCGAACGCCGGACCGGACGCCAGCGCTTGACGTAGGCACCGGACCGGACGCGGACATGCAGGCACCGGACCAGGCGTACGCATCCGACCGGGTGCGGGCACGGACACAGGTACCGGACCGGTGGCCGGCACCGAACCGCCCCCAGACACCGGAGCGACCGAAGGCCGTGACCGACCCACGGGTCGGCCGCGGCTGACCACAGAGCCGAACGGGGGACTACCTGGGGGACAATGGAGAGTCTCGGGCCGCCGCCCGCGCCGAATCACAGTCGCCCTTGCCGACCCTGAGGACTCCGCCCGTATGACCTCCGTGCCCGCGTCCAGCTCCGTCTCCAGCGCCGCACCCACGCCCAGTGGCGAACCCATGCCCGGCGTCGCACCCGCATCCGGCGTCGCACCGAAGCCAGGCACCCCGGCGTCCGGCGGCGCCCCCGCCCCTCGGGCCGCCCCCACCTCCGCCCCCGAGTTCGCCCCCCTGAACATCGGCCCCATGCAGGTGTGGCCCCCGGTCGTGCTGGCGCCGATGGCGGGCATCACCAACGCCCCGTTTCGGACGCTCTGCCGCGAGCAGAGTGAGGGCAGGGGGCTGTACGTCTCCGAGATGATCACGACGCGCGCACTGGTCGAGCGCAATGCCAAGACCATGCAGTTGATCAAGTTCGACCCGAGTGAGAAGCCGCGCTCGATCCAGCTGTACGGGGTGGACCCGGTGACGGTCGGCCGGGCCGCCAGGATGATCTCGGAGGAGAACCTCGCCGATCACATCGACCTCAACTTCGGCTGCCCCGTTCCGAAGGTGACCCGCAAGGGCGGCGGTTCCGCTCTGCCGTACAAGCGCAACCTGCTGCGCGAGATCCTGCGCGAGGCGGTCGGCAACGCGGGCGGCCTGCCGGTGACCATGAAGATGCGCAAGGGCATCGACGACGATCATCTGACCTTCCTGGACGCGGGCCGGATCGGCGCGGAGGAGGGCGTTTCGGCGATCGCCCTGCACGGCCGTACCGCTGCGCAGCACTACGGCGGCACCGCGGACTGGTCGGCCATCGCCCGGCTGCGCGAGTCCGTTCCGTCGGAGATCCCGGTACTGGGCAACGGGGACATCTGGTCGGCGGACGACGCGGTGCGGATGATGCGCGAGACCGGCTGCGACGGCGTGGTCGTCGGCCGTGGCTGCCTCGGTCGGCCGTGGCTGTTCAAGGATCTGGTCTCGATCTTCGAGGGCGAGGTGGACTACGCCCGACCGACCTTCGGCTATGTGGCGCAGACGATGGTGCGGCACGCCCAGCTGCTCGGTGAGTGGCTGGAGGACGAGGCACGGGGTGTCATCGACTTCCGTAAGCATGTCGCCTGGTACACCAAGGGCTTCTCGGTGGGTTCCGAGCTCCGGGTGAAGCTTGCGATGTCCAGTTCGCTGGCCGAACTGGCGGAGACGCTCGGCCAGATCGAGCAGGACCAGTGCTGGCCCGCCGGTGCCGACGGTCCGCGTGGCCGGACCAGCGGAAACAACCGGGTGGTGCTCCCCGAAGGCTGGCTGGACGATCCGTACGACTGTGCGCTGCCCAGCGCCGAGGCCGAGTTGGACATATCGGGCGGGTGACTTGGACGCCGCGTCCAATCTATTGCTTCCGGGCCGCTCGCCGGAACGGATGGGCCCTCTTGGACGATATGGCCAAGGGGGCTCCTTTCTGGCAGATTTTTATAACGGAAAGCTGTCATATGATCGACGCAGTGCAATCAGTGGCGCAGGTCGCCTACGCTCGACAGCTGACGTGCACCCGTGACGCTTGCCACATATCGTGGCGATTGACGGCCGGTCGAGTGGGTTCGCTGGGCTGTTGGGGTGTGAATCGCTTCCCGAAGGGGCTCGGTAGCGGATCGGCGCAGCTGGCTGCAGGAAATCAAGCCGGGGCAACAGCAGGGTCGATCAGTCGCTACTGTCTGTCCGGTTCGTGTGATCTTCGGGTTTTCATGTGTTTATTACTTGAACGATTGCTAGCGTCAGCCGGACGATTTCACCAACAGAGGTAAACGCCCCGATGGGCATTCGATCTGTTGGGTCACGGCCCACTTCGAGGCGCATACGGCCTATTGGCGGCGCGACGACGCCTTCGAAATGGGTATGTTCTCCGGCGTCAGGGCAACCGTGTGCGAGGAGACCGACCCGTGGCGGCTCAGCAGAAGTTTGTTTACTCCTTCACCGAAGGAAACAAGGACCTGAAGGATCTACTCGGCGGCAAGGGTGCGAACCTCGCCGAGATGACCAACCTGGGCCTCCCCGTCCCTCCGGGGTTCACCATCACCACCGAGGCGTGCAAGGTCTTCCTGGAGACCGGCAGTGAGCCGGCCTCGCTGCACAAGGAGATCAGCGAGCACCTGGACTCGCTGGAGCAGCAGATGGGCAAGCGGCTCGGCCAGCCCGACAACCCGCTGCTGGTCTCGGTCCGTTCGGGTGCCAAGTTCTCGATGCCCGGGATGATGGACACCGTCCTGAACATCGGTCTCTCCGATGCCTCGGTGGCCGGTCTGGCCGCCCAGTCCGGCAACGAGCGCTTCGCCTGGGACTCCTACCGCCGTCTTGTCCAGATGTTCGGCAAGACCGTACTGGGCGTGGAGGGCGAGCTCTTCGAGGAGGCGCTGGAGGGAACCAAGCAGGCCAAGGGCACCACCAACGACCTGGACCTCACCACCGAGGACCTCAAGGCGCTGGTGGAGACCTTCAAGGCGATCGTGCTCCGTGAGACCGACCGGGAGTTCCCGCAGGACCCGCGCGAGCAGATGGACCTGGCGATCCACGCGGTCTTCCATTCCTGGAACGGCGACCGCGCCCGTCTGTACCGCCGCCAGGAGCGCATCCCGAACGACCTGGGCACGGCGGTCAACGTCTGCAGCATGGTCTTCGGCAACCTCGGCGAGGACTCCGGTACCGGTGTCGCCTTCACCCGTGACCCCTCCACCGGTGCCGTCGGCGTCTACGGCGACTACCTGTCCAACGCCCAGGGCGAGGACGTGGTGGCCGGTATCCGCAACACCCTGCCGCTCGCCGAGCTGGAGCAACTCGACAAGAAGTCGTACGACGAGCTGATGGCGATCATGCACAAGCTCGAACTGCACTACCGCGACCTGTGCGACATCGAGTTCACGATCGAGCGCGGCAAGCTCTGGATGCTGCAGACCCGGGTCGGCAAGCGCACCGCCGCTGCCGCCTTCCGGATCGCCGTCCAGCTGGTCGACCAGGGTCTGATCGACCTGGACGAGGCGCTGCAGCGGGTGACCGGCGGCCAGCTGGCGCAGCTGATGTTCCCGCGCTTCGCCGCCGACGAGACCGCCAAGCGCGTCGCCTGGGGCATCGCCGCCTCGCCCGGTGCCGCCGTCGGCAAGGTGGTCTTCGACTCGTACACCGCCGTCAAGTGGTCGCGTTCCGGTGAGAAGGTGATCCTGGTCCGCCGGGAGACGAACCCGGACGACCTGGACGGCATGATCGCAGCCGAGGGCATCCTGACCTCCCGCGGCGGCAAGACCTCGCACGCGGCCGTGGTCGCCCGCGGCATGGGCAAGACCTGTGTCTGCGGCGCCGAGGAGCTCGAGGTGGACACCAAGCGCCGCCGCTTCACCACCGGCGACGGGCAGGTCGTGGAGGAGGGCGACCTGGTCTCCATCGACGGTTCGACTGGCAAGGTCTACCTCGGTGAGGTCCCGGTCGTGCCGTCCCCGGTGGTCGAGTACTTCGAGGGCACCCTGCACGCCGGTGCCGACGTCCAGGGCGGCCTGGTCCAGGCCGTGCACCGGCTGATGGCGCACGCCGACGTCCGCCGCAGGCTGGCCGTGCGGGCCAACGCCGACAACGCTGAGGACGCCAACCGCGCCCGCCGCTACGGTGCCCAGGGCATCGGCCTGTGCCGCACCGAGCACATGTTCCTCGGCGAGGAGCGCCGCAGGGAGGTCGAGCACCTGATCCTGGCGGACAACGACAAGGACCGCGAGCAGGCCCTCTCCGCCCTCCTCCCGCTGCAGAAGGGCGACTTCGTCGAGCTCTTCCAGTCGATGGACGGACTCCCGGTCACCGTCCGGTTGCTGGACCCACCGCTGCACGAGTTCCTCCCCGACATCACCGAGCTCTCGGTTCGGGTCGCCCTCGCGGAGGCCCGCAAGGACCCGAACGAGAACGACCTGCGCCTGCTCCAGGCCGTGCACCGGTTGCACGAGCAGAACCCGATGCTGGGCCTGCGCGGTGTCCGGCTCGGCCTGGTCATCCCCGGCCTGTTCGGGATGCAGGTCCGGGCGATCGCGGAGGCGGCGGCCGAGCGCAAGCTCGCCGGCGGTGACCCGCGTCCGGAGGTGATGATCCCGCTGGTCGGCACCGTCCAGGAGCTGGAGCTGGTCCGCGACGAGTGCGAGCGCGTCCTGGCCGAGGTCGCGAAGTCCACCGGCGTCAAGCTGGACATCAAGCTCGGCACCATGATCGAGCTGCCCCGTGCGGCGGTGACGGCCGGTCAGATCGCCGAGGCCGCTGAGTTCTTCTCCTTCGGCACCAACGACCTGACCCAGACCGTCTGGGGCTTCTCCCGGGACGACGTGGAGGCATCCTTCTTCACCGCGTACCTGGAGAAGGGCATCTTCGGGGTCTCACCGTTCGAGACCATCGACCGCGACGGCGTCGGCTCCCTGGTCAAGCACGCCGTGGTGGCCGGTCGGGCCACCCGCCCCGACCTCAAGCTCGGTGTCTGCGGTGAGCACGGCGGCGACCCGGAATCGGTCCACTTCTTCCACGAGGTGGGGCTGGACTACGTATCCTGCTCTCCCTTCCGGATTCCGGTGGCGCGCCTGGAGGCAGGCCGGGCCGCCCTCGAGACGGCGGGTAGCGACTCGCGCTGACGGGGATGTCCCCCGAACAGCGGACGATCGCTGACCGCAACCCCCCCTCCGCCGGAGGGGCGTGCGGCGGAGCTCGGCGCAGGAGAGCCGCCGTACGTGGCAGCCGGGGCGGGAACGGACAATGGCGTCCGTTCCCGCCCCGGCGGCGTTCGGGCTGGTGCCGGCGGAACGGCCGGACGGGTGAGCTGGGTACCCGGTGTTACGGTGCCTGACCCGTACCGGGCAAGCTGGAGCGCATGACCAGCCGAATCCGTCTGATCGCCATCGTCGCCGTGCTGTGCTGCGCGGTGGTCGCCACCGCCGCCTACGCCCTGCTAGGCACCGGCAAGACGGCGTCCAGCAAGACCTCCGCCCACTCGGCCTCCCCGGCGGCCGCGGCCGGCTCCAGAGCCCCCAAGCCCTCCGCGCCGGCGAAGCCGTCGGCCTCCGGCACCTGGGTGCCCACCAACTCGGCCATGGCCGACGTCTGCCGCAGCAAGCTGCCCAGCCAGGCCCAGGACACCCTCGCGCTGATCGCCAAGGGCGGCCCGTACCCGTACCGCACGGACGGCGTGGTCTTCGAGAACCGTGAGAACCGGCTGCCCAGGCGGTCGGGCGGCTATTACCACGAGTACACCGTGGTCACCCCCGGCTCCGGTGACCGGGGTACCCGGCGGGTCGTCACCGGCACCCAGGGCGAGCAGTACTGGACCGCGGACCACTACAGCACCTTCCAGGAGATCGACTCCCGCTGCTGAGCCCTCTCGTTCCCGAGGGCTCCGACCGGCTGACCGCCCGTCAAGGCCGAACCGGCGGGGACCGGGACGAACGGCACGCACGCAGGCAGCCTGCTCGGTGTTCACGGCCCGGATCGCATGCGGTCCCGTCCGCGGTCCCGGCCTGTGCCCCTGTCTGCGACCAGGCTCCCTGCCCCCGTCCTCGTCCGGCGCCGGCATGTCGGCCGAGACTGCCGTCCGGCCACCGACCGCATGCTGCGGCCGGCCGGGCGCGGGAAGGCCAGGCGGCCGACCGGCAGGCCATTCATTCCGCCGTCCCCGTCCCGACCACCCCGCCGTCACGGGCGACACGGCCGCCGTCGCCGCAGCGGCCTCACCCGGCGCCCGGCCCGCCAAAGGACCGTACCGGTGGTCACCGGCATCGTCGAACGCACGGAGGCCGCCGCGCCTGGCAGCGGCCGGGCGTAGGCGCGTCGAGACCGTCTCAAGCCGGTCCCCGGGTCGACGGGGTCCATAGGGCCGACGGAGGTCGAGAAGGCCCCGGGAGACCCGGGAGCGACGAGCCCGGCCCCCCCGGCTGGGCCGGGTACCGGGCGCTCGACGGTCCTCCGGACGCAGGTGCGCCGGTGCCCTTCGCCTGCGGTTGCGAGCTGCGGAGGGCACCGGCGCGGTTCGGGCGGTCACGCCCGCACGGTCAGACCTGGATCAGCGGGAAGCCCTGTCTGAGGCACTCCTGGTTGATCTTCGGGTCGGGGGCGGTCGGCGAGGTCGCGGCCGCGATCCGGAGCTCGATGATGTCCCGGACGGCCGGCCACTCCTCGTCGAGGATCGAGTAGAACGCGGTGCTCCGGACGACCCCGTCCAGTCCCCGCGAGTGGGCGCGGCGGACGCCCTCGCTGGTCGCGCCGAGCCGTTCGATGGCCGCCCGGGAACGCAGGTTCCGGGCGTCGGCGCGCAGCGAGATCCGCTGGACCCGCCAGGTCTCGAAGGCGTGCCGCAGCATCAGCAGCTTGGCCTCGGTGTTGATGCCGGTGCCCTGGGCCCGCGGCGAGAGCCAGGTGTTGCCGATCTCGGCGGCGTCCGGCACCGCGGCCAGCGGGTCGCCGTGCGGCACGCCCGGCATCGGCGGCCAGACCAGCGGGCCCTGCCAGTAGTCGAGTTCCAGGAAGCGGGTGGACCCCACCACGCTGTTGTCCGCGGCACTCACGATGGCGAACGGCAGCGACTTGCCCGCGACCTGGTCGGCGAGGGCGCGGCCGATGTACTCCCGGGCGGCTTCCAGGCCGTGCGGGACGGGAGTGAAGGCGTAGGTCGTACGGTCCTCGGCGCCGGCCGTGGCCAGGGCCTCGGCGTGGTGCTCGGCGAGGGGCTCCAGCCGCACGCTACGGCCGATGAGGGTTACGGGTACGGGCACGGATCCTTCGGTCCTTCGGCGGTCGGAGGGTCCTCCGCACCGGTTTCTCGGCACGAAGGCGGGGCTGTCTCAGCACGTCCGGGTACGGGCACGGGTCTTCGACCGCGTCCGGCGGGATGAGAGAAAGGACAGTGTGCGTCCGAAAGATGGCCGAGAGAGGAATGAGAGCGCGAAGAGCAGCGGGCGGCCAAGTGAAGGCAAGGTGTCTGGAGAGTGGCTGCCAGCGTACCTGGCCGGGCCGGGAACACGACGTGACAGACGGCGTGACAACGGCGCGGCGATGCGAGGCAGCGAGAGGACCATACCCGTCAGAAGGCGGTGCGTCACTTCGCGGCGCGCGAACGGGGGCGCGCGGCCGCCCGGGACACGCCACCACGGCCCGGCACAGTGGTCGAAACCGGGCAGGACAGGGGTCTCGGCAGGGGTTCGGGAAGAGCCGACGTGATGGCTCTCACCTGCGGATTCACAGCGAGATGCGATGATTTCCGTCCGGCCGGGTCCGGTGGCGGCCCGGCGGGGCGCGGTGGGGAAGCTGACACATCCTCGGCGATTCGGGAATGTCGCACGGCTGCGGCACGCTGGACTGGTCAAGAACCGGTCGGCCGGAAGAGGACCGAAGGATCCGGTGCCCGTGACGGGGCGGGGTCCGGCCGGTCGATCCGATGACGATGAGCGACGAGACGGAACGGGGTTGGGTGCGCGGTGCGTGATCCCAAGGAGCTGTACCAGCTGGAGCGGCAGGGCGTGGACGCGCTGGCCGAAGCCCGTGCCGCTGCCGGTCCCGAGGCCGCCGGCCTGGTGCTGCTGCACCACTTCGAGGGCTTCCTGGACGCCGGTGAGGCCGGCGGCCAGGTCGTGGCCCACCTGCTGGAGCACGGCTCGCCGCAGATCGTGGCCCGGTTCGACCACGACCGCCTGGTGGACTACCGGGCCCGCCGCCCGGTGATGACCTTCAACCGCGACCGCTGGACGGCCTACGAGCGGCCGGAGATCCTGCTGCAGCTGGTGCGGGACTCGGTCGGCACCCCGTTCCTGCTGCTCAGCGGTCCCGAGCCGGACACCGAGTGGGAGCTGTTCACCGCAGCCGTGCGGGAGCTGGTCGAGCGCTTCGAGGTCCGGCTGACCATCGACTTCCACGGCATCCCGATGGGTGTCCCGCACACCCGTCCGGTCGGGCTCACCCCGCACGGCAACCGGGTCGACCTCGCAGCCGGTCACCCGCGCTGGTTCGACCAGGCCCAGGTGCCTGGCAGCGCCCAGTCGCTGCTGGAGTACCGGCTGGCCCAGGCCGGGCACGACGTGGTGGGTTTCGCCGCCCACGTGCCGCACTACGTGGCCCGCGCGGCGTACCCGGCGGCCGCCGTGGTGATCCTGGAGGCCGTCCAGTCCGCCAGCGGCCTGGTCCTGCCGGGCACCGAGCTGCGTGAGCGGGTCGGCGAGGTGTACGCGGACATCGAGGAGCAGCTGGCCGAGGGGGACGGCGAGTTGCGTTCCGCGATCCGGGGCATGGAAGGCCAGTACGACGCGGTGGCCGGGGCGGAGAGTCGCGAGAGCCTGCTGGCCGAGGCCACCGAACTGCCCTCGGCGGACGAGCTGGGACGGCGGTTCGAGCAGTTCCTCGCGGAGCAGGAGCGCGGCGCGGAGTAGCGCCTCCGGTACCCGGAGTGTTCGGCAAGCAGGCACCGCCCGTCGCGGGCGGACCCGGTCAGCCCTCTGCTGTCCGGGGCGCGGCCGATCGGGTGTACGACACCGTCAGGCGTAGTGGCCGTCACACCCGGGAGGGGAGTGATCGGTCGTGCCCGTTCGTTGGACCGGGGACGCCCGGGGACGGGCTGACGGAACACGGCGGGGCCGGCTTCGGGGGGTGTGGATGGACATCAGACGCGTGGGAGCGCTGCTAGGCGGGGTCGGGCTGCTGCTGACGGCCGGGTGCCAGGTGGACGGCTCCGAGTCCGCACCGGCCGCTTCCGCAGCCGCCTCGGCAGCGGCCGCCAAGGCGGCCCCGACCGGTCCGTACGTGGCGCTCGGCGACTCGTACACGGCCGGGGTGCGGATCGCCCCGCAGACCGGTACCCCGGCCGGGTGCACCCGCTCCGGGGCCAACTATCCGTCGCTGGTGGCCAAGGCCCTGGGCCTGTCCGGGCCGGCCTTCACCGACGTCAGCTGCAGCGGGGCGACCACCCGCGACCTGACCGGCGCGCAGCGGACCGGAGACGGTACCAACGGGCCCCAGCTGGACGCGCTCTCCCCGGCGACCCGGCTGGTCACGCTCGGGATCGGCGGCAACGACGCCGGGTTCGCGGAGGTGCTCGGCCGGTGCGCCGAGGAAGGCCTCAAACAGAGCCTGGTCGCCGGTCTCACGGGCGAGCCCGCCGCCGACTCGCCCTGCCGCAGCCACTACACCGGTGCCGACGGGCGGGACCAGCTGCAGCAGCGGGTCGATGCGGTGGGTGAGCGGCTCGGCGAGCTGCTGCGGGAGGTGGAGCGGCGGTCCCCGCAGGCCAGGGTCTATGTGGTCGGGTATCCGGAACTGCTGCCGGCCGACCCGGCATCCTGTGGGGCGACGCTGGGCCGGAGTGTGGCGGCCGGGGACATCGCGTTCCTGAACGAGAAGGAGCAGCGGCTCAACGCGATGCTCCGGCAGCGTGCGGAGGCGGCGGGCGCCGGTTACGTGGACACCTACGCTCCGTCGTCCGGGCACGACATGTGCGCGGGGGAGGCGAACCGCTGGATCGAGCCGCCCTTCCCCACACACGGTCTGGCACCGGTACACCCCAACGCGGCCGGCCAGCAGGGCATGGCGGCGGCGGTCCTCCAGGCCGTCCGGGCGTAGCCGGGCGAGAGCCCCGGCGGGGCCCCTCGCGCAAGCGGCGGTGGCCCGGCCGGAGCTCCACCTGTACGAGCCCGATCCGGTGCGTTCATCGCCAGCCGTGCAGCCGACGCTCACCGGGGCGGGGGGCCCCGTTCGGCCCAGTGCGGCCGCGGCGTCCTCGGCGGCGGTACCGGCCTCCCGGGCGGTCATCGGCTCGATGGGCAGGTCACGGCGGCGGCGTACCGGCGAGAACCAGAGGACCAGCGCGGCCAGTGGCACCCCGGCTGTGAGGATCCACATCGCGGGCCGCAGGCCCAGCGCCGTCGCGAGCAACCCGCCGGTCACAGCACCGACCGGGATGGTCCCGTAGTTGAGGACGGCGCTGCTGGCGCTCAGGCGGCCGAGCAGCTCAGGCGGGCAGTATTGCTGCTGGAATGTCGACTTGAGGACATTGCCGCCCACCACTCCGGCCGCGACCGAGAGTCCGCCCAGGACGGGGAACGCGAGCCCGGGGCCCTTGCTCGCGAGCGGGATGAGCAGAGCCGGCAGGGCCAGTCCGCTCTCGAAGAGGAGCATGGTGCGCGCCGTGCCGATCCGGGCGGCCACCCGGCGAGCCAGCGCCGCGCCGACGACACCGCCGGTTGAGGCGGCGGCGACCAGGGTGCCCACCACGCCGGAGTCCAGCCCGACCTCACGGACCAGGAAGACCACCAGGATCGACTGGTAGCCGGTCAGTGCGAGGTTGGAGCAGGCGCCGAAGAGCGTGAGCGTGCGGAACCAGGCGTCGCCTGCCACCAGCCGCAGGCCGTCACCGATCTCGCGGACCAGCGCCCGGCCGTCCGCGGCCTCGCGGGCCGGTTCCCGGTGCCGGATGCGCGCGGTGGCGCAGAGCGAGATCAGGAAGGTGGCGGCGTCGGCCAGCAGGCCGTTCACCGGACCGAGGAGCTGGGCGATGGCACCACCCGAGCCGAGGCCGACGATCTGGGCGGCGGAGGCGCTGCCGTGCAGCTTGGCGTTGCCCTCGGCCCGGTCGGCAGGTTCCAGCAGACCGGGCAGGAAGGCGGTGTACGCGGTCTGGAAGAAGACTCCGGCGGCGCCGACGGCCAGTGCCACGGCCAGCAGCTGGTGCATCGTCAGCGCGCCGGCACGGGCGGCGATCGGCACGCTCAGCAGCAAGACCAGTGATGCGGCCGAGGTGGTGAGCATGATCGGCCGGCAGCGCATCCGGTCCACCCAGGCGCCCACCGGCAGGCCGATCAGTAGCCAGGGCAGCCAGCCGGCCGCGCTGAGCAGGCTGACCTGGAGGGTCGAGGCGTGCAGGGTGGTGACGGCGATCAGCGGCATCGCCAGGGCGGTCACCGAGGAGCCGAACTTGCCGGTGGTCTCGCCGAACCAGAGCAGTCGGAAGTCGCGGTGGCGGCGGAGTAATCCGACCGGGCGCAGCGGGTCTGCGGAGTTCACTTGAGCTCGGGTTCCTCTCTGGGCAGGGCCTGGAGCTGGAGCAGGATCGGCCGGGCGTCTGGGCCGGGTTCGGCGTCCGGGGCGGGGGTGTGGCGCTCGATGACCTCGAACAGGTCGCTGATCAGCGCGCGGAGCTGGGCCGGAGTCAGGCGCAGGTTGTCCCAGTCGGACATGCTTCCGGCGCCGAGCCAGTCCCCGGTCCACTCGATCGCCGAGGCCTCGCTGACCCGCTGGAACTGCTGCCGGATCAGTTCCTGCACATACACCGCGAGGGTGCCCCGCAGGGCCGGGTCGTGCCGGAAGTCGGCGGTGTTCAGCACGTTCTGGGTGCGCACCGCCCGCCACCACCGTTCGCGCCTGGTGCCGCGTCCCAACTCCTCCTCGATGAAGCCGTGTTCGGCGAGGTGGCGCAGGTGCCAGCTGATCGTTCCGGTGCTCTCGCCGAGCCGTTCGGAGAGCCGGGCCGAGGTGGCCGGCCCGTCGAGCCGGAGCGTTTCGAGGATGTGCATCCGCAGCGGATGCGCCAGACCGCGAAGGCTCCTGGCGTCGATCACGCGGGAGGGGCGGGGTTGCTGCTCGTTCATGGTCCCCAGCCTAAGATGCAGAGGACTCTCTGCATAGTGGTCTTTGCAGAGAAATCTCTGCATCTTAGGAGTCGCGGGCGTCGTCGGAGGCGCGCGGCGGGGCAGAGGAATGTCGGTCCGGCGGCGTACGGTGACACACATATGGACGACACCGCGCACCGCTCCGCCCCGAACGACTCCTCCCAGCCCGGCGCGTCCCGCCCGGACGCACCGCGTCCCGCCGCGTCCCGCCGCGCCGTCCCCCGGTCCGGCGTGTTCGGGTACGACCCCGCCGCACAGGCCCGCTGGGTCCCCGAGCCCGACAAGCGGCCCGGCCGCACGGCCTTCCAGCGCGACCGTGCCCGCGTCCTGCACTCCGCCGCGCTGCGCCGGCTCGCCGGCACGACTCAGGTGGTCGCCCCGATGCGCAGCGACTTCCCGCGCACCCGGCTGACGCACTCGCTGGAGTGCGCCCAGGTCGGCCGGGAGCTCGGGGCCTCGCTCGGCTGCGATCCGGACCTGGTGGAGACCGGCTGCCTGGCGCACGACCTGGGCCACCCGCCGTTCGGCCACACCGGCGAGCAGGCCCTCGACCAGGCGGCCGCCGCCTGCGGCGGCTTCGAGGGCAACGCGCAGTCGCTGCGCATCCTGACCCGCCTGGAGCCCAAGCGCTTCGCGCCGACCGGCGAGCCGCCCGCCCGCCTCGCCCCCTGGCCCGGCCGCAGCGTCGGCCTCAACCTCTCCCGTGCCGCGCTCGACGCCGCCACCAAGTACCCGTGGACGCGCGGCAACCACCCCGCCGACCCGGCCTCGGCCAAGTACGGCGTCTACGCCGACGACCTGCCGGTCTTCCGCTGGCTGCGCAGTGGCGCGCCCGCCCACAGCAGGTGCTTCGAGGCCACCGTGATGGACTGGTCCGACGACGTCGCCTACTCCACCCACGACGTCGAGGACGGCCTGCAGGCCGGCCACATCGACCCGGCCGCGCTGCACTCCGCCGAGGAGCGCACCGAACTCTTCAAGGTCGCCCAGCGCTACGCCCCGGACGCGGGCGCCGAGGAGCTGAGCGAGGCCCTCGACCGTCTCCAGGGCCAGGAGTGGTGGCCCCGCTCGTACGACGGCTCCGCCCGGGCCCACGCCGGCCTGAAGGACCTCACCAGCCAGCTGATCGGCCGGTTCTGCCTGGCGGCCGAGCAGGCCACCCGGGCCAGGTACGGTCCGGGCCCGCTCACCCGCTACGCCGCCGAGCTGGTGGTTCCGCGGGAGGTCCGGCTGGAGTGCGCGGTGCTCAAGGCCGTCGCCGTCCGGTACGTGATGCAGCGGGACGAGCAGGCCCAGCTGCGCTCCCGCCAGCGCATCGTGATCGCCGAACTGGCCGACCGCCTCATCGGCACCGCCCCGTACGGTCTGGATCCGGTCTTCGCAGCGCTCTACGAGAGCGCCGAGGACGACCGGGCCGCACTGCGCGCAGTGATCGACCAGATCGCCACCCTCACCGACGCCTCCGCCCTGGCCCTGCACGCCCGCCTGGTGGAGGGGCGGTAAACGATCGCCGGTTCGGGGGGCCGGGGCCGTAGACTTCCGGGGTGGCAGGCAGGATCAGGGACGAGGATGTGCAGGCGGTGCGCAACGCACTGCCCATCGACGCTGTCGTCGGCGATTACGTTCAGCTCGCCAATGGCGGCGGTGCGCAGCTCAAGGGCGTCTGCCCGTTCCACGACGAGAAGTCGGCCTCCTTCTACGTCCACCCCGGCAAGGGCGTCTTCCACTGCTTCGGCTGCGGCGAGAGCGGCGACACGATCTCCTTCCTGATGAAGATCGAGCACTTCTCGTTCGCCGAGGCGGTCGAGCGGATGGCCGCCCAGGCGGGCGTCACCCTGCGCTACGAGGAGGGCGGCTACAGCCCCCGGCACCAGCAGGGCGAGCGCACCCGGCTGGTGGAGGCGCACAAGGTGGCCGCCGCCTGGTTCCAGGAGCAACTGGGCTCCCCAGAGGCCGAGATCGCCCGCGGCTTCCTGACCGAGCGCGGCTTCGACGAGGCCGCCGCCAAGCACTTCGGGGTCGGCTACGCCCCGGCGGGCTGGGAGCACCTGGTCCGCTACCTGCGCGGCAAGGGGTTCACCGACAAGGAGATCCTGGTCGGCGGCCTGGCCTCGCAGGGGCAGCGCGGCGGCCTGATCGACCGCTTCCGGGGCCGGCTGGTCTGGCCGATCCGGGACACTACCGGCGAGGTGGTCGGCTTCGGCGCCCGCCGCCTGCGCGAGGACGACAACGGGCCCAAGTACCTCAACACCCCCGAGACCCCGCTCTACAAGAAGTCCCAGGTGCTGTACGGCATCGACCTGGCCAAGAAGGAGATCGCCAAGACCGGTCGGGCCGTGGTGGTCGAGGGCTACACCGATGTGATGGCCTGCCACCTCGCGGGCGTGACGACGGCGGTGGCCACCTGCGGTACCGCCTTCGGCGAGGACCACATCAAGATCATCCGTCGGCTGCTGATGGACACCTCCGCCTACCGCGGTGAGACCGTCTTCACCTTCGACGGCGACGCCGCCGGGCAGAAGGCCGCCCTGCGAGCCTTCGAGGACGACCAGAAGTTTGCCGCCCGCACCTCCATCGCCATCACGCCCGGCGGTATGGACCCATGTGAACTCCGTCTCGCCAAGGGCGACGAGGCGGTCCGCGAACTCATCGAAAACCCGGTCCCGCTCTTCGAGTTCGCGCTCCGCTCGGCCGTTGCCCGGCACCGCGTGGACACCGCCGAGGGCCGTGCTGCCGCGCTGGAGGAGACGGCCTCGATCATCGTCAAGATCAAGGACCGCTCGATCCAGCACGAGTACGCGGTCCAACTCGCCGGAATGCTGGGCATCCTGGATGAGCAGTTCGTGGTCCGCCGGGTCGGCCAGCTCGCCCGTTGGCAGCGTGAGAACGGCCAGCAGCCGCGCGGCCAGGCGCTGCGCCGGGCGGACGGCGGCCAGCCCGCCCAACCGCCGCGCCCCGTCCACCGGTTGAACCCCCGGGACCCTGCCCAGTTCGTCGAGCGCGAGCTACTCAAACTCGCCCTCCAGCACCCGGATCTGGTCAGCCCGGCCTTCGACAACTACGGCGACGACGAGTTCCCCACGCCGGCGTACACCGCCGTCCGCCGGGCCGTCCGCCAGGCCGGCGGCACCGCGTACGGCGCTAGCCTGCCGGACTTCACCGCGGCCGTGCGCGATGCCAGTCCGGATGACCAGGTGCGCAGCCTGGCAACCGAGTTGACGGTGGAGCCGCTGCGCACCCGGCGAAAGCCGGACGCCATCTACGCGGGCGAGTTCCTGGTCAAGCTGCGGCTCCAGGCCGTGGAGCGGCGGGTCAACGAGGTGCGTGCCCACCTGCGCCGCCTGGGTGACCGGGCCACCGCCGAGGAGCTGGGCCCCGTCCAGGGTGAACTGTGGGCCCTCCAGCAGTACACCCAGCAGCTGCGCAACAAGGGCGCCGCGGGGCTGTGAGCGCGGCCGCCCTTTCGGCGTGAGAGCACCACCCGGCGACGGCGCCGGAGCGGACGGCGGGGCCCCGGCCGCTCACGCCCCCGGCTTTCCTCCGGCCCCTCGGGTGACCGCTCACAGAAGTTCGACACGGGAACAGAAAGTCGCCGCCCGCCTCTCGGCCCCCGAGTGTGGCGTACCCCACACTGGTGGGTATCCCAGTCCGTGTGGCGCGGTTCTCCGCATGAGCCGCGCGCGGCCCAGAGGGGGATGCCCGTGGAACTCGCCACTGCGCGTCAGGCCGTCATGTTCGAGGACAGCAGCCGGCACGGCCGGGACACCACCCCGCCATCCGAGGAAGCCCGGGTGCCCCTGCAGGGCTCACCTGGCGCCCGCCCCGACACCGCGAGCCACACCCCCGCGGACCCGGTCTCCCCGGCCCCCGGGGCCCGCACCGGCCTGCCGGACACCCCCCACCCGCCCGACCTCCCCTGCGTACCGGACCTCCCGGGCCCGCCCGACCTCCCGGGAGTTCCCGCCCTGCCGGACGAGGACGCGGAGGCCGAGGAGCTCGCCCCGGCCCTGGACGCGGGCACCGGCCCCGCCGCGGACCTGCTGCGCCAGTACCTGCGCGAGATCGGCCGGATCCGGCTGCTCACCGCCGTCGAGGAGGTGGAGCTGGCCCGCCAGGTCGAGGCGGGCCTCTTCGCCGAGGAGGCCCTCGGCCGCCGGGCCGCCGGAGCCCCAGTGGCCCCGCCGGGGCCCGTACCCGGCCGGGCGGCGGCCGCACCCGGCGCGGCGAGACCCGCGGCCCCGCTCACCGACGAGCTCGACCGCCTGGTGCTGCTCGGCAGGATCGCCAAACGGCGGCTGATCGAGGCCAACCTGCGGCTGGTGGTCTCCGTCGCCAAGCGCTACGTCGGTCGCGGCCTGACCCTGCTCGACCTGATCCAGGAGGGCAACCTCGGCCTGATCCGCGCCGTCGAGAAGTTCGACTACACGCGCGGCTACAAGTTCTCCACGTACGCGACCTGGTGGATCCGGCAGTCGATGAGCCGGGCGCTCGCCGACCAGGCCCGGACGATCCGGGTACCGGTGCACGTGGTGGAGCTGATCAACCGGGTGCTGCGGGTGCAGCGGGCGCTGCTGCAGGAGCGCGGAGCGGAGCCGGCCGCCGCCGAGATCGCCTCGGTGCTGGAGCTCTCCGAGGCCAGGGTCCGCGAGGTGCTGCGGCTGGCCCAGGAGCCGGTCTCGCTCCACACCCCGGTGGGGGAGGAGAACGACGTAGCGCTCGGCGATCTGATCGAGGACGCGGACGCCGTCTCGCCGGTGGAGAACGCCTCCTTCCTGCTGCTGCGCGAGCACCTGGAGGCGGTGCTGGCCACCCTGGGCGAGCGCGAGCGCCAAGTGGTCCAGCTCCGTTACGGGTTGGACGACGGGCGGCCGCGCACCCTGGAGGAGATCGGCAACCTCTTCGGCGTCACCCGGGAGCGGATCCGCCAGATCGAGTCCAAGACCCTCTCCAAGCTGCGCGGCCACGCCTTCGCCGACCAACTGCGCGGCTACCTCGACTGATTCGGGACCGACCCGGCCGACCGCCGGTTCAGTGGTGGAAGCCGCTCCGCGGCGGCATCCCCAGCTCGGCCAGCGGCTTCGGCTGGAGCTTGAGTTCGGGCAGCAGGCGGGTCAGATCGGAGAGCAGCAGATCCGCCAGATCCTGCGAGAACCCGTTGCGGCAGACCACCCGCAGGGCGGACAGATCGGTCCGGTCCGCCGGGAAGGTGTACGCGGGGACCTGCCAGCCGCGCTCGCGCAGCCGCCGCGAGACGTCGAAGACGTCGAACGGGAGGTCCTCGACGGTGGTGAAGGCGAAGACCGGCAGCTGGTCCCCCCGGGTGAGCAGTCGGAAGCAGCCCAACCGCTCGATTTCGGCGGCCAGATATCCGGCGACGTCCCGGCAGGCCTGCTGGACCGCCCAGAAGCCCTCCCGGCCGAGCCGCAGGAAAGTGTAGTACTGGGCGACCACCTCCGCCCCGGGCCGGGAGAAGTTGAGCGCGAAGGTGGGCATCTCGCCGCCCAAGTAGTTGACCTTGAACACGAGTTCCTCGGGCAGTGCCTCGTGGTCCCGCCAGAGAGCCCAGCCGACCCCGGGGTACACCAGGCCGTACTTGTGGCCCGAGGTGTTGATCGAGGCGACCCGGGGAAGCCGGAAGTCCCACGGCAGTTCGGGGTCGAGGAAGGGCGCCACCATGCCGCCCGAGGCGCCGTCCACGTGCACCGGGACATCGAGCCCGGTGCGCTGCTGCAACTCGTCCAGGGCGGCGCAGATTTCGGCGATCGGCTCGTAGGAGCCGTCGAAGGTCGAGCCGAGGATGCCGACCACGCCGATGGTGTCCTGGTCGCAATGGGCCACCGCCTGCTCGGCATCGAGGTGGAACCGTTCGCCACTCATCGGCACCAGCCTCGGCTCCACCTCCCAGAAGTTGCAGAACTTCTCCCAGCAGACCTGCACGTTGATGCCCATCACCAGGTTGGGCCGGGCGCCTGCCGCGTAGCGGTCCCGGTTGCGCCGCATCCACCGGCGCTTGAGGGCGAGCCCGGCCAGCATGCACGCCTCGCTGGAACCGGTGGTCGAGCAGCCGACGGCCTGGTCTGGGTCGGGGGCGTGCCAGAGGTTGGACAGGATAGCCACGCAGCGCCGCTCCAGCTCGGCGGTCTGCGGGTACTCGTCCTTGTCGATCATGTTCTTGTCGGCGCACTCCGCCATCAGCCTGGTCGCGTAGTCGTCCATCGACGTGGTGACGAAGGTGGCGAGGTTGAGCTTGGCGTTGCCGTCCAGCATCAGCTCGTCGTGGACCAGCTGGTACGCGCTCGGCGGCGGGATCGGGCTGTCGGGAAGCCGGTGCACCGGCGGCGCGATCTTCATCGCGCCGAGCAGATCGGTCGAGCCCAGCAGTGGACTGACGGACAGCCGGCGGTCCCTGCCGTTTCCCTTGTGCAGTGCCATACGGAGACATCCCTTCACCACGGTGCCTGGAGTGCCGGACCCTCCCAACCTGCCACCGCTGCCAGGAGGGCACGGCCGCAACACGCCGCCGGGCGTGCAGCCGCCCGGGGCGCGGGGAGGAGCGCGGGAAGGGCTCCGAGACCCGGCGGCCGCCGGGTGCGTTCGGGATGCCTAAGCCCTGGTCTCCGGATGCACCTGCTCGCGTACGGTGCCGTACTGCTGGCGGACCGCCTGGCCGAGGGCGAGGTCGTGCTCCTGGTCGGGCGTGTGAACGGTGGCCTCGGGCAGCTCCCACTGCGGCGGCTCGGGGGTTCCGGCCAGCGCCCAGGCGGCCTGCCTGGCCGCACCGCGCGCCGCGTGCGCCCCGGCCGGCGGTATCACCACGGGCACGCCGAAGATCAGCGGCGCGATCTCCCGCACGGCGGGCAGCCGCCCGGCCGTACCGAGCAGGAAGACCCGGTTCATCGCGACGCCCTTGGCCCGCAGCACGTCCAACGCGTCCGCGATGTTGCAGAGCATGCCTTCGACGGCGGCCCGGGCCAGGTGCTGGGGGGCCATCGACTCGGCCCGGAGCCCGGTCAGGGTGCCGGTGGCGTGCGGCAGCCGGGGCGTCCGCTCGCCGTCCAGGTACGGCAGCAGCACCAGCCCGTACGAGCCGGGAGAGGACTGCAGGGCCAGCTCGCTCAGCCCGGCCAGGTCGCAGCCGAGCATGGCGGCCATCGAACGCAACACCTGGGCGGCGTTGAGGGTGCCGACCATCGGCAGGTGCCGGCCGGTGGCGTCGGCGTACGAGGAGACGGCTCCGGAGGTGTCCACCACGGCCTGGTCGTGGACCGCGAAGATGGTGCCGTTGCCGCCGAGCGAGACCACGGCGTCGCCGGGGAGCAGGCCCAGGCCCAGGGCGGCGGCCATGTTGTCGCCGGTGCCGGCCGAGATCAGCAGGCCCTCGGGGGTGTGTCCGGCGGGTTCGGCGGGACCGAGCACATCGGGCACCCGCAGTTCGTGGCCGAGGGCGAGCTTGATGAGGTCCTGGCGGTACTCGCCGGTGAGCGGCGACCAGTATCCGGTGCCGGAGGCGTCGCCCCGGTCGGTGGTCCGGCGCTTGGAATGGCGGCCGAGCAGCTGCCAGGTCAGCCAGTCGTGCGGGAGCAGCACCTCGGCGATCCGCTTCGCCGAGGCGGGCTCGAACTCGGCCAGCCAGCGCAGCTTGGCGATGGTGTAGGTCGGCAGCGGGACGGAGCCGATCGCCTCCACCCACGGGGTGGGGCCGCCGAGCGCGTCGATCAGCGCGGCGGCGGCACCGGCCGAACGGGGGTCGTTCCACAGCAGTGCGGGGCGGACCAGGACACCGCCGGCGTCCAGGCCGATCAAACCGTGCTGCTGGGCCGAGACGCCGATCGCGCGGACGCCCTCCAGCAGCCCGCCGGTGGCCGCCTCGCCGAGCGAGTGCAGCCAGTTCTGCGGATCGGTCTCGGTGGTTCTGGCGTCCGCGCCCTCGGGCAGCGGATGGGGTGCCCGGCCGTCCCGCAGTACGGCGCCGGTCTCGGCGTCGCACGCGACGATCCTGGTGCGAGTGGTGGAGCTGTCGATCCCCGCGACGATAGCCATGCCGAGATCATGCCTCAGCGACCGCCCCGTCCGGACCCCGCCCACCCGAGTGTTGCCCACTCGGCGTGGTCCGCCGGCCACGGACCGGCCCCTCGGGGCGGCCGGTGGCCGCTCGGTGGTGTGCGGACCGGATGAGAGGCCGGTGGGTGGTGCGACTCGCACCGGCGGGTCCACGCAGACACGGACGCCTCCCGCTGCCGGCGTCGCGGGCCCGCCGGCCGCGCTACGGCCGGACGGTGCCCCAGCTGTCGTCCTCGACGCGGTGCCGGTTCAGGTACGGGACCCGGTCGGTGAGGGCGTCGGGCAGCCGGTCACCGACCCGCTCGGCCACCGCGCCCGCGGCCTTCCCGGCCACCGCGCCCGCCTGCCGCCTGGCCTTGCAGGCCACGTCCTGGACCCGGGGGTTCTGGGCGATCTGCCGGGCCGTCTTGGCGATCTGCTCGTAGCGCTGCCGTCCGGCGCGTGCGCCCAGGACGTACCCGAGCCCGACCCCCACGACCAACGTCACCTTCCACATGCTCGGCCTCCACCCTTCCTCGCGGTTCCTGCCGCGTTGCCCTACCCGTCCTGCCCGGCGGTGAACCGCGCGGGCGATGGCGGGTCCGGGCCAGCCGCGCCCGCCGTGCACCAGCATCCCCCGGCGGCCCGTACCGCCGCGCGCCGGGCGCGCCGGAGCGGGTAGCGCGCCGGGTACCGGGCGGGGTGCGCGGTATCGATTGGCGGACCACCCCCCTGAGTGCGCTAATGTATGTCCCGCAGCGAGCGCCGAGAGGTCCGGGGAGCCCGGAAGTCAAGGCGGAAGCTCATTCCCCCATAGCTCAATTGGCAGAGCAGCCGACTGTTAATCGGCAGGTTATTGGTTCGAGTCCAATTGGGGGAGCTCGGACGGCCCACCAAGGCAGTCCTGCTGTGGACATTCCCCCATAGCTCAATTGGCAGAGCAGCCGACTGTTAATCGGCAGGTTATTGGTTCGAGTCCAATTGGGGGAGCTTCACCCTCAGTTGAGGTGAGTAGCGCAGAGCGAGGGCCCTCCGGTCGCCGGGGGGCTTTCGTGTTGTCCCGGGATCCCACCGGATGGCGGGCCGCCCCTCACCGTGCCCGTCCGCTCCCCGGGCAGGGCTCGAGGCCCTCTCGCGGGCCGGGGCGGGATCCGGTCCGGCTACTCGGTGGCCTTCCGGTACAGATTCGCGACCCGCTGGTCGAAGGTGATGCTGTACGAGGTCTGGTCGGTGTCCCCGCCCTGCTGGTAGCCGCCGATCACGCCTATCACCTTGCCGGCTGCGGTCAGCCAGGGGCTGCCGCTGGTGCCGTTGGTGTAGCCGCCGCAGTCGAAGCGCTCCTGCGTGTCGGTGAACTTCTTGGCGGGGGCGGTGCAGGTGATCGGGTCCTGGTGGTCGTTCGGGTAGCCGGTGACCGAGACCGGGACGTCGAAGCCCTGGCCGGTGCTGATCGGATTGCCGCCGAGGGCGTCCTCGATCTGCTTGCCGTTCACCGGGGCCACCGTGACGAAGGCGACGTCGTACTCCGGGTCCTCGTCGCTGGTCCAGTGCGGGTCCGTGGTGATCGACTCGAGCGTCCAAGCGCCGTAGGGGGCACGGCCGTTGCGGTAGCCGGGGGCGAAGACCATGTTGTCGAGCCGGCCGAGTTCGCTGGTGTAGACGCAGTGCGCCGCAGTGACGAGCAGGTTGCGGTGCGGGCTGTCCACGACGCTGGCGGTGCAGGCCCGTTGGCCGTCCAGGTCGCCGACGAAGAGCGCGCCGATCCGGTTGTCGAGCTCGCTGTCGGGGGCGGGCCGGGAGGAGGGGATGTTGCCGTTGTCCTCGGGGGCTATGCCGGCGCTGGGCGTGCAGCCCGTGGCAGTCAGCAGTACGGCCAGCAGCGCGGCAGGCCCACCGGGACCTCGCCGAGCGATCGTGCTGCCGGACTGCCGTACACGTGCCATGAACCGGTCTTTCTCGCCAGGGCCCGCCGTCGCGAGGCCTCGGGAGCAAGATCTACCAGGCGAGGAGCCCGATGCGCTAGCCGGTGGCCCGATCGTAGAGGGACCTGACCTGCGGACCGAAGTAGCTGGTGTACGAGACGTCGGGGGTGTTCCCGCCCTGTTGGTAGCCGCCGATCACACCGACGATGGTGCCGGTCCCGCTGCTGGCGTCAGGCTCGGTGATCCACGGGCTGCCGCTGGTACCGCCGGTGTAGGCGGGGCACTCGATCCGGAGCTGGGTGGGGCTCTGCTCGGTGGTGTTGTTGGCGCAGGTGATCGGGGCGTCGCCGCTGCTGGGGTAGCCGGTGACCCGGACCGGCAGCTGGTAGCCCTTGCCGATCCCCAGGGTGCTGGCGCCGAGCACCTGCTGGATCTGCATGCCGTTCTGCGGCTGGACGATCGCGAAGGCCACGTCCATGTCCTCGTTCCCGCTGTCCTTCCAGCTCTGGTCGACGGTGATCGACACCAGCGGCCACACCCCGTTGGGCGTCTCGCCGTTGCGGTAGCCGGGGACGAAGACCAGGTCGCTGCGCTGGCCGGTCATCGGGTCGTAGACGCAGTGCGCGGCGGTCACGATCAGGTTCTGGCCGGCGCTGTCGACCACGCTGGCGGTGCAGAAGTGGTCGCCCTCCGCGTTGTGCGTGAAGACGGCTCCGATCTGGGCGTTGAGCGGGTTGGCACGGGCGGTGTGGGTCGTGCCGGGGTGCTTGGTGATCGCGGAGAGCAGGCGCTTGCGGCTCCAGCCGTGGGCGGCGGCGCTCCCGCTCGGGCTCGCCGCGTGGCTGCTGGAGGAGCCCGCCGACCGGCTCGGCCCGCCGGTCGGGGCCGCGGAGGACGCGCAGCCGGTCGCAGCCAGCCCGAGGACGCCGACGGCCGCGCACACCCGCCGGCCGATCCGTCTGCGAACCGCCACCTGTCCACCACCCTGGTTCGCCCGTGCCATCGGATCACCCGTACTGCCCCGTGTCGATTTCCCGGCCTCACCCATCGGGCGGATTGCCGTCAGGCCGGCTCGCCCGGAGGGGCAGCGCACACCTCGGCATACTCGGATGCGGCCCCGGGCGCGCATCAGGACTGATCGACCAGCTATGCTGCCGGGGACGCCCTGAGGGGCTGTCCGCTGCTGCACCGGCTGCTGCCCGGCTGCGCGGCGAACCGGGGCGGTAGCTCAGCCGGTTAGAGCAGGGGACTCATAATCCCTTGGTCGTGGGTTCGAGTCCCACCCGCCCCACCGTTCGATATGACTGGCTGTTCGAAAAAACCTGCCGCTGACCTGCGGGAACATATGAACCGCCTGTGAGAACTGTAGGGGTATGACTACCCATCAGGCGCGGTGACATGCCAAGGTTCACCCGCCTGGGGGCATTGTGGCGTCATCGCATTGACGGGCGTGGCGGTGCCGGGTTCCGGCAGGCGGCCACTGCGCGGCACGGCCGGTCCGCTCCCGGGTGAGCGGTGCGACCGACCGAGGTCCTCCCGCCGAGGCCGTGGAAGCCCGCCGATCCGACCGGCTCGACCGGCTCGACCGGCCCGTCCGCCTCGCCGGTGATCGCCGTACCGGTGCCCCGCCTGCCGATGGGCTGCGGCTCATCGGGGCATGGTGAAGCGGTAGCCCTCGTTGAGCAGGAGCGGCAGGTAGCCGCGCAGGGCGGCGATGGTCTGCGAGCGGTCGCCGCCTCCGTCGTGGTTGAGCACGATGGCGCCGGGGCGGATGCCCTCCAGTACCCGGCTGGTGATCGCCTCGGTGCCCGGACGGGCCCAGTCTCGCGGGTCGACGGACCAGCCCATCGGGCGCATTCCGAGCTCCGCGCAGGTCCGCAGCGCGACGTCCGACCAGCCGCCGCCGGGAGCGCGGAACCAGGCGACGGGCTTGCCGGTGGTCTGCTGGAGCAGGTCCGAGGTGCGCTCCAACTCGCTGTGGACCTGGGAGTCGGGCAGGTGTCGCAGGTCGTAGTGGGTCCAGGTGTGGTTGGCGACGTGGTGGCCCGCGTCGGCGATGGCCCGGACGAGGTCGGGGTACTGGGCCGCGTTCTTGCCGATCAGGAAGAAGGTGGCCTGGACCCCGTGCTGGTGGAGCAGCTCCAGCACCTCGGGGGTGTGGGTGGGGTGCGGACCGTCGTCGAGGGTGAGGGCGACCACGCGGTCCGACGCCCCCAGCTCGGAGAGCGGATCGGTGGTGAGGCGCGCCCGGTGGGTGGCCGGGGGCGGGCCGGGTACCGCCGCCGGTGAGCGGGTGCCGGCGGGCGGCAGGCCGGAGGGGGTGGCGGTGCTCTGGTCCCCGGTGGACGGTCCGCAGGAGCCGGACGACAGTACGGCGACTCCGGCGATGCCCAGAAGCATCCTGCGGGACAAGACCTGATGATGCGACAACATGGCCGGATCTCTTCCTTGGCCCCTGCAACGCCACGCCGACCGGCGGCCGTACCGGTCCTCGGCGCCACCCTGACAGCTGAACCGAAGTCAGCCGCAATCGGCCGTCCGTGGGCGCGCCGGGCACCCGGGAGCCGAGACCTCACCCGGATGAGAGCCAGCGGTGGCGAGTGCCCGTCAGATGACTGACGGTGATGGGAGCGTGAGTCCGCGAATCCCCGAGCCGGTGACCGAGCCGGCCCTCGTCCGGACTCGTCGGAAGGATCATCCCATGCGTGTGCAGCCCACCACCCTCGCCGGGGTGGCCGTCGCCGTCGTCCTCGCCGTCGGTGCTCCGGCCGCCCACGCGGTGGGCGGCCCGGGAGCGCCGTCCGACCGGAGGGCGGCCCCGGGCGGCCCCGCAGACGCGATCGACCAGCAGGTCCGGGCGGACGGGGGCACCAAGGACGGAGGGACGAGCGGCGACCGCCGCGAGGAGGGCCGCTGGGACGAGCACAGGTGGGCGAAGCGATCCCATGAGGAGGGCTCCCACAAGGAGCGCTCCCGTGAGGAGGAGCGCAAGTCGCGCGGCTCGGCCCACACCGGCGGTGGCGGCCTGGCGGTCCCCGGCGGCCTGGCCTCCGGTACGGCGCTGATGGGTGCAGGTCTGGTCCTGGGGGCATACGCCCTGCGCCTGCGCAGGGCCGCGGGTGGCACGAACTGAGGGCTCGGCAACCCCTGTCCGGTCGTGGCCGACGCCCTCCGGGGCCGGCCACGGCGGGCGCGTCGGCGGACGGGGTCCGGCGGGGCCCGGACGACGCCGGCTTCCGGATGCTTCCCGACCCCGTGAGCCTTCCCGGGGCGGGGCGGACCAGAGATGAGAGAGGTGCGAACGCCGATGGACGACGGGACCACCCCGCCCGAGGCCGGAGAGCCGGCCAGGGGCGGAAGGGACGGCAATCAGCGGCTCCTCAAGTGGGCGATGGGCGCGGCGGTGCTGGGGGCGGTGGTGATCTACCAGTCCGTGAACCCGCACACGGTCACCCTGCCGCCGCCGGCCGCCGCCGTGGCGGTGCCCTCGGTCGCCGCACCGCCGGCCGCCGGGGCACCCGCGGCGAAGTCCCCCGAAGCCCCGGCCGCCGCCAACGCGGCACCCCCGCTCGGCCGCTCCAAACCGACCAAGATCAAGATCAGCCGGCTGCGCGTCGAGGCGCCCTTCACCGAACTCGGCCTGGACAGGTCGGGCGCACTGGAGGTCCCGCCCGCCGACAACCCCAACCTGGTCGGCTGGTTCCGCGAGGGGCCCACGCCGGGTGAGCGCGGTACCGCGCTGCTCGTCGGGCACGTGGACACCACCAAGGGCCCCGCAGTCTTCCTGATGGTGCGCACACTGGCCCCCGGCGACACCGTGGAGATCACCAGGGCCGACCGCACCGTGGCGGTCTTCGCGGTGGACGCGGTGAAGACCTATCCGAAGAACGGCTTCCCGGACAACGAGGTGTACGCGGACGCCCCCGACGCCCAGCTGCGCCTGATCACCTGCGGCGGCACGTACAACCGCAAGACGAAGGACTACTCCGAGAACATCGTGGCCTTCGCCCACCTCCGGTCCTCCCGGAAGGAATGAGCCGCCGGACCGGGGCCGTCGCTTCCGTATGCTGGCCGGATGCTCAGCCCCGCCGCCCTGCCGACCCCGCTGCAGGTCCTGACCGACCCCGTGCTCGCCCGGGCGGGCATCGAGCTCCGGCTGAAGCGGGACGACCTGGCGCACCCGACCGTCCCCGGCAACAAGTGGCGAAAGCTGGCCCCGAACCTGGCGCGGGCCCTCGCCGACGGGCACACCAGGCTGCTCACCTTCGGCGGCGCGTACTCGACGCACGTACGGGCAGTGGCGGCGGCTGCCCGGGCGGTGGGGCTGTCCGCGGTGGGGGTGATCCGGGGCGAGGAGCTGGCGGCGGCGCCGCGGAACTGGTCACTGCGGGCCGCCGAGGCGTCCGGGATGGACCTGGAGTTCGTCTCCCGCTCGGCGTACCGGGCCCTGGTGACCGGGGAGCACCAGGGGTACGGGGAACTGATGGAACGCTGGGGGCGCTGTCTGGTGCTGCCGGAGGGCGGGTCCAACGCCCTGGCGGTCCGAGGAGCGGCGCAGATCCCGGCGGAGATCCCCGGGCTGGGGGAGCGGGACGTCCTCTGCTGCCCGGTCGGCACCGGCGGCACACTGGCCGGGATCGCCGCCGGATTGCCGACCGGTGCGCGGGCGCTCGGGGTGGCCGTGCTGCGGGGCGCAGGCTACCTGGAGCGCGAGGTGACGCGGCTTCATGAAGACTCCCATGGGCGGGAGTTCGGCAACTGGCGGATCCACCACGGCCACCACGGTGGCGGCTACGGGAAGGTCCCGGTCGAAGTGGAGGAGTTCGCCGCGGAGTTCGAGCGGCGGCACCAGGTGGAGGTGGAGCGGCGGTATGTCGCCAAGACGCTGCTCGCCGTCCACGACCTGGCCGCGGCAGGGGAGTTGGCGCCGGGGACCAGGGTGACCGTGGTGGTCACCGGGTTGCCCGATCCGGTGGGCCCCTAGGCGGGGACGCAGGTCCGCGCGCGAACCGCGTGCCGCAGGCCTCAACCGAAGGAGAGGTCTGAGCAGAGGTCGCTGTCGGCGGCTCGGGTGTTCTCGGTGATGGTGGTCGGGATGGTGGTGGGCAGGGCGCTGGGGGCGGCGGAGTCCGGGTTGTAGTCGCGGCCCAGGGTGACGGTGATGCCGTCGGCGGACGAGTCCGCCCTGAGGGTGGCTCCGGGGAAGTACTGGGCGAGCTGCTGGGCGGTGCCCTGCTGGTCCGGGGCGTATTTGAGCAGCGTGGTGTCGCGGCCGTCGGCGTCCGGACCGAGGCTGACGTTCTGGTAGCCCTTCGCCTTGAGGGCGTCGGCCGCCTGTCGGGCGATCCCGCCGCTCCCGGAGCCGTTGAGGACGGTCACCGGCAGAACGGCGGTGCTCGCGGCGGCGGCGGAAGGCGAGACGGACGGGGAGGTGGACGGGGAGGTGGAAGGGCCGGCCGACGGGATGGCCGAGGAGGACGGGTCCGCGCCGGTCTGACCGGTGGTTCGGCCATCGAGGGTCTTGTCCTGCCGCAGCAGGTTCCACAGCTGCTCGGCGTCGGGATGGACGAGCGCGACCCGCTCGCCCGAGTAATGCCACGGCACCGTGACGAAGTTGATGTCCTTGAGCTTGATGTTCTGCAGCGACTGCGCGAAGTCGGCGAGCTTCATCGCGGTGCCCAGCTCGGGGTCGACGGTCAGTGACTTGGTGGCGGCGTCGGCCAGCGGGAGCAGGGTGGCCGGGTTGAGGCCCTCGCCCTGGACCTTTTTGACCAGCGAGGAGATGAAGGCCTGCTGGCGCTTCACCCGGCCTATGTCGGAGCCGTCGCCGAAGCCGTGCCGCGCCCTGACGTAGTCCAGCGCCTGCTGCCCGGAGAGGGTCTGGCGACCCTTGGTGAGCTTTATCCCGTACGAGTCGACATCGTTGGGGACGCAGACGTCCACGCCGTGCACGGCGTTGGTCATCGCGGCGAAGCCCTTGAAGTCCACCACGACGGTGTGGTCGACCCGCAGGCCGGCGAGCGCCTCGACGGTGTTCTGGGTGCAGGCGGGGTTGCCCTGCGGGAACTCGCCGATGGCGAACGCCGAGTTGAACATCTGGTTGGCGTGCGCGGTGGTCCATCTTCCGTCGGGCAGCTTGCACGGCGGTATCGTCACCAGGGTGTCGCGGGGTATCGACACCCCGACGGCGTGCCGGTGGTCGCCGTAGATGTGCAGCAGTATCGCGGTGTCGGAGTGGCCGACCCCCAGATCGCCGCCGCCGAGGGAGTCGTTGCCGCTGTCCCGGCTGTCGGAGCCGAGCAGCAGTACGTTGACCGGCTGCCCGCCGCCGGGCGCGGGACGCGCGATGGGGGGCCGGCTGGGGGCGATGCCGCCCGCGTCGAAGGTGCCGATGTTGTGGTCGATGTGCCAGTAGAACCAGGCGCCGCCGCCAGCGGTGGCCAGCAGCAGGACGGCGGCCGTGGCTCCGGCGGCCCGGGCCAGTCGCACCCGGAGGGAACCGGGAGTGCCGTTCGCGGGGTGGTTCTTGGCGTCGGTCATCATCAGCGCTCTCTGTGCGGCCGCCCGGGTGCTCCGGCAGGCTGGTGCGGTTCTCACTCGTCAGACGGTTCGGCGAGGGCGTCCGGTTACACGAGTGCGCACCCTAGCAAGGGGGGGTTCGCACGGCTGCGATCCCTCCGGCGGCGAGAGAGCGCATCAGGAGTGCGCTTGTTCCACGGCATTGGCCGGAGTGCGGCGCTCCGGGTCCGCGCCTTCGAGCATCCGGCGCAGCAGGTCGCGCAGCTGCGCCCGCTCGTCCTCGGCGAGGGCGGCCAGCGGCTCGCGGGCGAAGTTGAGCGACTCGCGCAGCTCCTCGGAGGCGTCCCTGCCGGTGTCGGTGGCGGCGACCAGCTTGACCCGGCGGTCCTGCGGATCGGCCTCACGGGTGACGAACCCGCGGGTCTCCAGCCGGTCCACGATGCCGGTGATGTTGGATGGCTCGCAGCTCAGCGTCTGGGCGATGTGGCGCATCGGCATGGGGCCGCGTCTCAGCAACGCGAGCACCTTGGCCTGGGCGCCGGTGAGCGATCGGGCGGCGGCGGCCTCCTCGTACTCCCGGTGGAAGAGCGCGACCAGGCTCGCCATGAGGTCCACGACCTCGCGGGTGATCGCGTCGGCGGGCGGCGGGGCGACCGGATTCGGTGGCATCTCCATGCCGTCCAGTGTAGCTGGAAAGTTGACAACGTGAACCTTTCATGTCCACGATTGCTTTAGTAGGTCAACCTTTCAGGGTGACCGGTTCAGGGACGACACAGCAGGAGTGCAGCCATGTCAGAGCAGGCGGCAACGGAGCGGGCGGTACCCACCACGGGCCGTGAGTGGCACCTGGTGGCCAGGCCGGAGGGCTGGCCGAAGCCCGGCGACTTCGCCCTGGTGGAGGCCGAGGTCAGGCAGCCGGGGCCGGGTGAGGTCCTGGTCCGCAACGTGTACATGTCGGTCGACCCCTATATGCGCGGGCGGATGAACGACGTCCGGTCCTATGTCCCGCCGTTCCAGCTCGGAGCGGTGATGGAGGGCGGCGCGGTCGGCTACGTGGTGGCCTCGCAGGCCGAGGGCTTCGAGGTGGGCGACGCGGTGCTGCACGGCCTCGGCTGGCGTGAGTACGCCACCGTCGACGCCAAGCACGCGGTCAAGGTCGACTCCGAACTCGCCCCGCTCTCCTACTACCTGGGCATCCTCGGCATGCCCGGACTGACCGCCTACGCCGGTCTGCTCGAGGTCGCGAGCTTCAAGCCGGGCGACACCGTCTTCGTCTCCGGTGCGGCCGGTGCGGTCGGCTCGCTGGTCGGCCAGATCGCCAGGCTCAAGGGTGCGGGCCGGGTGATCGGTTCGGCCGGCTCGGCCGAGAAGGTGGCCAAGCTGGTGGGCGACTACGGCTTCGACGCGGCCTTCAACTACAAGGACGGACCGGTCCACGACCAGTTGACCGAGGCCGCGCCCGACGGTATCGACGTCTACTTCGACAACGTCGGTGGCGACCACCTGGAGGCTGCGATCGCCGCACTCAAGGTGCACGGCCGGGTCACCCTGTGCGGCGCGATCTCGCAGTACAACGCCACCAGTGCCCCGGAGGGCCCGCGCAACCTGGTGCTGGCCATCGGCAAGCGGCTGCGCCTGCAGGGCATGCTGGTCCGCGACCACGCCGCGCTCCAGTCGCAGTTCGTCGCCGAGATGGCGGGCTGGCTGAAGGACGGCAGCCTGCACTACGACGAGACCGTGGTGGACGGCGTGGAGAACGCCGCCGAGGCCTTCCTCGGCATGCTGCGCGGTGACAACACCGGCAAGATGGTGGTCAAGCTGGCCTCCTGACGGACAGTCGACCAGCCCGGGTGCCCCTGCGGACCTGTTCCGCGGGGGCGCTTCGCCTGTCGCCCGGAGACGTTCCGCGTGCGGATCCGGCCCTTCCGGCGGAGCGTCAGGTCCGGGGTATGGCAGCACGGTTACGGTTTTCGGATGGGGCCGTTCGGGGGAGAGATCCGGAGGAGGGGTAGACCTCGTGGCGGATCTGGCTAGCATTGAGCGAGAGCTTGTCCGTTTTGCTCAACTTGATGACCTAATGTCGAATGAGTTGGGCGCCACGGGGGCAGGAACTGGTCAGGCAGTGAGGCCGGGCCGGTGGTGGGTACGAGGCAGCTGGGGAAGGCGACCCTCGTCCACAGCCTGGAGGTCCCGGTGACGACTCGTGGAGTCCTGTACATCCACTCCGCGCCCCGCGCGCTGTGCTCGCACGTCGAGTGGGCGGTCGCAGGCGTACTCGGTGTGCGGGTGGGCCTCGACTGGATCCGCCAGCCGGCCGCACCCGGTCACTGGCGTGCCGAGTTCTCCTGGCAGGGTGAGCCCGGCACCGCGTCGAAGCTGGCGTCCGCCCTGCGCGGCTGGCAGCTGATCCGGTACGAGGTGACCAGTGAGCCCTGCAGCACCGCCGAGGGAGAGCGCTACAGCAGCACGCCGGCGCTCGGCATCTTCCACGCGGTCACCGGCATCCACGGGGACATCCTGATTCCGGAGGACCGGCTGCGGGCGGTGCTGCTGCGGGTCAAGACGGAGGGCGGCAACCTGGAGGCCGAGCTGGCGCGGCTGCTCGGCAAGCCGTGGGACGACGAGCTCGAACCCTTCCGCTACGCCGGTGAGGGGGCCCCGGTGCGCTGGCTGCACCAGGTGGTCTAGCCGCGCTTCAGGGGTCGCGGCTTGCCGGCTCCCCGTACCTTCGAGGGGCGGCCCCGCAGCCCCGGGAGCAGCGCACGCCCCGGATGCCCGGAGCTCCGCCCGCGCGGGGAGGCGGCGGGCCGAACGCCCGAGGGCCGTACCGGTAACTCCGGTACGGCCCTCCAGTGCTGGCGATGCGTCAGACAGTGCGGAAGGCGAGGACCACGTTGTGGCCGCCGAAGCCGAAGGAGTTGTTGAGGGCGGCGATGCGGCCCTCGGGGAGCTTGCGGGGCTCGCCGCGGACGATGTCCGCGTCGACGTCGTCGTCCAGGTCGTCGACGTTGACGGTCGGCGGGGCGAGGCGGTTGTGAAGCGCGAGCACGGTGGCCACGGTCTCGATGCCGCCGGCGCCGCCCAGCAGGTGGCCGGTCATCGACTTGGTGGCCGAGATGGCGATGTGGTCGACGTGCTCGCCGAGTTCCTTGCGCAGCGCCTTGATCTCGGCGACGTCACCCTGCGGGGTCGAGGTGGCGTGCGCGTTGACGTGCACGACCTCGGCCTTGTCCAGGTCGGTCTGCTCGAACAGACCGGCCAGCGCCTGGGCGATACCGGCACCGGTCGGCTCCGGCTGCGCGATGTGGTGGGCGTCGGAGGAGAGGCCCTGGCCGACGGCCTCGCAGTAGACGCGGGCACCGCGGGCGGCGGCGTGCTCGGCCGACTCCAGCACGACCACACCGGCACCCTCGCCGAGCACGAAGCCGTCGCGGCCCTTGTCGTACGGGCGGGAGGCGCGCTGCGGCTCCTCGTTGTTCTTGGACATCGCCATCATGTTGGCGAACGCGACGATCGGCAGCGGGTGGATCGCCGCCTCGGTGCCACCGGCGACCACGACGTCGGCGCGGCCGCTGCGGATCATCTCGATCGCGTAGCCGATCGCCTCGGCGCCGGAGGCGCAGGCGGAGACGGGGGTGTGCACACCAGCGCGGGCGCCGACCTCCAGACCGACGTTGGCCGCCGGGGAGTTGGGCATCAGCATCGGGACGGTGTGCGGGGAGACCTTGCGGACGCCCTTCTCCTTCAGTACGTCGTACTGGTCGAGCAGGGTGGTCACGCCGCCGATGCCGGAGGCGATCACGGTGCCCAGGCGCTCGGGGGTCAGCTTGGAGGACTCGTCGGTGGCGGGGGCCTCGTAGCCGGCGTCGGCCCAGGCCTCGCGGGCCGCGATCACGGCGAACTGCGCCGAGCGGTCCAGCTTGCGGGCCAGCGGACGGGGGAGGACCTCGGCCGGGTCCACGGCGGTGCGCGCGGCGATCCGGACGGGCAGCTCGGCGGCCCACTCCTCGGTCAGCTCGACCACACCGGAACGGCCCTCGAGCAGGCCCTCCCAGAACGAGGCGGCGGTGCCGCCCAGCGGCGTGAAGGCGCCGATACCTGTGACGACCACGGTGCGATTTTCAGCGGTCACTGGTTTCTTCTTCTCTCACGTTGTGCGGGGAGGGTGGGCCGGGCCGGGGGTGGGGCCGAAAGTCGGGGCCCTGGGGGGCGGGTGGCCGGCCGGGACGCGTGCGGCGCCCCGGCCGGCGGGTTCGGTCGGCGAAGACCGAAGGTTGATCAGGCGTTGGCCAGGATGTAGTCCACGGCGTCGCCGACGGTCTTCAGGTCCTTGACCTTGTCGTCCGGGATCTTCACCTCGAACTTCTCCTCGGCGGCCACGACGACCTCGACCATGGAGAGCGAGTCGACGTCCAGGTCGTCGGTGAAGGACTTGTCGAGCTCGACGTCCTCGGCCGGGATGCCGGCGATCTCGTTGACGATCTCGGCGAGACCTTCCAGGACCTCGTCCTTGGTAGCCATAATCGGCTGCTCCTCTTCACTGTGGATTGCCAACCGCCCGGCGGACGGTCGGCAGGTTTTCGGTGCCGTACCCCACGGATGCGGGTCACGGTGGTGCAACTGGCGGTGATGTTGCCTAGGGGAGAGTAACGACTGCCGCCGCGTAGACCAGACCCGCCCCGAAGCCGATGATCAGAGCGAGGTCGCCGCTCCTGGCCTCACCGGCCTCCAGCATCCGCTCCATGGCGAGCGGAATGGAGGCGGCGGAGGTGTTGCCGGTCTCGACGATGTCCCGGGCGACCGGGACCGAGTCGGGCAGCTTGAGCGCCTTGATCATGGCGTCGGTGATCCGCATGTTGGCCTGGTGCGGGATGAACGCGCCGAGCTGGTCGGCGGTGATCCCGGCCGCGTCCAGCGCCTGCTGGGCGGCCTTGGCCATCTCCCACACGGCCCAGCGGAAGACCTTCTGGCCCTCCATCCGCAGCGCGGGCCACCTGATCTCGTCACCGGCGCCGTTGACGGCGTCGGCCTTGCCGAAGGCGGTGTCCCAGGCCTGGGTCTGCGAGATGACGTCCTTCTGGGAGCTGTCCGAACCCCAGACGACCTTGCCGATCCCGGGAGTCTCGGACGGGCCGACGATGGCCGCGCCCGCGCCGTCCCCGAAGATGAAGGCGGTTGACCGGTCCGAGGTGTCGGTCAGGTCGCTGAGCCGCTCCACGCCGATCACCAGCACGTACTCGGCGCTGCCGCCGCGCACCATGCCGTCGGCCAGGCTCAGGCCGTAGCCGAAGCCCGCACACGCGGCCGAGATGTCGAAGGCCGGGGCGGTGCCGCAGCCGAGCCGTTCGGCGATTTCGGTGGCGATGGCCGGGGTCTGCTTGAGGTGCGACACGGTGGCGACGATCACGCCGCCGATCTGCGCCGGGTCGATCCCGGCCTGCTTGATCGCCTTCTCGGCCGCCTGGACCGACATCTCGCTGACGGTCTCCTCCGGACCCGCCCAGCGGCGCTCGGCGATCCCGCTGCGGGTGCGGATCCATTCGTCGGAGGAGTCGATCCAGTTCAGTACCTCGGCGTTCGGGATCACCCGGACCGGGCGGTAGCCGCCCACTCCGTGGATCCGCGAATACGCTGCGCCGGCCTGGGGGCGGATCTGCGGGACGGTCATGCGTTCTGCTCCTGACCGCTGTGCTCCGCGACCAGCGCGCGTGCCTTGTCGAGATCGGCGGGGGTCTTGAGGGCCAGCGTCGCCACACCCTTGATGTTGCGCTTGACCAGGTTGGTGAGGGTGCCGGCCGGGGAGAGCTCGATCACCGCGGTGGCGCCGAGCTGCCGCAGGGTCTCCATGCACAGGTCCCAGCGGACCGGGTTGGACACCTGCGACACCAGGCGCGCCAGCACCTCGGCACCGGAGGTCACGACCTCGCCGTCCTTGTTGGAGACGTACGAGACCACCGGGTCGGACACCGTCAGGGTGGGCGCCAGCTTGGCCAGGCGCTCCACGCCCGGGGCCATGTGCTCGGTGTGGAAGGCACCGGCAACCTTGAGCGGGATCAGCCGGGCGCCGGCCGGCGGGTCGGCCTTGAGCGCGGCCAGCTGCTCCAGCGTGCCAGCCGCGACGATCTGCCCGCCGCCGTTGTTGTTGGCGGCCGTCAGACCGTGCTCGGCCAGCTTGGCGGCCACTACCTCGGGGTCGCCACCGAGCAGCGCGGCCATCCCGGTCGCGGTCCGGGCGGCGGCCTCGGCCATGGCCAGGCTGCGCTCGCGGACGAAGGTCAGCGCGTCCTCGGCGCTAAGCACCCCGGCACCGGCGGCAGCGGTGATCTCGCCGACGCTGTGGCCGGCGACCGCGCCGACCAGCTTGCGGGCCTCGGCCTCGTCGGGGAACAGGGCACGGGCGGTGAGCAGGCCGGCCGCGACCAGGAGCGGTTGGGCGACGGCGGTGTCCTTGATCTCTTCCTCGCCCGCCTCGGTGCCGAAGCGGACCAGGTCGATCCCGGCCACGGCGGACCAGCGCTGCAGCCGGTCGGCAGCGCCGTCCAGCTCCAGCCAGGGGCTGAGGAAGCCGGGGGTCTGGGCACCCTGTCCAGGGGCGACGATTACGAGCACGGTTCAACCCTCTCTCGCCAGGCACCCGGGGACGGGTAGGCGACGGTAACGAAGAAAAGCACGCGGGATTGTGGAGTCCCTACAGGGCGGGGGTCAGCCCTGCTCGGCGACCGATCCGAGACGGCCCAGCGCAAGAGCGATGCGCAGGGTGAACGCCGACCGTACGTCGGACGGAGCATAGCCGGTGACGTCGGTCACACGGCGCAGTCGGTAGCGCACGGTGTTCGGGTGGACGAAGAGCATCCTGGCGGCTCCCTCCAAAGAGGAGGCTTGTTCGAGGTAGACACTCAGGGTCTCCAACAGCGCCGAGCCGGCCTCGTCGAGCGGTGTGTAGATCTCCTCCACCAACTGCCGTCTGGCGGCCTGGTCGCCGGCCAGCGCCCGCTCGGGCAGCAGGTCGTCCGCCAGCACCGGGCGCGGGGCGTCCGGCCAGGCGGCGCAGGCCCGCAGTCCGGCCGCCGCGGCGGCCGCGGACCTGGTCGCCGAGAGCAGGTCGGGCACGGTCGGGCCGACCACCACCGGGCCCGGCGCGAACTGGCCGATCAGCGCCCTGGCGGCGTGCACCGGCTCCTTGTCGCCGCCCACCACCACGACCAGGCGCTTGCCCAGCACACCGGTCAGCACGTGCAGCTTGGCGTACCTGGCGGCCCGGCGGATCGCCTCCACCACCAGTTCGCTGTCCCCGTCCGGGGCGCTGCCCATCACCACCCGGACCTGGGTCGGCTGACCCCAGCCCAGCGCGGCCGCCCGGGAGAGCACTCCCTCGTCCGCGTCACCGGAGAGCAGCGAGTTGACGACCAGCGCCTCCAGCCGTGCGTCCCACGCACCGCGCGCCTCCGCCGCCTGGGCGTACACCTGGGCGGTGGCGAAGGCGATCTCGCGTGCGTAGACCAGCACCGACTCGCGCATCCCGGCCTCGTCGCCGGGGGCGGCCACCTCCTCGATGGCCTCCTCCATCACCTCGATGGTGGTGCGGATCAGCTCCACGGTCTGTCGCAGGGTGATCGCCCTGGTCAGTTCGCGGGGTGCGGTGCCGAAGACGTCCGTGGAGATCGCCTGCGGGGCCTCCGGGTGGCGGTACCACTCGGTGAAGGCGGCGATACCCGCCTGGGCCACCAGGCCGATCCAGGACCGGTGCTCCGGCGGCATCCGCCGGTACCAGCCCAGCTGGTCGTCCATCCGCGCGATCGCGGCACTGGCCAGCTTGCCCGCCGACTTCTCCAGCCGCTTGAGCGTCGCGGCCCGCAGCTCGGCCCGTTCGGCGGCCAGCTTGCGCTCCTGCGCGGTCAGCCGGCCGGGCCTGCCGTTGCGCGGACGCTCGGCGGACTTGGCCGGGGACTTGGCAGCAGCCTTCGCCGGAGCCTGCGCCGGCCCGGCGTCCTCGGGGTCTGGCGCTGGCACCGCGGCTCCGCCGGTCGCGGCCTTCACGGGCGCGACCTTGGTGGCCCCGGACTTCTTGTCGGAATTCGCTGAAGCGGCTGGCACAGGACAAGCCTGCCTCACGCCGGTCGGTGCTCGTGCACACCCCCACCGGTTGCGGCGGTGGCCCCGGTCACACCGGCTACGGTGTCAGTCGTGACTGACGCCGCCACCCGCCCCCGTGCCGACCTGCGCCGAGCGCCCGAGCGCTACCGCTCCACGCCGGCCGAAGGCATCCAAACCAGGCACGCCTTCTCCTTCGCCGGGCACTACGACCCGAAGAACACCCACTTCGGCGCGCTGCTCGCCTGCAACGAGGAGACCCTGGCCCCCGGCGCCGGCTTCGACGAGCACCGCCACCGCGACACCGAGATCCTCACCTGGGTCGTCGAGGGCGCCCTGGCCCACCGGGACGGCGACGGCCACGCGGGCGTGGTCCGCCCCGGCATGGTGCAGCACCTCAGCGCGGGTTCCGGCGTCAGCCACACCGAGCGCAACGTCGGCGGGGCCGAGGTGCCGGTGCGGTTCGTCCAGATGTGGCTGCAGCCGGATTCGTTCGACGTCCCGCCCGCGTACGGGCTGCGCCGGGTCGAACCGGCCGCGGACGGGCTGACGCTGCTCGCGTCCGGTCTGGAGCGGGACGCCGGTACGGACGCGCTCCGGCTGCGGCGCAGTGACGCCGCGCTCTACCTGGTCACGGCCGGGTCCTGGCAGCCGCTGCCGACACTGCCGCAGGCGCCCTACCGCTACGTGCATCTGACGGCGGGTTCGCTCGGGTACCGGACCGTGCCCGGGCCGAAGGGCGGCGGGCGGTCGATGGCGGCGGGGGACAGCGTCCGGGTCACCGGGAACGCGTTCGCCGACCCGACCGCGGGGGAGGACGGGGTGGAGCTGCTGCTCTGGGAGATGCACTCGGAGCTGAAGTACGGGTGAGGGCCTCCCCGCGAGGGCGCGGACGGCCAAGTGTGCTGGGTGCCGGATGACTTGGGCCTGACCGGGGCGGGGCGGGGCGGGGCGGACGGGGCCTACCGGTGGGGCGGTGCGGCTCGCCCCGGGAGGCTCGGGGCGGCAGCGGACTTCCGCTGCGCGCGTTCCCCGGCCCCGACGAGCAACCCGCTCGCGCCGAGGGGTAGTCGGGCTGCGCCGGGGACCAGTCGGCCCCCGCCGAGGGGAGCCGGCCCGCGCGGAGGAGTTCCGCCGGCCTGACCTCGAACGGGTCAACGGGAGCGGCGATGCGGCCGGTGGCGGCTTACGTTGGCGGTGGCCCGTACCGCCCCGTCGTCGCGGGGCCGCGGTCGTGGGCCGCGTCCCCGTGCTCCCGGCCCAGAGAGGCACTTCGACATGGCCGACCCCTCCCAACAACGGTGTGTGCACGGCGCGCGGCGCAGGATATGCGTGGCCGGTCTCGTCGTCGCGGCCCTCCTGGCGGGCGCGGGCTGCTCCCCCGTCGATCCGGAGGCCGTCGCCCCGGAAGCCGGTACCTCGGGCGCCGGCTCCGCGTCCGCCCCGGCGCCGGACACCGGCTCCGCGTCCGCCACCAGCAGCCCTCCGGTGCAGCTGAGCCCGGCGGTGACCGCGCAACTCGACGCGGCGGTCGGGCAGGTGATGCAGAAGGCCAATGTGCCCGGCGTGATCGTCGGGCTCTCGATCCCCGGCAACGGCACCTACACCAAGGCCTTCGGGGTCGCCGACCGCAGCAGCAACACGCCCATGAGCACCGACCTGAACATGCGGATCGGCAGCGTGACGAAGACCTTCACCGTGACCGCGCTGCTGCGCCTGGTGGACGCGGGCAAGGTGGGGCTGGACGATCCGGTCGGGAAGTACGTCTCCGGGGTGCCCAACGGGGACCGGATCAGCCTGCGGCAGCTGGCGGACATGCGCAGCGGCCTCTACCCGTACAGCTCGGACCAGGACTTCGTGAACGTCCTGATCGGCAATCCCGCCAGGTCGTTCACCCCGCAGGAGCTGCTCGCCTACAGCTTCAGGCACCCGGTGGCCTTCGAGCCGGGCAGCCAGTACCAGTACTCCAACACCAACACCATCCTGCTCGGCATGGTGGTGGAGAAGGCCGCCGGCCAGCCGCTCCAGGACTACCTGCAGCAGCAGGTGTTCGCCCCCGCGGGCCTGCAGCGCACGGTGTTCCCGACCGACGCGTCCTTCCCGGACCCGCACGCGCACGGCTACACCAACCAGACACCGGACGGCTCGAGTGCGGACGCGACCGACTGGAACCCGTCCTGGGCCTGGGCGGCCGGGGCCGTGATCTCCAACCTCACCGACCTGCAGAACTGGGCCGCTCTGCTGGCCACGGGTTCGCTGCTCAACCCCGGGACCCAGACGCAGCGGCTGCAGACGCTGCCCACCGGCTACCCCAACACCGGTTACGGGCTGGGGCTGTTCACCGACAACGGGTGGGTCGGGCACAACGGCTCGATCCCCGGCTACCAGAGCCTCGTGCTGTACCTGCCGTCCGCGAGGGCCAGCCTGGTGGTGCTCAGCAACACCGATGCGAACTACCAGGGTTCGGAGAACTCGACGCTGTTCGGTGAGGAGATCACCCGGATCGTGACACCGGGGAACGTGTACTCGCTGCCGGCGATGCCGATGGTGACCGCGTCGCCGGGCGCGTCGGGGTCGTCCGCTTCGCCCTCCGCGTCCCGGTCCTCCTCCGGGGCGCCCACGGGTTCGCCGTCCGGACCGCCCTCGGGCCCGGCGGGCACGTCCGCGTCGTCCTCGGCGGTGCCGCCGTCCGCGGTGCCGTCCGGAGTGCCGTCGGTGACCTCGCCGTTCGCGTCCGGCACCGGGCTGCCCGGTGCCGGGGCGAGCTGACCGCGCTGGCTGGGAACCGGGTCGGCACGGGCAGGCCGGGGCCCGCGCCGACCCGGATCAGGGCGCGCCGGTGGGCGGCGGTCAGCCGCGCAGTTCGGCGAGGACGGCGTCGTTGAACTGCGGCCAGACCTCGGCGGCCCACGGCCCGAAGTCGCGGTCCGTGAGGGCGACACAGGCCACGCCCGCGACCGGGTCGACCCACAGGAAGGTGCCGGACTGGCCGAAGTGGCCGAAGGTCTCGGGGGAGTTGGCGGTGCCGGTCCAGTGCGGAGACTTCTCGCCGCGGATCTCGAAGCCGAGGCCCCAGTCGTTGGGCCGGCGGTGGCCGAAGCCCGGCAGGACGCCGCTCACCCCCGGGTACGCGACCTCGCGGGTCGCGGTGCGCACCGTGGACGGATCCAGCAGCGTGGGCGCCTGCAACTCGGCGGCGAAGCGGGCCAGATCGGCCATGGTGGAGAGGCCGCCCGCACCGGCGGGCGAGCGGTGGGCGGTGTTGATCAGCGTGGCCCGCATGCCCAGCGGCTCGAACACCGCCTCGGCGGCGTACTGCGCGAAGTCGATCCCGGCCGCCTTGGTCAGGGTGTCCGCCAGCACGTCGAAGCCGGCGTTGGAGTAGAGTCGCCGGTTGCCCGGCTCGGCCATCGTCCGGTGCTCGTCGAAGGCCAGCCCCGAGGTGTGCGCCAGCAGGTGCCGGACGGTCGAACCCTCCGGTCCCGCCGGGTCGTCCAGCTCGAAGACCCCCTCCTCGACCGCGACCAGCACGGTGTACGAGGTGAGCAGCTTGGTCACCGACGCCAGCGGGAACAGCCACTCCTGCGGCCCGTGTTCGCCCAGCACGACGCCGTCCGCGCCCCGTACCACGGCGGTTGCCGCGTTCGGCACCGGCCAGTCCTCGATCATCCGCAAGCTCTGCATGCGCCGACTCTAACGAGCCGCGGGGCAGGGCGGCGTGGCGGGCTTGCTTGGAGTGCGCTCCAAGTCAGTAACTTCGTAGTCATCGCCGACCGACCGGGGGGTCCACTCGATGGCAACGACCGCACGGATCAACTCCGATCTGCTGAGCTGCTCGGAGGCCTACCGGACGGCGAGCGCGGAGGCCGACCGCACCCCGCGGCACAGCATCAGCGCCGTCGCGGCGGTCAGCGGGCTGACCGCGCACACGCTGCGCTGGTACGAGCGGATCGGCCTGCTGGACCCGATCGACCGCTCGTACTCCGGCCAGCGGCGGTACAGCGACGCCGACCTGAACCGGCTCGGCTTCCTCAGCCGGCTGCGGCTGACCGGGATGCCGGTCGCCGACATGCTCCGCTACGTGGAGCTCGCCCGGGCCGGTGACGACACCGTCGAGGCCCGCCGCGAGATCCTCGTCCAGCACCGGGAGGAGGTCCGACAGAAGATCGCCGATCTGCACGCGACCCTCGCGGTGCTCGACTACAAGATCGACATCTACTCGGAGAACCGGCAGCAGGTCCCGGACCACCGGTACGGGCCGCCCGCCCGAGGCGGCCGGCCCGGGCAGCACGAGCAGCAGCAGTACGACCAGATCGACAGGAAGAAGCAGAGCGCATGACTCTCCCCACCACCGTCCTCGGCACCAACGGCCCCGTGGTCGGCACCCAGGGCCTCGGCTGCATGGGCATGAGCGAGTTCTACGGGCCGACCGACACCGCGGAGGCGCTGGCCACCCTGGAGGCGGCCCTCGACCTCGGCGTCACCCTGTTCGACACCGCCGACATCTACGGCTCCGGCAAGAACGAGGAGCTGATCGGCCCGTTCGTCCGGGCCAACCGCGACCGGGTCGTCCTCGCGACCAAGTTCGCCATCGAGCGCCGGGCCGACGACCCCGACTACCGGGGCGTACGGAACGACCCGGCGTACATCCGCACCGCGGTGGACGCCTCGCTGCGCCGCCTCGGGGTGGACGTCATCGACCTGTACTACATGCACCGCCGCGATCCGGAGGTCCCGCTGGCCGAGTCGGTCGGCGCGATGGCCGAGCTGGTACGGGCGGGGAAGGTGCGGCACCTGGGGCTCTCCGAGGTGACCGGGGCGGAGCTGCGCGAGGCGCACGCCGTGCACCCGATCGCCGCGCTGCAGTCGGAGTGGTCGATCTTCTCCCGGGACGTCGAGCGCAGCGCGGTGCCCGCCGCCGCCGAGCTCGGGGTCGCCCTCGTCCCGTACTCGCCGCTCGGGCGGGGCTTTCTGACCGGGGCCTTCCAGGCCGCCGAGCAGCTCTCGGCGGGCGACTTCCGGCGGAGCCAGCCGCGGTTCAGCGGGGAGAACGCGGCTCGGAACGCCGCACTGGTCGAGCCGATCCAGAAGATCGCCGCCGGGCGCGGGGTCACCGCGGCCCAGGTGGCCCTCGCCTGGGTGCACCTGCGGGCCGAGGTGCACGGACTGACCGTGGTGCCGATCCCCGGCACCCGCAAGCGCTCCCGGCTGGCGGAGAACGCCGCGGCCGCGACCCTGCGGCTCACGCCGGAGGAGCTCGCCGAGCTGGAGCCGATCGCCGGGCGGGTGACGGGGGACCGGTACACGGACATGAGCCTCACCTCCGCCGCCCGGGAGTAGGCGCACCGGCCGCGGCCGGGGCTTCGCTCGGGAGAGCCGAACCCCGGCCCCGGGGAGACCTGCCGCCGCCCGTCCCGCGACGGTGTCAGGAGGCGGCCGGCGGGTGGGTGACGCTCGCGTACCTGCCGAGCGCGATGTCGCCGAAGTTGTGCAGGCTGGCGGTGTTCGGCGCGAAGTAGCCGGTGTGGCCGGCCGCGCCGGCGGAGGAGACCCGGATCGCCCCGAAGCCCTCGCCGGTCGGGTCGGCGCCGTGACCGAGGCCGCCGACCTCCAGGTACGGGACGTTGCCGATCCAGTCGGTGGGGTTGCGGGCCGCCCAGACCCGGACGCCGTCGCCCAGCCCGGAGGCGTTCTGCACACCCATCCCCGGGCTGCCGAAGACCACCAGGTCGGTGGGCCGGCCCTCGTGGATCTTCGGTGCGGCGATGCCGCAGACCACCGAACCGTAGGAGTGGCAGAACAACGCCGGCGGGGTCTCCGGGTGGCTGGTCGCGCCCAGGCCGTCGAGCAGGCGCTCCAGCCGGGGGGCGCCGACCTCGGCGAGCCGCGAGGTGACCGCGTCGGGGCCGAGGCCCAGCGGGGTGACGTACCCCGTCCAGGCGATCACGGCGGTGCGGGTGCCGGGGGACTGCCGGTGCTCCTCGTCGAAGAGCGCCCGGGCCATGCCGGACGGGGAGCGCAGCGGGTCCGAGGGCTGGTCGAAGTGGGCGAGGTCGGCGTCCGAGCCGGGGACCAGCACGGCGACCTTCTGGGCCGAGGCGAGGTCGCCGTAGACCTCGCTGACCAGGCCGCGGCCGCGCGGGTCGAAGGCCAGGACCTGGCGGCCGGGCGCCAGTAGCTCCTCGGTGTTGTCGGCGCGCAGCCTGGCGGCGGAGCGGTCGTTCGCGGTGAGCTTCGGGTCGTCGGCACGCCCCCGCCACCTGTCGGCCTCGGCCCTGATCGCCAGCCGGTTGGCCTGGTAGCGCAGCTTGACCGGCGCGCCGTCGAGGTTGCCGACCACCAGTGGGTACCGGGCCACCAGACGGGTGGCCTGCTCGGGCGTGAGCGAGGCGAAGAAGGCGGCGACCGTGCGCGCGTCGGCGGTGGCCGGGTCGGGCAGCGACCGGCCCAGGGAGTGGTCGGCCGCCCACTCGGTGCTGCCGGCCGGCGGGGTGGAGATGGCCAACTGCTCGGTGGCGGCGGCGGCCTGGGCCGCTGCGGCTCCGGCGTCCACCAGCACGGCGCAACCCGCGAACGCCCCTATCAGGGCACGCTTGATCCGCCTGCGGCGTGCTGCCGTGTACTGACTGAGCCTGCGCTTCGTCAGCCTGCGCTGCAAGGCCTCAACTCCCTCGGACCCGTGACCGTCACAGCGGGCGGGGCCCGATGGTGGTACGACCGCCAACTACTCGTCAGCCAGGGTAGGGGCTCGGAGCACGGCCCGTGCAGGCCCCAAACTGTGCGATGAATCACACCGTGCCGTCATGGCTTGTCTGCCTTCGTCTCGAATTCCTTGATCAGGCGCTTCGGGGCGATGCTGCGCCACGCCTCCGTCAGCGGATCGTTCAGCTCGTCCGCGGCCACTGTGGCGAGGCTCACCTCCACCCAGCCGTGCCGGCCGACGTAGGGCGCCGCCGAGTAAGACCGACCGGCAATAGGGAGCGTGGATCAAGGAGCGGGTCGAGAGCCGAGTCTGGGCGTGCATCGTGAGGAGAGCGCAGCGGCGCTGCGCGCGACGAGGGATGTGCGCCCAGGCGAGAGCTATCGGCACGCGACGCCGCGGGCCCTATTGCCGGTCGGTCTAAGTCCGTGGGGCGGCGGCCAGCAGCTCGGCCTGCTCCTCCTTGCTCGCCTTGACGCAGACCGAGCCGTCGTCGGGGGTGCCCATGGCGAAGATCTTCTAGCCGAGCCGGGGCGTCACCTTCGTCTCCCAGGTGAGCCGCTCGGTGGTCTGCGGGAGGGCCAGGCCCATGGCCAGGAGCTGATCGAACGTCACCGTGCCGCCAGGGTAGGGCGGGGCACCGACATCGACCGGGACCAGCTCCCCGGCCGAGGTCACACCACTCCGAGGGCGTAAACCGCGAAGAGCGCAGCGGCCGTGCCCGCCACCGCCCTGAGCGGTCCGCGCAGGCCCCAGGGCCCGTCGAAGCGCCGGGCGTACCGTGCGATCGCCACCAGGGCCATTCCGAAGACCGGCAGCCAGGCCAGCCGGGCCGCCACCCAGTCCGGCGAGTTCGGCGCGGTGGTCAGGCCGGGGACGGCACCAAGCCGGGAGAAGGCCAGGGCCACCGAGTACATCGCCGTCTGGTGCCAGCAGAAGATGGTCATCGCGGAGAGGTTGACCACCACCACCGGCAGCCAGAGCAGCGGACGGCGGAGCAGGCGCGCGATCCGGTCCCGCAGCAGCATCGCGGCACCGCACTGGACCGCCGCCAGCGCGAGCACCAGCAGGGACGGCGGATGCGAGTTGGTGCGCGCCTGGCCCGGCACGCCCACCATGCTGGCCGGGTAGTGGAAGACCAGCAGCAGTACGGCGAACAGTGCGGCCCCGCCCAGCAGCAGCGTCCGGGCCCCGGCCCGCCCGATCCGGCCCTGCGCCCAGGAGACGCCCAACTGGTAGCCGAACATCCACCCCGGCACCAGGTTCAGCAGGGCCAGCCAGGACGGTACCGACCCGGCCCACGGCCCGTACCGCAGCAGGTCGACCAGCGCGACGGTGGCCAGCAGCGGCGCCGCGGCCCAGCCGCCCAGGCGGCGTCCGGCGGCCACGCAGTACGGGGTGAGCGCGGTCAGCGCCAGATACACGCCGATGTACCAGAGCGGTTGCACCACCAGGACCGTCCCGGTCCGTACGGTGCCCTGCGGCACGCCGAGCGCCTGCAGCAGCGGGATCAGCACCGCCCACACGGCGGCCACCCCTAGCACCGGGCGCAGCAACCGGAGCGAGCGGGCGCGCAGCCAGGCCGTGGTGCCCGCCCCGCGGGCCCTGGCCCGCTCCAGCGAGCGGACCGAGGAGTATCCGCCGACCAGGAAGAACACGCCGAGCAGTTGCAGGCCCCAGCTGAGCGGGGCGAAGAAGCCGAGTGAGGTGAGCGGGCTGGCGTTGTGCAGCACCCCGCCTCGGAGGGTGAGCCCGCCGAGCAGCCAGTGGCCGACCGGGACGGCGAGCAGGGCGAGCGCGCGCAGGCCGTCCAGGGCGCGGTCGCGGTCGGCGGGGGTCCGGTCCGCGACCCGGTCGGCGGTCCGGCGGAGGCCGTGGGTGAAGGGGGCGCGGGTGGCGGGGCGGAGACGGTCAGCGGGCATCACGGCACTCCTGGTTCTGGTCGGCGCACTGGATGTGCGAGTGGTCGCCGAGTGCGATGGCGGCGAAGGAGGCGAGCGAGGAGGTGCCGGGGGCGAAGTAGCCGCTGTGGCCGTGCGAGCCGGCCGAACTGACCACCCGGGCGCCGAAGTCGGCGGCGGTCGGGTCGGCGCCGTGGCCGAGGCCGAGCACCGAGACGTGCGGGACGTCGCCGATCCAGTCGGAGCCGTTGCGCTCGGCGGCCCAGAGCGGCACCCGCAGGGCCCGTGCGTCGGGGACGTCCATCCCGGGCGAGCCCAGGACCACCAGGTCGGACACCTGCTCCGGGCGCGGGTCGGCCAGTCCGCAGACCGCCGATCCGTAGCTGTGGCAGAACAGCGCCACCGGGCCGGTGGCCGGTGCGAGGGCGGCCAGGAAACGGTCCAGCCGGCCCGCCCCCGCCCGGGCCAGATCGGCGGTTGCCGCGTCGAGGCCGACCCCGACGGGCGTGGTGTAGCCGGCCCAGGCGACGACGGCGACCCGGTCGCCGGTGGCGTGCCGCAGTGAGCGCGCCATCCCGGCCGGGGTGCCGTACGGGTCGTTCGCGCGGTCGAAGGACAACAGGTCGACGTCCGAGCCGGGCACCACCACCGCGGTGCGGGTCGCCGTGGCGAGATCCCCGTACACCTCGGCGATCTGGCCGCGGCCACGCGGATCGAAAGCAATGATCTGACGCAGCGTCAGAGACGCGTAGCGGTCGGCGCGTTCGGCTGCCGCGCGCTGCTGGTCGGGGGTGGCGGCCGGATCGGCGGCGCGAGCGAGTTCGCGTTCGCGCTCCTCGGCCAGGGCGAGCGCGTTGGCGCGGTAGCGCAGGTCGACCGGCGCGCCGTCGAGGTTGCCGACCACCAGCGGATGGCGGGCGGCCAGGGTGTTCTGCTGCGCCGCCGTGAGGCCGGCGAAGAACCGGGCCACCTCGGCGGCCGGGGCCGTGGCGGGATCCGGCAGCCGCACCCCCAGCGAGCCGTCGGCCGCCCAGGCCGCACTTCCCTCCGGTGGACCGGTCACCGGCGTCTGGACGTCCGCCGCCGCCCATCCGCCGGCTCCTGCCAGCACCGTGGCCATCACCGCGGCCGCTACCAGCCCCCGCCTGAACCGCCCCGCCATCTCCTGCTCCTCCTCCACGACTTGGACGGGGAGGACGGTAGGGAGGAGATGCCCCGCCGGACGTCACACCGCGGGGCCAACTGCGGCGTCATACCGTGGTGCCAGCGGTACGCCCGCACGGGAGAGGGGGTGCCACTTCCGCGGTTTCGTCCGCGCGCGCGTCACGGGCAGGGGGAGAGGGAGGCGCCCGAAAGGCGGCGGGGCCGGAGCGGCCAGGACGCGGATGAGCGACCCCGTGCGCATGGCGCACTGGGTCAGGGCGGCGGACCGGAGACGGCCGACCCGCCGCGGCGGAGCCTGTTACTGGCCCGGGGTGACCAGGCCGGACTCGTAGGCGAGGACCACGGCCTGGGCGCGGTCGCGGAGGTCGAGCTTGGCCAGGATGCGGCCGATGTGGGTCTTGACGGTCTGTTCGGCGACGATCAGGCGGTCGGCGATCTGCTGGTTGGAGAGGCCGCGGGCGATCAGTTCCAGCACTTCGGTCTCGCGCGGGGTGAGGCCGCCCAGGCGCAGCCGGGGGTCGCGGCGGGGCGCGGGCCGGGTGCGGGCGAAGTCCTCGATCAGGCGGCGGGTGACCGAGGGGGCCAGCAGGGCCTCGCCGGCCGCGACGACCCGGACGGCGGAGATCAGGTCGGCGGGCGGGGCGTCCTTGAGCAGGAAGCCGCTGGCCCCGGCGCGCAGTGCCTCGTACACGTAGTCGTCGACGTCGAAGGTGGTCAGCATCAGCACCTTGGGGCGGTGGACGACCCCGGCCGGGGGGTCGAGCAGCCGGCGGGCCGCCTCCAGGCCGTCCATCTCGGGCATCCGGACGTCCATCAGCACCACGTCGGGGTGGGTGCGCCCGCTGACCTCCAGCGCCTGCCTGCCGTCGGCGGCGTCGCCGACCACGTCGATGTCGCTCTGCGCGCCCAGCAGCGCCGCGAACCCGGCCCGGACCATCGCCTGGTCGTCGACGATGACTACGCGGATGGTCATGTGCTGGGCTCCTCGGGCTGGTTGACGGGCAGGACGGCGGCCACGCGGAATCCGCCGTCGGGCAGCGGTCCGGTGTCCAGCCTGCCACCGAGCAGCCGCACGCGTTCACGCATTCCCACCAGTCCGTGCCCGGTGCCCTCGGAGGACTCGATGCCCGTGCGGTCCTGCCCGCCCGGCGGTCCGGTGTCGACCACGGTGATCCGCAGGGCCCCGTCCTCGGCGGCGATCGAGACCCAGACCTGGGCGCGTGGCGCGTGGCGGACCACGTTGGCCAGTGCCTCCTGGACGATCCGGTACGTGGACAGGCCGACCGCCTGCGGCAGTTCGCCCAGGGCGTGGACCTCCTCGGTGACGGCCAGCTCGGCCCGGACGCCGGCCTGGGCGACCGTGTCGACCAGTTCGGGAACCTGGTCCAGACCGGGCTGCGGGGTGCGGTCCGCGGCGCTCTCCTCGCTGCGCAGTACGCCGAGCAGCCGGCGCATTTCGGTCAGCGAGCTGCGGGCGGCGGCGGCGATGGTGCCGAACTCCTCGACGGCCTCGGCCGGCAGGCCGCCGATCCGGTACGGCGCGCTGTCCGCCTGGACGGTGATCACCGACATGTGGTGCGCCACCACGTCGTGCAGTTCGCGGGCGATCCTGGCGCGCTCCTCCAGCAGCGTGCGCCGTCCGCGTTCGGCCTCGCTGATCTGCTCCTGTTCGGCGAGCAGCCGCCTCGCCTCGCCGCGTCCGCGCAGACTCCAGCCGAGCAGCAGCACGGCGCCGCTGAGCACGATCGGCAGCGGGGCGCCGGCGTCCCCGGACCGGGTGAAGGCCGCTCCCGCCCAGACGGTGGCCAGCCCGGTGGCCAGCCAGACGGCGAGCAGGGTCCGCCCGCTCTCCCGCACGGCCAGCGCCAGCATAAGGAACAGGTAGCCGATCAGCGTGGTCACCGACCAGGGCCAGGGGCCCGCGCCGTGCGGGGTGTCCAGAGTCAGCACGGCCCCGGCGACGGAGGCCGGGAACACCACCCACCAGACGGCCAGTGGCCGGGTGACCGCCACCAGCAGCGGCGCGGTCTGGGCGACCACCAGCGCCGCCGCGGTCGGGAGCGGCAGTCCGTACGCGGTGTGCAGATGGACGGTGCCGGTCGGGATCAGGGCCGCGTTGAGCGCGCCCGCGATCACGTACGGCACGCTGCGCACCCAGCGGTGGCGGGAGCCGCCGAGCAGCGGCTCGGCACCGCCGGTCGGGGTGATCAGGGCGCGCCCGAGGGAGATCGCGAGCGCGCGCAGCTCGGGCAGGGCCGAGCGCAGGTCGGACAGGACGTTGGCGGGCGGTCGGATCTTCATCCCGGCCCAGGTTAGGGGCCGGGAAGTGCGCCGGCATCGTACGCAGGAGCTGTTCCGCGCGTAGTACCTGGGTATGACGTGGAGACGGGTACTGCGCGGCGGGACGCCGGGCTCAGGGCCGCCAGGAACCGGACAGGGCGGGCCCGAGCTGGTCGAAGTGGCGCTCGAGCGTGGCGATCATGCCGTCGGGGCCGACCTGGTGGGCGGCGGCGTCCGTGGTCCAGGAGAGGTGGGAGAGCCGGACGACCGCGCCGAAGACGGCGGCCAGCAGCCGGGGACGCAGGTCGGTGGCCGGGTCCAGGCCCTCGCGTTCGGCCAGGATGGCGGCGATCTGGCGCTCCTGCTCGGCGGTGTGCCGCAGGTGGGCGGCGAGCAGGGTGGGCGTGGACTCGATGAGTTCGAGCAGTTCCAGGGCGGCGGTGACACTGCCGGGGCCGGCGTGCTCCACGCTGCCGAGGCTTCGCCAGGACTCGGTGATGGCGGCGCGCATGGCCGTCAGCGGTTCCTCCTCGGCGGGGCGCCGGCGCAGGCACTCGATGAAGAAGTCCTCGGCGTCGGCCATGACGGCCAGGGCGACCTGCTCCTTGTTCTCGAAGTAGCGGAAGAAGGTGCGTTGGGAGACGTCCACGGCGGCGGCGATCTCGTCCACCGTGGTGCGGCCGTAGCCGTGGACGAGGAAGAGCCGGTGCGCCGCTTCGACCAGGGAGTCCCTGGTACGCCGCTTCTTCCGCTCACGGAGCCCGAGGACCCGGCAGGCGGGGTCGGTGGTCGCTTCGGTGAGCTGTGCGGCCATACGAGGGGGCCTTTCGGGGGAGGAGTGGTCGGTATCACCACGATAGCGCTCTGACATATGTCATGAATGCGCACAAGTCACTGTTTGCCGAATGTCAGCGACTGCCATAATGTCGTGTGCCAGTGGCGTCCGTCGGGCTGGACAACCGTGGGGACGGGTGGGCCGGGGCGCCACTCGCCATGTCGCTCGGGCTCCGGAGGGCCAGTTATGAGTCAGTCCGTCGTCAACAAGGGGAAGGCGGACCTGCCGCCTCAGCGCAGCGGTCCGCCGGGGGAGCGGAACGGCCTGAAGGGCCATCCGTGGCTGACCCTGCTCACCGTGGCGGTCGGCGTGATGATGGTCGCCCTGGACGGCACCGTCGTCGCCATCGCCAACCCGGTCATCCAGACCGACCTCGGCGCCTCGCCCGCCGACATCCAGTGGGTCACCAGCGGCTACCTGCTGGCACTCGCGGTCTTCCTGATCACCGCGGGGAAGATCGGCGACCGCTTCGGCCACAAGGCGACCTTCCTGGTCGGCGCGACCGGCTTCGCCGCCACCTCGGCTGCGATCGGCTTCGCCGGCAACATCCAGACGGTGATCGCCTTCCGGGTGCTGCAGGGCCTGTTCGGCGCGCTGCTCCAGCCCGCCGCGCTCGGCCTGCTGCGCGGGGCCTTCCCGGCGGAGAAGCTGAACATGGCGATCGGCATCTGGGCCGGCGTGATCGGCGCCTCCACCGCCGCCGGGCCCATCGTCGGCGGCCTGCTGGTCGAGCACGTCAGCTGGCAGTCGGTCTTCTTCATCAACGTCCCGGTCGGCGTGGCGGCTCTGCTGCTCGGCCTGTGGATCCTGCGCGACGTACGGGTCGAGAACGCGGCCAAGTCCTTCGACATCCCCGGCATCGTGCTGCTGTCGGCGGCGATGTTCGCGCTGGTCTGGGGCATCATCAAGGCCCCGAGCTGGGGCTGGGGCGACACCCGCACGCTGCTGTTCCTCGGCGGCGCGCTGCTCGCCATGGTGCTCTTCGCGCTCTGGCAGGCCCGCGCGGAGGAGCCGCTGATCCCGCTCAGCCTGTTCCGCTCCGTGCCGCTCTCGGCGGGCACGCTGCTGATGATCCTGATGGCCTTCGCCTTCTTCGGCGCGATCTTCTTCGTCACCTTCTACCTGCAGAACGTGCACGGGATGACCCCGGTCCAGGCCGGTGTCCATCTGCTGCCGATGACCGGCATGATGATCATCGGCGCGCCGGCGGCCGGTGCCGCGATCGGCAAGGTCGGACCGCGGATCCCGATCGTCGCGGGCATGCTGCTCACCACACTCGCCATGTACGGGATGTCCACGCTGGACACCCACTCGGGGGCGGGCGTCATGTCGCTCTGGTTCGTGCTGATGGGCCTGGGCATCAGCCCGGTCATGGTCGGCGCCACCGAGGTCATCGTCGGCAACGCCCCGATGGAGCTGTCCGGGGTGGCCGGCGGTCTGCAGCAGTCCGCGATGCAGGTCGGCGGCAGCCTGGGTACGGCCGTGCTCGGCGCGGTGATGGCCTCCAAGGTCAGCAGTGCGCTGCCCGGCAACTGGGCCAAGGCGGGGCTGCCGCCGGTCGAGGGCGCGCAGGGGGCGCAGCTCAAGCAGGCCGCCCAGCTCGGCATCGCGCCGCCGGCTCCGCAGGGCACGCCCGAGCAGGCGGTGCACGCGATGGCGGAGGCGGTGCACGGCTCCTTCGTCAGCGGGATGTCGATGGCCTTCGGGGTCGCCGCGGTGATCGCCTTCGCGGCGGCGCTCCTGGGCCTGCTGACCAAGCGGGGCAGCAACGACGCGGGGCCCGCGGTGCACATCTAGCACCGGGGCAACCCGCTCGGCACCGGCGGCGGTCCGCTGCCGGGAGAGCGCCTTCAGGGGCGCGGGGGCGGCGCTCGATCAACCGCACGCGTGACCGGCCCGGTCACGCGTGCGGGGGACCCTTCCCCCGGCCTCCGGCCGGGGGGACCCTTCCCGGTTCAGCGCCCCTTGCGCGTTCGAGGACGGTCAGCCGGAGGAATCCACTGCGCTGCACGGCTGCTCACGCGGTTCCCCACTTCCCGGGGGAGTCGCCCGCCGGGTCGCGGTGCGGATGTACCTGGCCCGCTCCTCCAGTTCCAACTCCGGGAACCAGTACCGCAGTTGTGTCTGTGCCTCGCCGGGCGAGAGGCGGAGCTCGGTGAGCAGGAACTCGGCTCTGGCGATGATCTCCTCGTGCATGGCGTCCTCCGTCGGCGTCGTGAGCCCGGAACGATTCTGCAACCGCCCCGGTAGCCGGGCTCCCGCTGTTGCGCCTACCGGGCGACCCGGGCGCGCCGCCAGGCCCAGGAAACGCCCGAGGGCCGGGCTCCCGGAGAGGAGCCCGGCCCTCGGGGCCGCTGGTACGGATCAGGCGTCGCCGCCGGCCGCGCCCGGGTCGGCCGCGGCCACGTCGAGCAGCTGGTAGCGGTCGATCGCGTCCTTCAGCACGTGACGCTCGATCTTGCCCTGCTTGGCGAGCTCGGTGAGCACGCTGAGGACGACCGACTGCGCGTCGATGTGGAAGAAGCGACGGGCCGCGCCGCGGGTGTCGGCGAAGCCGAAGCCGTCGGCACCCAGCGACTGGTACTGGCCCGGCACCCAGCGCGAGATCTGGTCCGGCACCGCGCGCATCCAGTCGGACACGGCGACGAACGGTCCCTCGGCGCCCTGGAGCTTGGCGGTCACGTACGGGACGCGCTGCGGCTCCTCCGGGTGCAGCAGGTTGAACTCCTCGGCCTCGACCGCGTCGCGCCGCAGCTCGTTCCAGGAGGTCGCCGACCAGACGTCCGCCTTGACGTTCCACTCCTCGGCGAGGATGCGCTGGGCCTCCAGGGCCCACGGCACCGCGACGCCGGAGGCGAGGATCTGCGCCGGGATCTGGCCGGCCCCGCCGTCCTTGTACTTGTACAGACCCTTGAGGATGCCGTCGACGTCGACGTTCTCCGGCTCGGCCGGCATCTGGATCGGCTCGTTGTACACGGTGAGGTAGTAGAAGACGTCCTCGCCGTGCGGGTGCTCGGCGCTGGAGCCGTACATCCGGCGCAGACCGTCCTGCATGATGTGCGCGATCTCGTAGCCGAACGCCGGGTCGTACGCGACGACGCCCGGGTTGGTCGAGGCGAGCAGCTGCGAGTGGCCGTCCGCGTGCTGGAGGCCCTCACCGGTCAGCGTGGTGCGGCCGGCGGTGGCGCCGATCACGAAGCCGCGGGCCAGCTGGTCGGCCATCTGCCAGAACTGGTCGCCGGTGCGCTGGAACCCGAACATCGAGTAGAAGACGTAGACCGGGATCAGCGGCTCGCCGTGGGTGGCGTAGGACGAACCGGCGGCGATCAGCGAGGCGGTGCAGCCCGCCTCGGAGATGCCGTCGTGCAGCATCTGGCCGGTCGGGGACTCCTTGTACGCCAGCAGCAGCTCGCGGTCGACCGACTCGTAGGTCTGGCCGAGCGGGTTGTAGATCTTGGCGGACGGGAACAGCGAGTCCATGCCGAAGGTGCGGTACTCGTCCGGCGCGATCGGCACGAAGCGGTTGCCGATGCCCTTGTCGCGCATCAGGTCCTTGAGCACCCGGACGAACGCCATGGTGGTGGCGATGGTCTGGTTGCCGGAACCCTTCTTGACGCCCTTGTAAGCGTCGTCGCCGGGCAGCACCAGCTGGCGCGGCCGCACCTTGCGGGTCGGCACGTAGCCGCCGAGCTCACGCCGGCGGTCGTGCATGTACTGGATCTCCTCGGAGTCCTTGCCCGGGTGGTAGTAGGGCGGGTAGCCCTCTTCCAGCTGCTTGTCGGTGATCGGCAGGTGCAGCCGGTCGCGGAAGCGCTTCAGGTCCTCGACCGTCAGCTTCTTCATCTGGTGGGTGGCGTTGCGACCCTCGAAGTTGGGGCCCAGCGTCCAGCCCTTGACGGTCTGGGCGAGGATGACGGTCGGCTGGCCCTTGTGCTCGCGGGCGGCCTTGAACGCGGCGTAGATCTTCTGGTGGTCGTGGCCGCCGCGACCCAGGTGCTGGATCTGCTGGTCGGTCATGTTCTCGACCATGGCACGCAGGCGCAGGTCGCCGCCGAAGAAGTGCTCGCGGATGTACTCGCCGGTCTCGGTGGCGTAGGTCTGGAACTGGCCGTCCGGGGTCGAGTTCAGCTTGTTGACCAGGACGCCGTCGCGGTCCTGGGCCAGCAGCGGGTCCCAGGTGCGGTCCCAGATCAGCTTGATGACGTTCCAGCCGGCGCCGCGGAACTGCGACTCCAGCTCCTGGATGATCTTGCCGTTGCCGCGGACCGGGCCGTCGAGGCGCTGCAGGTTGCAGTTGACCACGAAGGTCAGGTTGTCCAGGCCCTCGCGCGCGGCGAGCGACAGCTGGCCGAGCGACTCCGGCTCGTCCATCTCGCCGTCGCCGAGGAAGGCGTAGACGTGCGACTGCGAGGTGTCCTTGATGCCGCGGTGCTCCAGGTAGCGGTTCATCCGCGCCTGGTAGATGGCACCGAGCGGGCCGAGGCCCATCGAGACGGTCGGGAACTCCCAGAAGTCCGGCATCAGCCGCGGGTGCGGGTAGCTGGACAGGCCGTACGGGGCCTTCGACTTCTCCTGGCGGAAGGCGTCGAGCTGCTGCTCGCTCAGTCGGTCCAGCAGGAAGGCGCGGGCGTAGATACCGGGGGAGGCGTGACCCTGGAAGAAGATCTGGTCGCCGGACTCACCCTCGGCGTCCTTGCCCCGGAAGAAGTAGTTGAAGCCCACGTCGTACAGGGACGCGGAGGAGGCGAAGGTGGCGATGTGGCCACCGACGCCGATGCCCGGGCGCTGGGCGCGGGAGACCATCACGGCCGCGTTCCACCGGGTCGCGTTCAGGATCTTGCGCTCGATCTCCTCGTTGCCGGGGAAGAACGGCTCGTCCTTGGTCGCGATGGTGTTGACGTAGTCCGTGCTGCGCATCTCGGGCACGGCGACACGCTTCTCGCGGGCGCGCTCGATCAGCCGCAGCATCAGGTAGCGGGCACGCTCGCGCCCCCGCTCGTCGATGGCCGCGTCAAGCGACTCAAGCCATTCCGCGGTCTCCTCGGGATCGAAGTCCGGGACCTGACTCGGAAGGCCGCCAATGATGATCGGGTTGCGATCGGATCCGGAAGCCACGCTGTTCCTTCACTGTCGGACGTAACTGAGGTGTGTCGCGCCGCCTCCATCGTGTACCGCAACTCGGAGATCCGTCATCTCTACCGATCGGTAACCATTCCGTACCAGGGCTTGATTTTCCCTGGTGCGTTCAGGTCGGATGGTGTGTGACATGGGCATCGCTGCCGCCGTCGCGCACCACCGGTTGTTACGAAGAGGTGGTCCGACCTTGATGTCCGACCGCCCGGTGGCGGTCGGTCGGGGTGAGGGCCAACAGGAGACTCTACGCCCGCCGGAGTGGTTACCCCGAAATGCGTTCGCATCCTGGGCGCTTTCCGGCCTGCGCGGCCGCCCGCCCGCAGCATCCCTGGGGGGTGCAGAAAAGGGCAAATCGGTGTGATTACCGACACATTCCACGGCGTGTCCCGCCGCGACACGTCAACCTTTGGGTGGGATCGGGGGGCGGGTACTTGCGCGAACCGCCGCGCACGTGTGGACTACGGCCACAGCCTCGGCATGAATGCCGAGCCGAATACTGGAGGTTATTCCCGTGAGCGCGACCGCGGACCCCGCGGACAAGTCCAACCCGGCGCACCGTCTGGGCTTCGAAGAGGGCCAGATCGTCCAGGAGCTCGGGTATGACGAAGACAGTGACCAGGAGCTCCGCGAGGGCATCGAGGACATCACTGGCACCGAGCTCGTCGATGAGGACTACGACGACGTCGCCGACGGCGTCGTGCTGTGGCACCGCGAGGAGGACGGGGATCTCACCGACGCCCTCGTCGATGCACTGGAGTACCTGGCGGAGGGCGGCCTGGTCTGGCTGCTGACCCCGAAGACGGGCCGGGACGGCCACGTCGAGGCGCACGAGATCAACGACGCCGCCCGGACGGCCGGCCTCTCCCAGACCAGCTCGGTGAGCGTGGCCAAGGACTGGATGGGCACCCGCCTCGCCTCGCCGAAGGCTGCCAAGAGCGGCCGCCGCTGACCTCGGCCGCGAGCTGCGGGCACCGGCCGTGGCGCCGGGCCCGGGTATCGCTTGCGTCCCGGACCCCGCCGGAGCTTCCTCCGGCGGGGTCCGGCCGTTTTCGGGGCTGCAAACTCGTCCGCTCGCCGCCGGGCGCTCCGACCCGGTGCCGGCGCGCCGCCCTCCGGCGCCCCCTCCTCCGTCGGCCGCCTGTCGCTCGTCGCTTCCGGCACCGGCGCGCCGCCCCCGGCCTCCGGCCGGGGGGACCCATCCCCCAGCCTCCGGCCGGGGGGACCCATCCCCCAGCCTCCGGCCGGGGGGACCCATCCCCCAGCCTCCGGCCGGGGGGACCCCCTTTCGTCTCGGGGTGGTGATCTCCGGAGTTCCCTCCTCCGTCGGTCGCCCGTCGCCCGTCGTTCTCGGCGCTGGTGCACCATTCGGCACAGGGGGCGTCCGGGGTGCTGTTCACCCAGGGCGAAACCCGGCCCGGGTGGTGGGACGGCACTCACCCGCAGGGCCGAAGCGGGTCGCGCGGATGCAAGGATGCCGGTAGTCGCCCGGCCGTCTGGGCCGCGGCATCCGGTTAGGAAGGTCTCCGCATGGCCATCGAGGTCGGCACCAAGGCTCCGGACTTCGAGCTGAAGAACCAGCACGGCGAGCTGGTCAAGCTCTCCGACTTCCAGGGCGAGAAGAACGTCGTCCTGGTCTTCTACCCGTTCGCGTTCACCGGTGTCTGCACCGGCGAGGTGTGCGAGATCCAGAAGGAGCTGCCCCGCCTGCAGAACGACTCGGTGCAGGTCCTCGCGGTCTCCAGCGACTCGCCGTTCACCCTGCGGGTCTTCGGCGACAGGGAGGGCCTGGAGTACCCGCTGCTGTCGGACTTCTGGCCGCACGGCGAGGTTTCCAAGGCGTACGGCGTCTTCGACGAGGAGAAGGGCTGCGCGGTGCGCGGCACCTTCGTGATCGACAAGACCGGTGTGGTGCGCTGGTCGGTCGTCAACGGCCTGCCGGACGCCCGGGACACCAAGGAGTACCTGGCCGCGATCGACGCGCTCTGACACGAGCGCTCCGTTCCGGCCGTCGAGCCCTCCCGGCCCGGCGCGTTCGCTGACGCGCCGGGCCGGATGGCCGCGTCGGGCGGGAACCGGTCCTACGATCGGGCCGTTGTCGGAGAAAGCACGATTCTTGGAGGACCAGTGGGTGTCAGCCTGAGCAAGGGCGGCAATGTCTCGCTCACCAAGGAGGCCCCGGGCCTCACCGCCGTGGTCGTCGGCCTCGGCTGGGACGTCCGCACCACCACCGGCGCCGACTTCGACCTGGACGCCAGCGCGTTGCTCTGCAACGAGGCCGGCAAGGTCGGCTCGGACAGCAACTTCGTGTTCTTCAACAACCTGAAGAGCCCGGACGGTTCGGTCGAGCACACCGGTGACAACCTGACCGGTGAGGGCGAGGGCGACGACGAGGCCATCAAGGTCAACCTGGCCGCCGTTCCGGCCGACGTCGCGAAGATCGTCTTCCCGGTCTCGATCTACGACGCGGACACCCGCCAGCAGAACTTCGGTCAGGTCCGCAACGCCTACATCCGCGTGGTGAACCAGAACGGCGGTGCCGAGATCGCCCGTTACGACCTCTCGGAGGACGCCTCCACCGAGACCGCGATGGTCTTCGGCGAGCTCTACCGCAACGGCGCGGAGTGGAAGTTCCGTGCCATCGGCCAGGGTTACGCCTCCGGCCTGCGCGGTATCGCCCAGGACTTCGGGGTGAACGTCTGACCCGGGCTCGGGTGTGTGCCCGGCGGGGGGCCGGGTGAATAATCTTGGGGCCGGGGGGGGGGGGGGGGTTTTTCTCCCCCACCCCCCCCCCCTTTTGTTCCCATGCGCAGTGGCCCCTTCCGTCCCGAACACAAACCCCCAAACTTCCCCGGTAACCGGGACCCCCCCCCTGCCCCTATAGAGCTCC
>NZ_JBVIMH010000037.1:0-13812 GCF_055579945.1 Kitasatospora sp. NPDC032150 | reverse complement strand
GGAGGGGGGGGAAGGGGGGGGGGGGGGGGGGGGGGGGGGGGGGGGGGGGGGGGGTTGGGGGGGGGGGGGGGGGGGGGGTTCCCCCCCCCCCCCCCCCCGGCCCTTGCTGTTCCCGGGTCAGATGCTCCGTGCGGTACCGGACCGGAGTTCAGCAAGTTCAGTGGGTCAGGAGCACCCGCTGCGGGCCGCGAGGGCGTACATCTTTTAATGCGCCCGGCCGGCGGCCCCGTGCGCTGCGCGAAATCCCGTGCAGCGTGCCGGACACAGCCCCGGGAACGGGGACTAGGGAGGAAGAACAGCCATGAGCGTCACGCTCGCCAAGGGTGGCAATGTCTCGCTGACCAAGGCCGCGCCGAACCTGACGCGGGTCCAGATCGGCCTGGGCTGGGACGCCCGCTCCACCACCGGTGCGCCCTTCGACCTGGATGCCAGCGCCCTGCTCTGCGCCGGCGGCCGGGTGATGGGCGACGAGTACTTCGTGTTCTACAACAACCTCCGCAGCCCCGAGGGTTCGGTCGAACACCTGGGCGATAATCTCACCGGTGGCGCCGAGGGCGACGACGAGGTGGTCGTGGTCAACCTCGAACTCGTCCCGCCGCAGGTCGACAAGGTGGTCTTCCCGGTCTCGATCTACGACGCCGATGCCCGGATGCAGAACTTCGGCCAGGTCAGCAACGCGTTCATCCGAGTGGTGAACCTGACGGACAACCAGGAGATCGCCCGCTACGACCTGACCGAGGACGCCTCCACCGAGACGGCCATGATCTTCGGTGAGCTCTACCGCTACCAGGGCGAATGGAAGTTCCGTGCGGTGGGCCAGGGTTACGCGTCCGGGCTGCGCGGAATTGCTCTCGATTTCGGCGTAAACGTAGAGTAAAGCAGCTCTGCGTACAGTATTTGAAAGGTGCTAACTCCGTGTTCCTCCGTACATTCGGATGGTCATTCGCCATAACGATCGCCGGTCTGCTCGCTGCCGGCCTGATCTGGGGTGCCGAAGGCTTCGGCGTCGTGCTGATCCTCTCGGTCCTGGAGATCTCGCTGTCCTTCGACAACGCGGTCGTCAACGCCACCGTCCTGAAGCGGATGAACCCGTTCTGGCAGAAGATCTTCCTCACCGTCGGTGTGCTGATCGCTGTCTTCGGCATGCGGCTGGTCTTCCCGCTGGCGGTGGTCGCGTTGACCGCGCACCTCAACCCGGCCACCGTCGTGGAGTTGGCGCTCGACTCCGGCAAGACCCATGACGGTCACACCTACGGCCAGTACCTGGAGCTGGCCAACCCCGCCATCGCGGCCTTCGGCGGCATCTTCCTGCTGATGATCTTCCTCGACTTCGTGCTGGAGGAGAAGGAGTTCAACTGGCTGAACTGGATCGAGAAGCCGCTGGAGAAGATCGGCAAGCTGGAGGCGCTCTCCTCGGTGATCGCCCTGGTGGCCCTCGCGCTGGCGGCCAACCTCTTCGCCGGTGCGCACGCCGAGACCGTGCTGCTGGCCGGTCTGCTGGGTCTCGCCACCTACCTCGCGGTGGGCGGGCTCTCCGGCGTCTTCGAGTCCGGCCTGGAGGAGCAGGAGGAGGCCGAGGAGGCCGCCGAGCGCACCGGGAAGTCGCTGGTCCAGATCGGCGGCAAGGCCGCCTTCTTCCTCTTCCTCTACCTGGAGGTGCTGGACGCCTCGTTCTCCTTCGACGGTGTGGTCGGCGCCTTCGCCATCTCCCAGGACATCTTCATGATCACCCTGGGCCTGGGCATCGGCGCGATGTACATCCGCTCGCTGACGGTCTTCCTGGTCCGCAAGGGCACCCTGGACGACTACGTCTACCTGGAGCACGGCGCGCACTACGCGATCGGTGCGCTGGCGCTGATCCTGCTGGCCTCGATCAAGTACCACATCCCGGAGATCGTCACCGGCCTGATCGGTGTGGCCTTCATCGGTGCCGCACTGGCCTCCTCGGTGCTGCGCAACCGGCGCGAGCAGGCGCTGGAGGGCGCCACGGGCTGATCCCCCCGGCGAGAACGCCGAACGGTCCCCGGAGCCCTGTGCTCCGGGGGCCGTTCGGCGTTCAGCGGTCAGCCGAGTTGTTTCTCGAGGGCGCGCAGCTTGCGCTCCAGCGAGTCCAACTTGGGCATGGCCAGGGTGTCGTCCTCGGGGGTCAGGTCGACGGCCGGGAGTGCCTGGAAGGCGGGGGACTTCGCCACGGCGGAGTGCTGCTCGACGGCCGGTGCGCTCTCGACGGTGAGGGCGGTGCTCCCCGCTAGTGCAGGCTCCGTAGCGGTCTGGCCGTCGCCGGCCCGGGCGGCGGCGAGGGCCGGGACCTGTACCTGCCGGCCACCCCGGGCCCGGGCGAGCAGGCTGCCCTGGCGGGCGATGGCCTTGAGTTCGGCCCGCTCGCGGCGATCGGCGCTGCGGGCACGGGCCTTGGCCTCCAGCTTGGCCTGCCGCTCCTCGCGGACCTCCTCGACCGCGTCGTCCAGGCTGCGGACGTTCTCCAGCAGCATCAGTGACCAGGCCGCGTAGGTCTCGCGCGGTGCGCGCAGCCAGCGGACGATCCGGATCTGCGGCAGCGGGCGCGGGATCAGGCCCTGCTCGCGCAGAGCGGCCCGACGGGTCTGCTTGAGCGCGCGGTCGAACAGCACCGCCGCCGAGATGGACATGCCCGCGAAGAACTGCGGCGCGCCGTCGTGGCCGCCGCCGCGCGGGGCGTGCACCCAGTTGAACCAGGCCGAGGCGATGGCGAACAGCCAGACCAGCAACCGGGATCCGAGCGCCGCGTCACCGTGGCTGGCCTCACGGACCGCGAGCACCGAGCAGAACATGGCCGCGCCGTCCAGACCGAACGGGACCAGGTACTCCCAGCCGCCGGAGAGCCCGAGGTTCTGCTCGCCGAAGCCCACCAGGCCGTGGAAGGAGAGCGCGGCCGCGACGCCCGCGCAGCAGAACAGCAGCACGTAGGAGGCGATCCCGTACACCGCCTCCTTCCGCCGGCGGCGCTCCTCGCTGCGCTCCCAGGAATCCCCGCCGTCACCGGACTTGGTGCCCCTGAAGCGCAGGACGGCGAACAGGACGGCGGCGAACAGCAGCGCTGCGGTGCCGACGACGGCCCAGACCAGCTGTATCGAGGAGAGGTTCATTGCGGCGGGGGCCTCGGCTTTCCGCAGGTCGGTGCAGTTCGGTGCAGCAACGGGGAAACGGAACGGGACGGACAGGGCAGGTTCACCTGTGCGGCTGAACGATATCGCGTCCCAGGGCCGTCCACGGTACGTAAGTTGACGTACCGTCGGATTGTGCGACCGGGGCCGGACCCCGGGTGGCGGGTGCGCGGCTGCCTGCGATGCCGCGCGGCTGGGTAGGGATGTATGGCGACGGCGGGCCCGCTTCGGGCACGATGGGCCCGTCGGGTGGTGAATGGATCGGCCGGGTCCGGATGAGGGCCCGGCGGGGTGTGGGGAGGACGGGATGGTCTCGGTCTGGGAGTTCCTGCGCGGGGACCGCAGGACCTTCGACACCGGCGGCGGTCAGTACAAGGTCACACTGACCAAGTCCCAGCCGCAGCACGCGATCACCGGCCCCGCCGCCACCGCCGGCTACCTCTACGTCAACCTGCACTGGACCACCCGGACGGCCTCGCGCGCCGCCGCCAGGAGCGCGCTGCGCCGGCTCTTCGACCCCCGCATCCTGCGCCCGATGGAGCCCGCCGCCTACCAGTCCGAGCAGGTCAACGTGGACCTCGACCTCGCCTGCATGTACGAGCTCGTCGACGGCACCAGGGGCGTGGTGCAGCCGCTCGGCAAGTACTTCGGCGACCTGCAGCGCCCGCCGTACATCAAGCTGAGCGGCGACGACGTCTACGGCGCGCCCTCGGGCGAGACGATGTACATCAACTTGGAGAAGAAGGACCAGTTCCGGCGCCTGCTGATCTTCGTGTACATCTACGACGACACGCCCGCCTTCGACAGCACGCACGCGACGCTCACCATCGTGCCGCAGAGCGGGCCGCGGATCGAGATCAGCCTCGACGAGCGTGCGCCGCAGGCCCGTTCGTGCGCCGTGGTGCTGATCGAGAACGACGGTGACAACCAGCTGACGATCCGCCGTGAAGTGCGGTACGTGCACGGCTTCCAGTCGGACCTGGACCGGCTGTACGGCTTCGGGATGCAGTGGCAGCGCGGCTACAAGACACCGGCCGCGGGCTCCGAGTAGTGCGCGGCGCGGCCGGTGCCGTGGTGTCGCGGGTGCGGCGTCAGCGGGGCTGGAACTGCGGGCCCTGCGGCGGGAGCGTGAACGCCTGCGGCGGGGCGGGCGGTTGCTGCGGTTGCTGGGGCGGCAGCGGCGGCTGGTGCGGCTGCTGCTGCGGGTAGGCCGGCGCCTGCGGATAGCCGTACCCGCCCGGCTGGGTCTGCTGCGGTGGCGGGTAGCCGTACCCGGGCTGCGGCCCGGCCTGCGGTGGGTAGCCGTACCCCGGCTGCGGCGGCACGGGTGACGGATGGCCGTAGCCGATGGTCTGGTTGGTCGGGTACGGCTGCTGCGGGTGGCCGTACGTCGGCTGAGGAGCGGGCTGCGGCGGGTAGCCGTACCCGGGTTGCTGCGGCGCGTGCTGGGGCGGAGGCGGCGGTGCCGTGGGGGGTAGGGGCTGCTGCTGCGCCAGCGTCGTGGGCGTGGGCGCGGTGGTGGGCACCGGAGGCACCGCCGGTGCCGGTGCGGGCGGTACCGGCAGCGGCGTGGCGGGTGCCAGCGTCCAGCTGTCGGGTTCGTCGTCCGTCTCGGCCCGGGTGGCGGCCGGGGGAGCCTCCGGTGCGGGGGGAGCGGCGGCGAGCGGCTCCTGCAGGGAGTCGTCCGACTCCTCCACGGCGACCCCGAACTCGGTGGCCAGCGCGGCGAGGCCGGCCGCGTACCCCTGGCCGACCGCCCGGAACTTCCAGGTGCCGTTGCGCCGGTACAGCTCGGCGACCACCAGTGCCGTGACCTCGCCGGTGTCGGTCACGCTGAACTCGGCGACCGGCGCCGACTCCGGCGCGGCGGCGTCGTGCAGCACCAGGCGCAGGTCGGGGACGGCCGGGAAGGCCCCGCCCTCCGCCGACCCGGCCAGCACCACCCGGTCCACCTCGGGCGGCAGCCGCGCGAGGTCGACCTCGACGGTGTCCCAGATCGCACCGCCGTCCGGCGTCTGCTGCTTGGGATGGTGCCGCACCGTGCCCGTGGGGTGGTCGGGCTGGTTGTAGAAGACGAAGTCGGCGTCAGAGCGGACCCTGCCGTCCGGCCCGAGCAGCAGTGCGGAGGCGTCCACGTCGGGTGTCCCCGGTCGCGTGCCCCAGTGCAGCACGGCGCGCACGGCGGCGGCCGTCAGCGGGATGTTGGCGCCTTTGGCCATCACGTGCGTCATAGCGCACCATCCTGCCGCTTCTCCGCACTCAGGGACAACGCGGGTGCGCCGTGCCGTCCCGCAGGGCGGGCCGGCCGCGGTGGTGTCCCGGTGGCGATACCGTCAGGGCCCGGGGGAGTTCCGCGCTTTGCGGCCGGGGCTGGCCGAATCCGTCCGTACGATAGTCGGCCGACGGGCCCCGCCCGTGCGGAGAGCGCCGACCCGGGGTCGCGAACTTTCCGACCGGGCGGACCGTCTACTAGATGCGAGTATCACCACGACCCCAGGTTTCGCCGCCGTTTTGCCCACCCATGGAGAGCATTTTGCGCCATTTCGGCCATCTCGCCGACGACGTACGCGACCGGCTCTTCCTGCGGCAGCCGGCCTCCTTCGACCGGGACAGCGACGCGGCGGTGCTCGCCACTGCGCTCGGCGGGACGCTCTACAGCCCGGCCACCAGGCCGACCCTGGTCGCCGACATCCGGAAGCAGGCGGCGCGCGGAGTGGTCTCGATGGTGCTCTGCCTGGAGGACGCGATAGCCGACCACGAGGTGCCCGACGCGGAGGCGAACCTGGTCGGCCAGCTCACCGGGCTGCGCTCGGGCGGAGCGGCCGGCTCCCCGCTGCTCTTCGTCCGGGTCCGCACCCCCGAGCAGCTCACCGACCTCACCAGGCGGCTCGGTCCGGCGATCGACCTGCTCACCGGCTACGTGCTGCCCAAGTTCACCGAGGAGAGCGGCAGCCCCTTCCTCGAGGCGCTCACCGAGGCGGAGCAGCACTGCGGCCGGCGGCTGTTCGCGATGCCCGTCCTGGAGTCCCCCGAGCTGGCCCACCTGGAGTCCCGCCGCGAGCAACTCTTCGGCATAGAGCGGCTGCTGGACAAGTTCCGGGACCGGATCCTGGCGGTCCGGCTCGGTGTCACCGACCTGTGCTCCGCGTACGGGCTGCGCCGCTCGCCCGACCTGACCGCCTACGACGTGGCGCTGGTGGCCGGGGTGATCGGCGACGTGGTCAACGTCCTCGGCCGCGCCGACGGCACCGGGCACACCGTGACCGGGCCGGTGTGGGAGTACTTCCCCGTCCAGGAGCGGATGTTCAAGCCGCAGCTGCGCCGCACCCCCTTCCTGGCGGCGGACCCGCTCCCGGCCTCCGACCGGGGAGAGCCCCTCGGCGGCCTCGGCGTCCGGCAGCAGCTCATCGAGCACGACCTGGACGGTCTGCTCCGGGAGATCGAACTGGACCGCGCCAACGGCCTGTTGGGCAAGACCTGCATCCACCCCAGCCACGTCCCGGCGGTGCACGCCCTCTCGGTGGTCACGCACGAGGAGTACTCGGACGCCCTGGACATCCTCGACCGGCACCGGGACGGCGGCGGGGTCTCCCGCTCCGCGTACACCAACAAGATGAACGAGGCCAAACCGCACCGGGCCTGGGCGGAGCGGGTCCTGCTGCGCGCGGAGGCGTTCGGCGTCGCCCGGGAGGACGTGAGCTTCGCCGAGCTGCTGGGCGCAGCGATCCGGGGCTGAACCCGCATCCGCGCGTGCCGTGGCCGAGCCCCGTACCCGAGTGTCGCTGCCGAACCCCGTATCCGCGTGCCGTGGCCGAACCCCCACACCCTTGCACAGCTGCCCGGCGGTTGAACCCGCCGGTCGCGAAGCGCCCGTGAAAGTAGGAGACTTGATCGCAGTACCGCACGTCGAACCCGCCCCCTGGACCGGCCGGTGGGTCACCGACCGGCTCGGCCTCGGACTCACCGGCTCGCCCGCGCTGCCCGGGCTGATCGGCCTCGCCCTGCGGGCGAACAACCCCCGGCGCGCCCACCTGCTGGTCTCCCAGGTGCTCGGCAAGCACGTTCCGCAGCACCCCACCACGGTGCACGCGGCAGGTGTCGAGCTGGGCCGCAGGGTGCGGGAGCTGCTCGGCGAGGAGGAGGCCGGGCGGGCGGTCGTGCTCGGCTACGCGGAGACCGCCACCGCACTCGGGCACAGCGTCGCCGACGGCCTCGGCGCCCCGTACCTGCACTCCACCCGGCGCCCGGTCGAGGGCGTGACACCGCTCGGCGGCTTCGAAGAAGAGCACTCGCACGCCACCTCGCACCTGCTGCTCCCCGAGGACCCGGACTTCCTCGCGGGCGACGGTCCGCTGGTGCTGGTGGACGACGAGTTCTCCACCGGCAGGACCGTGCTCAACACCATCCGCGCCCTGCACGCCGACCACCCGCGCCCGCGCTACGTCGTGGTCGCCCTGGTCGACCTGCGGACCGAGGCCGACCGGGCCGCCCTGGCCGCGGCGGCCGCCGAACTCGGCGCCCGGGTCGACCTGGTGGCCACCGCCGTCGGCGGCGTCGAGCTGCCCGCCGACCTGCTGCCCAGGGCCCAGGAGCTGATCGCCGCCGCCGACCCCGGCGACGGCCCGCCCGACGGCCCGCCCGCACCGGTCGTCCGCGCCCGGCTCGACTGGCCCGAGGGCCTGCCGGAAGGCGGCCGCCACGGCTTCACCCGCGAACACCGCCGGTCGCTGGAGACGGCGCTGCCCAGACTCGCGGCCGAGCTGGCGCCGTCGTTGGACGGACACCGGCGGATCCTGGTGCTCGGCTTCGAGGAGCTGATGTACGTTCCACTGCGGCTGGCCGGCCAACTCGCCGTCCACCTGGGGGCGGGCACGCGGATCCGGTTCTCCACGACCACCCGCTCGCCCGTACTGCCCGTGGACGACCCCGGCTACCCGATCCGCACCCGGCTCGCGTTCCCCGCGCACGACGACCCCGCCGACCGCTCGACGGAGCGTTACGCCTACAACGTCGCCCCCGGGAGCGACCCGGACCGCCGCTTCGACGCCATCGTCCTGGTGGTCGACGAGCAGGCCGACACCCCAGCCCTGCACCGGGGCGAGCGGGCACTTCTCCAGCAGCTGCGCCGGGTCACCGACCAGGTGGTGCTCGCTGTTCTGCCCTCGTACCGCCCCCGGACACCGTGACGACGCCCCACTGCCCGACGATCGACCCGTACACCCCCTCCTGAGGCTCTGATGTCTGCTGCCGGCCCACTGCTCGGAACACCGTCCGTACCCGGAACCCTGCTCGGTCCCGGGACACCGCCCGCCGCGCGTCCGCTGTTCGGACCCGCCTTCTCCTCGTACTCCGCCGAGGAGGTCACCTGGTTGCTCAAGGACCTCTCCGAAGTCCGGCTGGAGGCACCGACGGAGGAACGGGAGGAGGCGGTGCAGTCGGGCGGCGCGCACTACGCCGAATCGCTGCCGGTCGAGTACCAACCGAGCCCCGAGTACCAGGAGCTGTTCCGGCAGGCGCTGGCCGCCTCGGCCAGCCGGGTCGCGCTGGCCGTCGGCACGGTCGCCGAGACCCTGGTCCGCGAGCGCGGCCGGGGCTTGGTCCTCGCCTCGCTCGCCCGGGCCGGCACCCCGGTGGGCATCCTGATCCGCCGTTGGCTGGCCTTCGCCCACGGCCTGGACACCCGGCACTACACGATCTCCATCGTGCGCGGCCGGGGCATCGACCAGGTCGCGCTGCGCCACCTCGCCGCCCACCACGACCCGACGGCCGTGGTGTTCGTGGACGGCTGGACCGGCAAGGGCGCCATCACCCGCGAACTCGCCGCGGCTCTGGAGGGCACGCCTTTCAACCCCGACCTCGCCGTACTCGCCGATCCCGGTCGCTGCGTGCGCACCTTCGGCACCCGCGAGGACTACCTGATCCCCTCCGCCTGCCTCAACTCCACGGTCTCCGGCCTGGTCTCACGCACGGTGCTGCGCGCCGACCTGATCGGACCGGACGAGTTCCACGGTGCGAAGTTCTACCGCGAGCTGGCCTGTGCCGACGTCTCGTCGGACTTCCTCGCCGCCGTGACCGTGCACTTCGCCGCCGTCCGGGCCGAGGCCGAGGCCGCGGCCGCACGCCTCACCGCCGCGAATGACGACCGCACACCGGACTGGGCCGGCTGGGCCGCGGTCGAGCGGATCAGCGCCGAGTACGGCATCGGCGACGTCAACCTGGTCAAGCCCGGCGTCGGCGAGACCACCCGGGTCATGCTCCGCCGCGTCCCGTGGCGGGTCCTCGCACGGCGCGGAGCCGGTCCCGACCTCGACCACGTACGGCTGCTCGCGGACCAGCGCGGCGTACCCGTCGAGGAGGTCGACGAGCTCCCGTACAGCTGCGTCGGGTTGATCCACCCCCGGTTCAGCCGTGGTGCGACCGGCGCCGACGGCACGGCGATCCGTGCGGTGGCAGGGGTGGCAGGGGTGGCCGGGGTGGCCGGGACGGCCGGCAGCGCGGTGGCCCGGGTGGCCGAGACGGCTGGCAGTGCGGTAACCAGTGCGGAAGTCAACGCGGAGGACGTCTGAGTGAGCAGCCCGATGAGCAGGCCGATGAGCAGCGCGATGAGCAGCGCCGAGAGTCCGACGACTCCTCGGTTCCTGGTCGCCAGCGACCTCGACCGGACCCTGATCTACTCCAACCGGGCCCTCGCCCTGGACGTCCCCGACCGCCTGGCACCCCGGCTGGTCTCGGTCGAGGTGCACGAGGGACGCGCGATCTCCTTCATGACCGAGCAGTCCGCCCGGCTCCTCGCCGAACTCACCGGGTCGGCGCTCTTCGTACCCGCCACCACCCGCACCAAGGCCCAGTACGAACGGGTCAACCTGCCCGGGCCGACGCCCGGTTGGATTCCCGCGTACGCGATCTGCGCCAACGGCGGCCAGTTGCTGGTGAACGGTGTGCCCGACCGGGACTGGCGGGCCGAGGTGGAGTCCCGACTCGCCTCCGGCAGCGCGCCGTTGGACGAGGTGGTGCGACACCTCGCCGTCGTCGCCGACCCAGAGTGGACCCACAAGCGCCGCACCGCCGACCACCTCTTCGCCTACCTGGTGGTCGAGCGCGCCGAGCTGCCCGACGGCTGGCTCGCGGAACTCACCGGCTGGTGCGCCGAACGCGGCTGGACGGTCTCCCTCCAGGGTCGCAAGGTGTACGCGGTGCCCGCTCCGCTCACCAAGAGCGCCGCCCTAGCCGAGGTCGGGCGTCGGACCGGTGCCGCGACCGTCCTCACCGCCGGCGACTCCCTGCTCGACGCCGACCTCCTGCTCGCCGCGGACCAGGCCTGGCGCCCCGGCCACGGCGAACTCGCGGACTCCGGCTGGACCGCCCCGCACGTCACCGCCCTCGCCCAGGTAGGGGTGGCTGCCGGTGAGGAGATCGTCCGCCGGTTCCTGGCCCGGGTCCGGACCGGGGCGGGGGTGACCGTCGGAGGGTGAGCACGGCGGTCGGCGGTGGGGCTGACGAGGTTGCCGCGGTCGAGGCCGTGAGGTCGTGGGGTCGTGGGGTCGTGAGGTTCACGGCGAGCGGCTCTACGGCGAGCCTCGGTCGCGGCAGCCCGGAGGAGGCTCGCCCCCGGTCGACCGGCTCAGCCGCAGCAGCCTCCGCCGCAGCACCCGCCGCCCCCGCCCCCGGCGGACGGCCTCGGCGCGGCGGCGGCCGAACCACCCGTCACCGCAACGGTGGAGAGCAGCTTGACGGTGTCAGGGTGCCCTTCCGGGCAGACGGCCGGGTCATTGGCCTGCGCCATGGTGCGCCGGAGTTCGAAGGTGGCCCCGCAGGAGCGGCAGCGGAAGTCGTAGCGTGGCATACCCCGCAGCGTACCGAGCGGGGCGGTCCGGCCGCAGTCCTGCGCGGCGCCGGTCTCCGAGTCCCTGCCGGGCCGCCCGCTCGGCCCGGCAGGGACACGGGCCTCCCGTCTCCGGACCGCCCCTTGCCCGGTTACGCGGTTGCCCGGTCGGTTCGGTCGGCGGCTGCCCATCCCGGGACCCTGCCCGATCGTCCACCGAGCCCGGCTGGCGGCTGCCCTGGACCGCGGGCGTCCCGGGGGCGTCCCGGCCGATGGGTGCCTCAGTGGCTGCCCCGGATCATTGCCACCACCTGGGCGGCGGTCTCCCGGACCCCCGCCAGCTCGGTGAGGAAGTGCCAGTAGTCCGGGTGCCGTCCGGAAGCCTCCAGCGTCGCCACTGCACGGTCCAGCCGGACCACCGCGGCATCCAGCGGACCGGCGTGCCGGGGGTCCGGGGCCTGCCGCCCGGTCATCGCCAGCCGCTGGGCGTCGCGCAGGGCGAACCGGCTCCGCTCGATCTCCCGCTGCGGATCGGCCGACACCTCGTTCAGCTGCCGCAGCCGGTCGTGCACCATCGCCACCGAGCCGTCCGCCGTCTCCAGCAGTGCCCGCACCGTACCGATCGCCGCGGTCGCGTCCGCCCAGCGCTGCTCCTCCCGGGCCCGGACCGCCTCGGCCAGCTTCTGCTGTGCTGCCCGCACCGCCTCGGCCGTCCCCTCCGGCACCCGCTGCAGGTCCTGCCAGCACTCACTGCTGAACCGCCGCCGCAGCTCGCTCAGCACCGGCCCGACCGTACCCGCCCGGGTCTCCAGCGCCTGGATCCTGGTCCGCAGGCTGGCCACCCGCTGGTCGATCTCCCGGGCCTTCGCCGGTCGCTGCTCGGCCGAGGAGCGGATCGCGTCCGCGCGCAGCGCCACGTCCTCCGCCCGCCGCAGCGTCGCCGCCACCCCGTGCCGGGCGGCGCCCTCGTTGAGCCGGGTCAGCTCGGGCGCGAGCTCGGCCAGCAGCGCCGCCAGATCGTCCGCGCGCAGCCCCGCCGCCCGTACGGCCTCCAGCGCATTGGTCGCCGCCAGAAGGGACTGCTTGGCCCTGCCGACCGCCGGGGTGACCCGGACCAGCTGCTCCTCGGCCTGCTGGAGCAGCGGCTGCACCCGCCCCAGATACCTGGCCAGTTCGGCCCGCTCACCGTCGATCCGGCGGTGCGCCTGCTCCAGCACCTGGCGAGCCCGGGCAGCGGTGGCGGCGTCCAGACCCTCGGCGTCCAGGTCGTACGCGTCCAGCGCCGCCAGATACTCGGTGCTCACCTCGTTCACCTGCGCGGAGATCTGCCGGTACTCGGCGAGCGCCTGCTGTGCGGCCTGCCCTTCCCCGACCGCTCGCACCGTCTCCACGGCCAGCTCGACCTCGCGCTGCGCCGTGTCCAGCTCGTAGAACGCCTCCTGCGCCGCGTTCCGGGCCGCCCTGGCCTCCTCACGCACGCTGTCGCTCCGCCGCCACCAGCTGCCTCGCCCGCCGCCACCGCCGGCCACCCTCACGCCACCGCTCCCTGCTCAGCACCGAACGCCCGATCCACCTCATTCTTGCGGATCATCACAGCCCCCCATCACCCCCCTGCCAACCCTCTGCCCCCCTCCCACGCGAAGCCTGCGGCGAACCACCCCGAGAGCGGGGTATTCTTGTCCTTCGTCGTACGCCTCCGGGTCGCCCGGTGCGCGTCATGGCACGGGTGCATAGCTCAGCGGTAGAGCGCTGCTCTTACAAAGCAGATGTCGGCGGTTCGAAACCGTCTGCGCCCACCTCGTAGAGCAGTACTGATGCAGGAAACGGCCCAGGTCAGGGGTATCCCAGACCCTTGGGCCGTTTCTCGTTTGGCAGTCTGCCTACAGTCTCAGACAGTCTTGCTACACCCTCGATACACGAGGGCGGCCCCAAAATTCCCCCTAAATGATCAAGGCGTTGTCCCAGGTCAAGGGGGACGATGAACGAGAAGCGCCCCCAGTCGCACCGTGCGGCTGGGGGCGCCTCGTTGGCCAGGAGAGAGGGGGGTCAGGTTCTTCCCTGGCGTCGACCGCCGATCCCCGCTGGGCGGCGGGGTGTCGAGCGGTAGAGGGGTCAGTAGGATGCCCAGCGCGACTCCCACGCCGAGCAGCCATCGGCCCCATAGGTTCCCCACGTAGCGCCCGTTTCCGCCGGGCACTCCGATTGGGGGTTCATGAGCCCGGCCGACCCGCCTCATCCGCGAGTCGGCCGGGCGTTGTGACGGATCGGTCAGGTCCAGACGGAGTCATCAAGGCTGGCCGGCGGCTGGCTGGTCGGGGTGGTGCCCGGGGCGACGGCAGTCCATACAGAGTCGGCGATGCGCTGGACGGCGCCATCGTCAGTGGCGCCGAGTGAGAGTGCCGCCCCGATGATCAGTGCGGCGCCGGCCGCGAGTGCGGCGATTGCCAGACCGAGCTGATGACCGCTCAACCGACCGGGCCCCGGCCAGCCCACGTCCTGGCGATCAGCTACGAACGTGACCTCGGGGTGCTGGCACGCGGGGCGAAGATGCGCACTCTCTACCTGCCCAACGCCCGACATGACCGCCCGACCGCTCGATGGGCCGAAACGATGACCGAACGAGGCGCCGAGATCCGGACGAGCAACTCGTTCGGCCGGGCGATCATCGTCGATCGGCGCGTCGCCGTGACCTCGGTCCGGACGGCTGACGGCGAAGTGTCAGGGCAGGCCCTGTTCGTCACGGACGAGGGGGTGGGCTTGATTCGCTTTGACGGACACCCCTGATCAGGGGCTTCGGCCCCGGTAAGGATGATGTCCATCATGGAGAGCATGGGGAAGAAGAAGCCA
>NZ_JBVIMH010000036.1:33376-79500 GCF_055579945.1 Kitasatospora sp. NPDC032150 | reverse complement strand
CCGGCGGGACGTTGCCGTCCGGGTCCACCAGCGCGCCCTCCGAACGCGGGAAGAACTCGTACCAGGACCCGAACAGCGCCCGCTGCCGGTCCACCTGGAGCGGCAGCGGTCGGGAGGCGCTGACCAGTTCGCGCAGCGGGTAGCGGGCCAGCAGTTCGGTCACCTCGGGCGCGAGGGCGGCGGCCAGCCGGCTGAGCGGGGGCAGCCCGGGGTCGCGCAGCGCGTCCACGGCGCTGAGGACGTGCGCGCGCCCCTCCTTCTTCGGGACGCCTGCGGCGGCGCGTTCCAGCAGGTTCGCGCCCTCCTCCAGGACGAGCGCCGTGTCGATCCCGGCGGGTAGCTTCACCGCGGCGGTCTTGCGCCAGCTCTCGACGGGGTCGGACCAGGCCTCCACCAGGTAGGTCCAGCGCCCGGGGGCGCTCGGGGCGATGTACGCGCCCCAGCGGTCGGTACCGGGCGCCAGCTCGCGCATCGGCGTCCACGGGCCGCTGCGGCCGCGCGGGTCGCGCAGCACCACGTTGGCGTTGACCGCGTCGTGGCCCTCGCGGAAGACGGTGGCGGTGACCAGGAAACTCTCCCCGACCACGGCCTTCGCCGGACGGCGCCCGGCGTCGATCAGGGGGGTGACGTCAAGGACGGGGATGCGGCCGATCACGGTGTCGCTCTCTGTCTTGCGGGCGGGGGCCCTACGGGCGGTGGAGGCCCGGGGCGCCGGCTCGCGAGGCGTCGCGGCCTTCCGGGCGGCGGCCCCGCGCGGGGTCCGTTGATCAGGAGTCTGACGGTCAGCGTCCCGGTTGGCCGCCGCACGAGGAGACGGCAGTGGCGGTTCCGCCTCTGAGGGTGTATCGGGGCCGCCCGCCACCGAGATGGACTGGTCCCGTGTGTCGCCGTGCATGCCAAACTCCTGCCCGAGATCGGCGGCAGCTCCCGCGGGCCGTGCGGGGCCGGGGAAGTACCGGGAGGACTACGTGGGTGTGGGGGAAGACGTACGTACGGCCGGCTGGAAGACCTGCCCGCGCCGCCGTGCGCGCGTCCCGGCGCGCAGCCCTCGGAGCACGCCCCGGAGTGACCCGACCCACCCGTGAACGAGCAGATCATGAGCCAGGACACGCGTGAGGACGGCGGCTGAGGCCGAATGGGCTACGAAGGCGCTTGATGGTTCGTCAACGCATGGATCTCCGGCCGTGGGGCAGCAGGGAGGCGCCACCCGGATCGCACTTCCCGCAGCACCAACGACCTTTGTGCATCCTCGCACCACCGGCAAGCCCTGCGTATGGGTAAGCACGTGATTTCGGACGGTAGGCAGGGGCATATCGGCCAGCGGAAACGGAGCTGTTCCCGGCTGTTCATGCGCCTGGAGCGCAGCTGGGCCATGACACGCGCCCCCGCGCGCCCCGTGTGGCCCTGTGCGCCGAATGTGATCTCATCAATAGCCCGAACGGGTGCGCAATACGACAGTTGACGACTAGTCACCTCAGTGCAGGGGTCTAGGCTTCACGCCGTGAAGGCAATCCGCAGATTCACCGTCCGCACCGTCCTGCCCGAACAACTCCAGCCGCTGCATGAACTCGCGCTCAATCTCCGCTGGTCCTGGCACCCCGAGACGAGGGAGCTGTTCCGCTCCGTCGACCCGGAGGTCTGGGCCGCGGTCGGCGAGGACCCGGTACGGCTGCTCGGCGAGGTCCCGGCGACCCGGCTGGCCGCGCTGGCCGGCGACCGCCGATTCCTGCGCAGACTCGGCGACCTCCACGACGACCTGCGCGACTACCTCACCGGACCGCGCTGGTACCAGTCCGCCGCACCCCTGGGCGACCGCAGCGGCCCGCTGCCCGCCGCCGTCGCCTACTTCTCACCCGAGTACGGGATCGCCGCCGCACTGCCCCAGTACTCCGGTGGGCTCGGCATCCTGGCCGGCGACCACCTCAAGGCCGCCAGCGACCTCGGGGTGCCGATCATCGGCGTCGGCCTGTTCTACCGGCACGGCTACTTCCGCCAGTCGCTCTCCAGGGACGGCTGGCAGCTGGAGCGCTACCCGCTGCTCGACCCGGACGAGCTGGCCGTCAGCCTGCTGAGGGAGAGCGACGGCAGCCCCTGCCGGGTCGACCTGGCCCTGCCGGCCGGGCGCACCCTCGCCGCCCACATCTGGAAGGCCCAGGTCGGGCGGGTGCCGCTGCTGCTGCTCGACTCCGACATCGAGCCCAACAGCCCGGCCGACCGCGACGTCACCGACCGCCTCTACGGCGGCGGCAGCGAGCACCGGCTGCTCCAGGAGATGCTGCTCGGCATCGGCGGCGTCCGCGCGGTGCGCACCTACTGCCGGCTGACCGGCCACCTCGAACCCGAGGTCTTCCACACCAACGAGGGCCACGCCGGCTTCCTCGGCGTCGAGCGGATCCGCGAGCTGATCGACCGGAAGGACGCCGCCGAGCCGGGTCTGGACTTCGCCGCCGCCCTGGAGGCCGTCCGGGCCGGCACGGTCTTCACCACCCACACCCCCGTCCCCGCCGGGATCGACCGCTTCGACCGCGATCTGGTGGCCCGCCACTTCAGCGGCGACGCCGCGCTGCCCGGGGTGCCCGTCGAGCAGGTGCTGGCCCTCGGCGCCGAGAGCTGGGAGGGCGGCGACCCCAAGCTGTTCAACATGGCCGCCATGGGCCTGCGGCTGGCCCAGCGGGCCAACGGGGTCTCCACCCTGCACGGCCAGGTCAGCCGGTCCATGTTCAACGGGCTCTGGCCCGGATTCGACGCCGCCGAGGTCCCGATCGTCTCGATCACCAACGGCGTCCACGCACCCACCTGGATCGACCCGGCCGTGTTCCAGGCCGGCGCCGCCGAGATCGGCCTGGAGCGCGCCGAGGACGCCCTGATGACCGGTGAGGCCAAGCGCTGGACGGGTCTGGAGCGGATCGGCAACAGCGAGATCTGGGAGCTGCGCCGCACCCTTCGCGGCCAGCTGGTCGAGGAGGCCCGGCAGCGGCTGCGCGCCTCCTGGCGCCAGCGCGGCGCGGGTGAGGCCGAGCTCGGCTGGGTCTCCAGCGTGCTGGACCCGGACGTGCTCACCATCGGCTTCGCCCGGCGGGTCCCGTCGTACAAGCGGCTCACCCTGATGCTTCGGGACCGGGGCAGGCTGCGGGAGCTGCTGCTGCACCCGACCAGGCCGGTGCAGATCGTGGTCGCGGGCAAGGCCCATCCGGCCGACGACGGCGGCAAGCGCCTGATCCAGCAGCTGGTCGCGTTCGCCGACGACCCGGCGGTCCGGCACCGGATCGTCTTCCTGCCCGACTACGACATGGCCATGGCCCAGCACCTCTACCCCGGCTGCGACGTCTGGCTGAACAACCCGCTCCGCCCGCTGGAGGCCTGCGGTACCTCCGGGATGAAGGCGGCCCTCAACGGCTGCCTCAACCTCTCCATCCTGGACGGCTGGTGGGACGAGTGGTACGACGGCCAGAACGGCTGGGCCATCCCGACCGCCGACGGCATCGGCTCCGCCCTCGACCCGGACAGCTCCGAGGCCGAGCGCCGGGACGACCTCGAGGCCGCCGCGCTCTACGACCTGATCGAGCACCAGGTCGCCGGCCGGTTCTACGACCGGGGCGCGGACGGGCTGCCGCACCGCTGGATCGCCATGGTCCGGCACACCTTGGTCACGCTAGGTCCGAAGGTCCTGGCCGGGCGGATGGTCCGGGAGTACGTCGAGCGGCTGTACGCGCCGGCGGCGGCGGCCCGGCGGGAGCTCAGCGGCGCGGTGGTGCTCGGCGAGCCCTCGTGCGCCGGGGCGCGGGAGCTGGCGCAGTGGAAGGCACGGGTCCGCGAGGGGTGGCCGGGCGTGCGGGTCGAGCACGTCGAGGCCGAGGGGCTGGCCGAGGCCCAGGAGCTGGGCTCCACGCTCACCCTCCGGGTCCAGGTCTCGCTCGGCCGGCTGGATCCGGCCGACGTCGAGGTGCAGGTGGTGTCCGGGCGGGTGGACGAGTCCGACGCGATCTCCGACGGCGTCGTGCTGCAGCTCAAGCCGACCGGCGGCGCCGACCTCGACGGCCGGCACCGATACGAGGGCTCACTCGAACTCTCCCGTACCGGTCCCTTCGGCTACACCGTCCGCGTGCTGCCCACCCACCGCCTGCTCGCCTCCCCGGCCGAGCCCGGCCTGGTCGCCCTCCCCGCCGAGACGGCCGGCATGGACGCGGGCCTGCTCAGGTAGCCGGCACCGGCGGGGCGGCAGCCCGGTTCCTCAGACGAGGCTCTCCCGCCAGGCGTGGTGGAGGTCGGCGAAGCGCCCCCGTCCGTCGATAAGTTCGGCGGGGGCGCCGTCCTCGACGATCCGGCCCTGGTCCATGACCAGGACCCGGTCGGCGATCTCCACCGTGGAGAGCCGGTGCGCGATGATCACGGCCGTCCGACCGGCCAGCACGGTCTGCATGGCGCGCTGCACCGCCTGCTCCCCCGGCACGTCCAGCGAGGAGGTGGCCTCGTCCAGGATCAGCACCGCCGGGTCGGCGAGCAGGGCGCGGGCGAACGCCACCAGCTGCCGCTGCCCCGCCGAGATCCGGCCGCCGCGCTTGCGGACGTCGGTGTCGAAACCGTCGGGCAGTGCCGCGATGAACTCGTGGGCGCCGATCTCCCGGGCCGCCTGCTCGACCTCCTCGCGGGAGGCACCGGGCTTGCCGATGGCGATGTTCTCGGCGACCGTGCCGGAGAACAGGAAGGACTCCTGGGTCACCATGACCACCCCGCGCCGGAGGTCGGCGGCGGACAGGTCACGCAGGTCGACACCGTCCAGGGTGACCCGGCCGCCGGTCGGGTCGTAGAACCGGGCGAGCAGCTTGGCCAGGGTGGACTTGCCGGCCCCGGTCGCGCCGACCACGGCGGTGGTCTGCCCGGCGGGCAGCACCAGGTCGAAGGTGGGCAGTACCTCCTTGCCCGTCCGGTACGCGAAGCGGACCTGTTCGAAGGCCACCTCGCGGCCCTTGACCCGCCCGCCCGCCTTGAGGGCGACCGGGGAGGCGGGCTCGGCCACGGCGGGCTCGTGGGCGAGCAGGCCGGCCATCTTCTCCAGGGCCGCGGCCGCCGACTGGTAGCTGTTCAGGAACATCGCCAGTTGGTCGATCGGGTCGTACAGCCGCCGCAGGTAGAGCACGAAGGCCGTGAGTACGCCGAGTTCCAGGCTGCCGTCGTTGACCAGGAAGGCGCCGAGCACCACCACGCCGGTGATCCAGGTGTTGGCGGTGGCCCGGGAGCTGCCGACGTAGCGCGCCATCTCCAGCAGGCTGTCCGCGGTGGCGACGGCCGAGTGGCGGTTGGCGGCGGCGAAGCTCTCGTTGTTGGCGGCCTCGCGGCGGAACGCCTGGACCGGGCGGATGCCGTTCATGGTCTCGGTGAACTTGACGATCAGTTCGGCCGACGCCGTCCGGGAACGCCGGTAGACCCGCAGCGAGCGGTGCCGGAACGAGCGGATGGCCAGGTACATCGGCAGGAAGGAGACCAGGGCCGCCAGGCCCAGGCGCCAGTCCATCACCAGCAGGACCACGGTGATGTAGCAGACCGAGAGGATGACCGTCAGCAGTTCCTGGAGGCCCTCGGAGAGCAACTCGCGCAGGGCGTCCACGTCGCTGGTGGCCCGGGAGATGATCCGGCCCGAGGTGTAGCGCTCGTGGAAGTCCAGGCTGAGCCGCTGGGCGTGCTCGAAGAGCCGGCCGCGCAGGTCGAGCAGGATGTCCTGGTTGATCCGGCCGCTGAGGCGGATGAACGCCCACTGCAGCGCGGTGCTCAGCAGACCGCAGCCCAGGTAGGCGGCGATCACGGCGACCAGCGGGCCGCTGTCGTGGTGGCGCAGCGCCGGGATGCCCCGGTCCATCGCGACGGCGACCAGCAGCGGGCCCGACTGCAGCGCGGCCTGCTGGACCAGGATCGCCAGCATCGCGACGGCGATCCGGCCGCGGTGCGGGCCGAGCAGTTCGCGCAGCAGGGCGCGGGCGGCACCGGGCGGGACGGGGATGTCCTCGCCCTCGTCCTCGGCCACCGGCGGGAGCCGGTCGGCCTCGCTGACGTCCTCCGTGTCCGGAGCGGACTTCGCGGGTTCGACGGTGGTGGTCATCAGGCGGGGCTCCCTTCGAGCGCGGGGGCTTTCGGCGCCGGCGCGCCCGACATCAGCTCGCGGTACACCGGCGAGCTCTGCAGCAGTTCCTGGTGGGTGCCGACGGCGACGATCCGGCCCCGGTCGAGGACCGCGACCCGGTCGGCGAGCAGTACGGTGCTCGGCCGGTGCGCCACCACCAGCGCGGTGGTGGAGCCGAGGACCCGGCGCAGCGCCTGCTCGACCAGGGACTCGGTGTGCACGTCCAGTGCGGAGAGCGGGTCGTCCAGCACCAGGAAGCCGGGTTCGCCGACCACCGCGCGGGCCAGTGCCAGGCGCTGGCGCTGGCCGCCGGAGAGGCTCAGCCCCTGCTCGCCGACCTGGGTGTCGACCCCGGCGGGCAGCCGGTCGACGAAGCCCGCTTGGGCGGTGGCCAGGGCGGCCGCTAGCCGGTCGTCGTCGGCGCCGGGCGAGCCCATCAGCACGTTCTCCCGGACCGTGGCCGAGAACAGCGTCGGCTCCTCGAAGGCGACCGAGACCAGCTCGCGCAGCTGCTGCCGGGGGATGTCCCTGATGTCGGTGCCGTCCAGGGTGATCCGGCCGCCGGTGGCCTCGTAGAGCCGGGGGAGCAGCGCGGTGAGGGTGGTCTTGCCGCTGCCGGTCGCCCCGACCAGGGCCATCGTCTCGCCGCTGCGGATGTGCAGGTCGATCCCGCACAGCAGGTCGGGGGAGTCGGCGGGGGCGTCCGGGTAGCGGAAGCGGACGTCGCTGAACCGGATGCCCCGGTCCGCCTCGGCGGGGTGGCCGGAGGGCTGGTCGGCGTGCTCGGGTTCGTCCATCACCTCGAAGAATCGGTCCGTCGCGGTGGCGGCCTCGTTGGCGTACGCGAGCAGCCAGCCCAGCGACTCGACGGGCCAGCGCAGGGCGAGCGCGGTGGAGAGGAAGGCGACCAGGGTGCCGGCGGTGAGCTGGTCGTCGGCGACCCGGACCGCGCCGAGGGCGAGGGCGAAGCCGAGGGCGATCTCCGGCAGGCCGACGATCACGGCCCACAGGTTGGCCAGCTGGTCGGCCTTGGCCAGTTCGGTGCCGCGCAGTTCGCGGGCCTGCTGCCGGAAGCGCTCGGCCATGGTGCGGTGGCGGCCGAAGGCCTTGAGGATCCGGATGCCGAGGATGGACTCCTCGATCACGGTGGCCAGGTCGCCGGTCTGGTCCTGGGCGCGGCGGGCGAGGGCGGCGTACTTGCTCTCGAAGTGGCGGGTGAGCATCACCAGCGGTACGGCGGGCAGCAGGGTGATCAGGCCGAGCCGCCAGTCCAGGGTGAACATCAGCACCGTACCGGTCAGGAAGACCAGCGAGTTGACGATCAGGAAGACCAGCGGGAAGGCCAGGAACAGCCGCATGGTGAACATGTCGGAGGTGGCCCGGGAGAGCAACTGCCCCGACGGCCAGCGGTCGTGGAAGGAGACCGGCAGGCGCTGGAGCTTGGCGTAGAGGTCGCCGCGCATGGCCTGTTCCACCCGGGCGAGCGGGCGGGCCACGAGCAGCCGGCGGACGCCGAACAGTCCGGCCTCGGCCAGACCGAGCAGCAGGAGCACTCCGGCCAGCGGCCAGAGCGCGTGCAGGTCGTGGTCGGCGATCGGGCCGTCCACGATGGCGCGGAGCACCAGTGGTACGACCAGCACGCTGCCGGAGGCGATCAGCGCGGCGGTGACCGAGCCGGCGATCCGCCAGCGGATCTCGCGCGCGTAGGGCCACAGGCGCAGCAGTGAGCGCACCGTGGACCGGTGGACGGGAACGGGGGTTTGGTTCGTGGCCATCGCGCAGAGGGTAGGCGCGGCGGTCGCCACTTCTCATCTGGTTTTACGGGCCGGACGACATGAACTGGCCATGGTCACACCGGGCTTCGGATTCAGAAAGGCCTAGTCCGGGACCGTTACGGCGACGGGGTGCCGGCTGCGCCGTTCCGCGCGGGCATGGGCGGCTGGTCCGCGTCGATGCGGAGCAACCGGCAGGAGCGGGACGCGAGTTGGATGGTGGTCAGGGCCTGGTGGGTGCAGCTGGTGAGCTCGGGGCGGGCGGTGTCCAGGACGGACTCGTAGGCGGTGGCCCAGGGTGCGCCGGGGAGGGTGAAGGGGAGGCTCTGGGGACCGGAGTTGAGCAGGAACAGGAAGCTGTCGTCCGTGAGCGCGCAGCCGTGCTCGTCCCGTTCGGACATCGCGCTGCCGGAGAGCAGCATGCCGAGTACGGCGGTCGGCGCGAACCAGTCCGCCTCGGTCATCTCCCGTCCGCGCGCGTTGAACCAGGTCAGGTCCTGCTGCCCGCCGGGCACCGTCGCGTGTCCGGAGAAGAAGGCGCGCTGCCGTAGCACCGGGTGCTCCCGCCGCAGCCGGATCAGTCGGGCGGTCACGTCGTGCAGTGCCCGCCAGTCCGGGTCCTCCAGCAGTGACCAGTCCAGCCAACTGGCCGCACTGTCCTGGCAGTAGGCGTTGTTGTTGCCGCCCTGGGTGCGGCCGAGCTCGTCCCCGGCGGTGAGCATCGGGACGCCGGTGGAGAGCAGCAGTGTGCTGATCATGTTGCGCAGTTGGCGGTGCCTCAGGTCCCGGACGGCGGGGTCGGGCGTCTCGCCCTCGGCGCCGCAGTTCCAGGAGCGGTTGTCGTCGGTGCCGTCCCGGTTGTCCTCGCCGTTGGCCTCGTTGTGCTTGCACTGGTAGGAGACCAGGTCTCGCAGGGTGAAGCCGTCGTGGGCGGTGACGTAGTTGACGGAGGCGTACGGCCGGCGCCCGCCGCGCTGGTAGAGGTCGGAGGAGCCGGAGAGCCGGTAGCCCAGCTCCCGTACGTCGCGGCGGGCGCCGCGCCAGAAGTCCCGGACGGTGTCGCGGTACTTGTCGTTCCACTCGGCCCACAGCGGGGGGAAGCCGCCGACCTGGTAGCCGCCGGGGGCGACGTCCCAGGGTTCGGCGATCAGCTTGACCCGGCTGAGCACCGGGTCCTGGGAGACCGCGGCCAGGAAGGGGTGGTGCATGTCGACGCCGTCGCCGCCCCGGGCGAGCGCCGCGGCGAGGTCGAAGCGGAAGCCGTCCACGCCCATCTCGGTGACCCAGTAGCGCAGCGAGTCGGTGATCAGGCGGACCACCTGCGGCTGCCGGGTGTCCAGGGTGTTGCCGCAGCCGGTGTAGTCGGCGTAGCCGCGGCGGCTTCGGTCGAGCCGGTAGTACGCGGTGTTGTCGATGCCGCGCAGCGAGAGGGCCGGCCCCATCACACCGCTCTCGGCGGTGTGGTTGTAGACCACGTCGAGGATCACCTCGATGCCCGCCGCGTGCAGGGCCCGCACCATCCGCTTGAACTCGCCGACCTGCTGGCCCCGGCTGCCGCAGGCGGAGTACCCGGCGTGCGGGGCGAAGTAGCCGAGCGTGTTGTAGCCCCAGTAGTTGGTGAGCCCGCGCTGCTGGAGGTGGTCCTCGCTGACGTGGTGGTGGACCGGCAGCAGTTCGACGGCGGTGACGCCGAGGTCCACCAGGTACTCCAGCGCCGCGGGGTGGGCCAGGCCCGCGTAGGTGCCGCGCAGCTCCGGTGGAACACCCGGGTGGCGCATGGTGAAGCCCCGGACGTGCAGCTCGTACAGGACGGTCTCGGCCCACGGGGTCTTGGGCCGGTGGTCGTCGTACCAGTCGTCGTCGTCATGGACCACCACGGCCCTGGGCACGTACGGGGCGGAGTCCCGGTTGTCCCTCACGGTGTCGGCGACCTCGCGCTCGGGCCAGTTGCGGACGGCGGTGCAGACCGCGTCGTGGCTGGTGTAGTGGCCGTCGATGGCGCGGGCGTACGGGTCGAGCAGCAGTTTGGCCGGGTTCCAGCGGGCGCCGGTCCACGGGTCCCAGCGGCCGTGCACCCGGTAGCCGTAGCGGGTGCCGGGCAGGACGCCGGGCAGGTAGCCGTGCCAGGTCTGGAAGGTCTGCTCGGTGAGCGTGTGCCGGGTCTCCTGGCCGTCCTCGTCGAACAGGCAGAGTTCCACGGCCTCGGCCCCGGCCGCCCAGAGCGCGAAGTTGGTGCCCCGGCGTCCGGCCGGGCCGGCGCGGAAGCGGGCTCCGAGCGGCTGCCAGCTACCGGGCCAGGGGGCGGCGGTTGCGGGTGGCGGGGTGGTGCCGCCCGGGTGGGCTCTGCCGGGCGCACGTCGACGGGCCTTCTGCCCCAGCTCCTGCCACGCTGCCATGGCCGCACCCTCCCAGCGCGGGGAGTCCCGTTCCCCGCCTCCCTCTTGTTCCCTGATCGGCCGCCGGTGTCACGTGACGGTGTGTCTCGTGACGGACCGTGAACGATTCTTTCCTTACGCTGGTCCTCCCGGCGTCCGCCGAATGAAATCGTTCCCTCGTGTCCACCCGACGATGCGGTCGTTATCACCGGCATCGGGCGGCGGAGACGGGACAACCGAAGCTGGGAGGGCCGGCGCATGCACCCGGCGGTACGGGCCTTGGGGCGGTGTGCGGGGGTGCTCGGGCTGCTGCTGCTCAGCGGCTGCTCCGACCTCCCGGTGTCCGACGACTTCGCGCGGTCCTCGCGCGCCGTGATCACCACCAGCCCGGCGGACGGCGACCAGAACGTCCCGCTGGACGGTTCGGTCAGGGTGAAGGTCGAGAAGGGCCGGCTGGTCTCGGTCCGGCTGACCGACCGCGGCGGGAACCAGCTGAACGGCCGGATCAGCCGGGACGGCACCGAGTGGACCCCGGACGCCGGGCTCGCCCCGGCCACCCCCTACCGGCTGGACACGGTGGCCAAGGACGCCTGGGGTCTGAGGTCGGTCAGCCACACCGCCTTCACCACCGTCACCCCCGAGCACACCTTCGCGGCGTTCTTCAGCCCCGAGGACGGCAGCACGGTGGGCGTCGGCATGCCGGTCTCGCTGCACTTCAGCCGGCCGATCACCGACCGGGTCGCCGTCGAGCGGGGCATCGGGATCGACGTCCTGCCGCCGGTGCCGGTGCGCGGCCGCTGGTTCGGCGACCGGCGGCTGGACATCCGTCCGGAGCGGTTCTGGCAGCCGGGCACCCGGGTCACCCTGTCGCTGCGGCTGAGGGACGCGCAGGGCGCGCCCGGCGTCTACGGCATCCAGCGCAAGGACGTCCACTTCACCGTGGGCCGGGCCCAGATCAGCACGGTGGACCTGGACGACCACACGCTGACCGTCCGCCAGGGTTCCCAGGTGCTGCGCACCCTGCCGGTCTCGGCCGGCGGCTCCGAGCACCCGACCTATCTCGGCACCATGGTGGTCTCGGAGAAGTTCGAGGCGACCCGGATGAACTCGCACACCGTGGGCCTCGGCGACGACTACGACATCAAGGACGTGCCGCACGCGATGCGGCTGACCCAGTCCGGCACCTTCCTGCACGGCAACTACTGGTCGCCCAAGGAGGTCTTCGGCAGCGCCAACACCAGCCACGGCTGCATCGGCCTGGAGGACGCGAAGGGCGGCGACGACGAGGGCCCGGCCGGCTGGCTGTACACGCACTCGCTGGTCGGCGACGTGGTCCAGGTGCGCGGCAAGGAGGGCGTGCAGGTGCTGGCCGACAACGGCCTCAACGGGTGGAACCTGCCCTGGGCCCAGTGGACGACCGTGATCGGTCCGGCGGCCCCGCCCGTCCACTGAGTGCACACGACCTCCACCCAGGATTCACTCAGCCGGTCCAGCTATCCTGACCTGCGCAGCCCGCCACTGACCGGTCGATCTTCGGGCCCGGTGCAACTTTTCCGGGGGCGTCACGCGTGTATTCGGTGTGGATACCGGGAGGAAAGCAGCAGTGAAGCCCAATCAGGCGGTCGGCGCCGCGATATCGATGACCCACGGCCCGGCTCGGCGCGGCGGTGTCCGCGGGGCGGGGCGGCGGGCCGGCGCCGCGCTGGTGATGGGCGGCGTGCTGCTGCTCACCGCGGCCTGCAACTCCGATGGCTCGTCCTCCGGGGACGCCGCCGGCGGGTCGGCCTCGGCGGCGCCGAAGACCTCGGCGGCCGTGGTGACGGTCTCGGCCAAGGACGGCGCCAGCGACGTGGCTCCGGCCGGTTTCCAGGTCACCGTGGCCAGTGGCACGCTGACCGGCGTCACGATGGCCGACAAGGACGGCAAGCCGGTGACCGGCAAGGTTTCCTCCGACGGGCAGAGCTGGAAGCCCGACGCCGCGCTCGCGGTCGGCACCGCCTACACCGTGAACGCCCAGGCCAAGGACTCGGCGGGGCTGGTCTCCGCGGCGACCAGCAGCTTCACCACGCTCTCGCCGGCGAAGACCGCCGCCGCCACCGACAACATCGCGGACAACGGCACCTACGGCGTCGGCATGATCGTCTCGGTGAACTTCACCAAGGCGGTCAAGAACAAGGACGACGTGCTCAAGGGCATCACCTTCGAGGCCAGCGACGGCAGCGTGGTGAAGGGCCACTGGTTCGGCGACCGACGGGTGGACTTCCGGCCGGAGAAGTACTGGAAGCCCGACACCAAGGTGACCATCCACTACCGGCTGAAGAGCGTCGAGGTCTCGCCCGGCGTCTACGGCGACGTGGACAAGGACGAGCCGTTCAAGATCGGCCGGGAGAAGACCAGCACCGTCGACGCGGCCACCCACCAGATGACGGTCCAGCAGGGCGGCAGCACCAAGACCATCCCGATCACGGCTGGCAACGACGACAACCCGTCCTGGAACGGCGTCATGGTCATCTCCAGCAAGGAGAAGGTGACCCGGATGAACTCGGCCACCGTCTCCAACGTGAAGGGCTCCGAGTACGACATCTCGGACGTGCCGCACGCGATGCGGCTCACCACGTCGGGCACCTACGTGCACGGCAACTACTGGGGCAGCGCGTTCGGCAAGGCCAACGCCAGCCACGGTTGCATCGGCCTGCAGGACGCCAAGGGCGGGGACGACTCGTCGAGCGCCGGGAAGTTCTTCGCGGACTCGATCGTCGGCGACGTGGTGAAGGTGGTCAACTCCAAGGGCAAGACGGTCCAGCCGGACAACGGTCTGAGCGGCTGGAACCTGAGCTGGGCCAACTGGTAGGCCGGTTCGGACAGCACGGGTCCGGCCGCCGAATCGGGTGGCCGGGCCGATGTGGTGCCTTCGTGACTCGATCCTCGGTGTCGGGCGCAACTTATCGGGCGGATGCGGCGTGTATACCGCTGGGATTCAGTGATGAGGGGACGAAAGTGAAGTCGGTGCGCAGGGCCCTGGTGGCCGGGTTGCTCGGGGGCGCGCTGGCGCTGACCACGGCTTGCAGCAGCGGCGGCAGCGGTGGCTCATCGGACGGCGGCAAGACGGCCGAGTCCAAGGCGGCGGCGTCGGCGGCGCAGATCGCGATCGCGCCGAAGAACGGTGCCACCGACGTGAAGCCGTCGGACGGGCTGAAGGTCTCGGTGGCGAGCGGCAAGCTGACCAAGGTCACGGTGACCGACAAGGACGGCAAGGCGGTCGACGGGGCGATATCCGCGGACGGGGCCAGCTGGGTGCCCAAGGCGGGCCTCGCGGTCGCCTCGCAGTACAAGGTCAGCGCCCAGGCCGCCGACGACAAGGGCGTGGTGGCCACTGCCGAGAGCAGCTTCAGCACGCTCACCCCGGAGAACACCATCAACTTCAGCGACAACCTGGCGAAGGACGGCACCTACGGTGTCGGCATGATCGTCCGGGTGCAGTTCAAGAAGTCGGTCAAGAACAAGGACGACGTGGCCAAGAACATCACGTTCGAGGCCAGCGACGGCAGCGTGGTGAAGGGCCACTGGTTCGACGACACGCGCATCGACTTCCGGCCGGAGAAGTTCTGGAAGTCGGGCACCAAGGTGGCGGTGCACTACCACCTGAAGAACGTCGAGGTGGCGCCCGACGTCTACGGTGCGCGCGACCTCGACGAGTCCTTCACCATCGGCCGTGACAAGCAGAGCACGGTCGACGCCTCGACCCACGAGATGACCGTCGAGAAGGACGGCCAGGTGGTCCAGACCATCCCGATCAGTACCGGTGCCTCCGAGCCGGAGTCCTGGCGGGCCTACAACGGCACGATGGTGATCGAGGCCCGTGAGGGCTCGGCCATCATGGACTCCTCCACCGTGCCGGGCCTGCAGGGCGCGCCGTACAAGCACCCCGTCCCGCACTCGCTGCGCCTGACCGACACGGGCACCTATGTGCACGGCAACAACTGGTCGGACTCGAGCGTCTTCGGTCACGAGAACGTCAGCCACGGCTGCGTCGGCCTGCGGGACGCGCCCGGCGACGCGGGCGGCGACGACACTCCGGCGGGCAAGTTCTACGCCGACTCGATCATCGGTGACGTGGTGACCATCAAGAACTCGGTCGGTCCGGACGTCAAGCCCTACAACGGCCTGAGCGGCTGGAACATCGACTGGAAGAACTGGTAGGCCGACCGCGCCGTCGGCACCTCGGACCGGGCGGCGACGGGGCACGCGACGCCGCGGGCCCCGTCGCCGGCCGGTCTCGGCGCAGTACAACTCACAGGGGGGGGACAGAGCAGATGAGGCGGATCCGGGGCGGACTCACCGCGGGGGTACTGGTGTTGGCCACCGCGGCCTGCAGTGCGGGGGGTGGCGGCGGCTCCGACCAGGCCGCCGCCAAGATGGCGGCTTCGCCAAAGCCGACGGTGTCGGCGGCGCGGATCGACATCGAGCCCAAGGCCGGCGCCACCGACGTGAAGCCGTCGGGTGCGCTCAAGGTGTCGGTGGCGAGCGGCAAGCTGACCAAGGTCACGGTGACCGACAAGGACGGCAAGGCGGTCGACGGGGCGATATCCGCGGACGGGGCCAGCTGGGTGCCCAAGGCGGGCCTCGCGGTCTCCTCGCAGTACAAGGTGACGGCGCTGGCCAGTGACGCCAACGGCGTCAGCACCCAGGCGGACAGCACCTTCGGCACCCTCACCCCCGAGAAGGACGCGGGCCCGCACGACAACATCGACGACGGCAGCACGTACGGCGTCGGGATGATCGTCTCGCTCAACTTCAAGAAGGCGGTGAAGGACAAGGACGCCGCCCTGAAGGGCATCAGCATCGAGGCATCGGACGGCAGCGTGGTCAAGGGCCACTGGTTCGGCGACGATCGGGTGGACTTCCGACCGGAGAAGTTCTGGAAGCCGGGCACCAAGGTGACGGTGCACTACCGGCTGAAGAGCGTCGAGGTCTCGCCCGACGTCTACGGCGGGGTGGACAGCGACCAGACCTTCACCATCGGCCGGGACCAGCAGACCACGGTCGACGCCCGCAAGGACACCATGACGGTGGTCCGCGACGGCCAGACCGTCGACACCATCCCGATCACCGCGGGCAAGCCGGGCTTCGACTCCTGGAACGGCACCATGGTCATCGAGGAGAAGGCCGAGCGCACCAGGATGAGTTCGCAGGGCCTCAGCAACGTCTCCGCGGCGGAGTCCTACGACCTCTCCGACGTGCCGCACGCGATGCGGCTCACCGACTCGGGCACCTATGTGCACGGCAACTCCTGGGCGGTGGGCGCGATGGGCTCCTACAACGCGAGCCACGGCTGCATCGGGCTGCAGGACGCCCGGTACGGCAGCGACGGCTCCGACGCCGGCAAGTACTTCCGCTCCTCTCTGGTCGGCGACCCGGTCACCGTGGTGAACTCCAAGGGTGCCGAGGTGGCCGCGGACAACGGCCTCAGCGGCTGGAACACGGACTGGAAGAACTGGTAAACCGGCCGCGGCCGGTTCGAACTCGCAGGGGAGGACGGGTACATGAGGTTGATGCCCCAAAGGGTGGCAGTCACCGCACTGGTGTTGACGACCGCGGTCGGCGGTCTGACGGCCGGCGCGGGCGGCGCGTTCGCGGCCCAGCCGGCCGCGGCCGAGCGGCAGAGCGCAGGGCCGTACGACAACGTCACCAGCGGCAGCACGTACGGCGTCGGGATGATCGTCTCGCTCAACTTCCGGAAGGCGGTGCAGAACAAGGCGGCCGTCGACAAGGCCATCAGCTTCACCACCTCCGACGGCAGCAAGGTCGAGGGCCACTGGTTCGGCAGCTACCGGGTGGACTTCCGGCCGGAGAAGTTCTGGAAGCCGGGCACCAAGGTGACCGTGCACTACCGGCTGAACAACGTCCAGGTCTCGCCCGGCGTCTACGGCGGGGTGGACAGCGACCAGACCTTCACCATCGGCCGGGACCAGCGCACCACGGTCGACGCGGCCAGGCACACCATGACCACGGTCCGCGGCGGCAAGAGGGTGAGCAGCTACCCGATCACCGCGGGCAAACCGGGCTACGACTCCTGGAACGGGATCATGGTGATCTCTTCGAAGGACGAGCACATCGAGATGAAGTCCGCGCCCAGCGCTCCCAAGGGTGAGCAGTACGACCTGAAGGACGTCCCGCACGCGCTGCGGCTCACCGACTCCGGCACCTACGTGCACGGCAACTACTGGGCCGTGGACTCGATGGGCCAGCGCAACGTCAGCCACGGCTGCATCGGGGTGCAGGACGTCGAGCACGGCAGCAACAGCTCGAACGCCGGGAAGTTCTTCCGTTCCTCGCTGGTCGGCGACCCGGTCACGGTGGTCAACTCCAACGGCGGCAAGGTGGCTCCGGACAACGGACTGAGCGGCTGGAACCTCGGCTGGAGCAAGTGGTAGGCACCGGCTCAGCTCGGCCTAGCCAAAGCTGACTTGCGCCTGGCATATGCCAAATGAATAGTGATCGTTTCGTCATTGTCCGTACGCGGCCGCTTGCATTCCGCAATGATTGGCGCATGGCGGGATGGGGCGAAGCGGAACGGGCATCACATCCGGGAGCAGGCCTGGCTGCTGATGGCCGGTCGGCCGACCGGTCTCCGGCCCCGGAGACACTGATGCTGCACACTCCTCGGCAACTCGAGGAGGAGTGCTTCAGTCGGCTCTGCGAGCTGGTCGCGGGCGAGCAGGAGGTCTTCCTGCCGTCCAGACCGGAGCTGGTCCGGGTGGTCAGACGGGCCGTCGTCGCGGTGCTGGAGGACTGGCAGCTGCCGCAGCTGCTGGAGGTCGGCGAACTGCTCGCCGGTGAGCTGATGGCCAACGCGGTCCGGCACACCGGCGGGCGGACGGTCAGCGTCCGGCTCAGCCGGCGGCCGGGCTGGCTGCGGATGGAGGTGCGCGACTCCTCGCGGGCGCTGCCCTGCCTGGTCCTGGCCGAGCCGGGCAGCAGCGAGCACGGCCACGGGATCAAGCTGGTGGACGCGCTCTCCGAGCGCTGGGGGGCGGACTTGCTGCCGCGCGGCAAGGGCGTCTGGCTCGAACTGAAGATCCGCGAGCGGTCGGCCTGAGGCCCGGCCGCAGGCCCCGGAGGACGATGCGGGGCCCCGCCCCGCTGATGTGCGGTCGTCGGGGCCCCTGCATGGTCACCGCGCTGGCCAAGGGGGTGCGTGCCGCGCGGTGGGTGACGGCCGAACCGGGTCAGCTGGAAGGCCGTGGGTTGTCGACGGGCGCATGCGCGTCCGGACATGTCCGACTATCGCATGGTCTCAGTACGGGAGCAAATTCGATTGGAAGGTTTGCGATCTATTGAACCTTGGGTATGCGCATAAATTCACGTCGGCGCCTGTGAATATTCATTAATGATCTTTAATGGCATGCCTCTCATGGAAAGCGATCGAGTGCTCGCGCCGTGGGTTCAGCCGCGGGTGCAGTCACGGGTTCGGCTCCGACCACTGGCCCCACCCCGGTTCCACTGGACGAGGTCGTCCCAGGCGGGCCCGCCCCGACGGCGCATCCCGGGCGGCTGCTCGGCGGCCGGGTGGCCGAGGCAGACGATCAGCTCGGGCACCACCTCGTCAGGGAGGGCCAGCAGCATGGCCACCGCCGCCCGGCTGAACGAGGTGACCGGACCGGCCCCCAGGCCGATGCCGTGCGCCGCCAGCAGCATGGTCGCGGCGGCGGTGCCCACGTCCACGTACGGGCCCCGGGCGGCTGCAGGGAAGCCGTAACGCCTGACCCGGGCCCAGTCGACGCAGACCACGATCGCGGCAGCCGGGTGCTGCAGCATCCCCGGTGAGACCAGCCGCAGCGCGCGCAGCAGTGGCGGGTGGGTGACGGCGACGTAGTGGTGCAGACGGCGGTTCCCGGCGTGCGGCGCGAAGCGCGCGCTGTCGAGCACGGCGCGCAGCAACTCCGGCTCGACGGGCTCCGCCGTCATGGCGCGCACCACACGACGGCTGCGGATGGCCCGGAGCACCTCGTTCACCGGGCGGCCCCGTCCAGGTCCAGGGCGGCCACCAGATGGGCGGCGAGCGTCCGGCACAGCGCGTCCAGCCGCTCGGTGTACCCCGCCGGTTCATCCGCGCCGACGGCCGTCTCCACGCAGCCCTGCCGGACCTCCAGCAGCAACGGCCGCAGCCCGGCGCCGGCCTGAGGGGTGATCATCTCCGCCAGCCGGCCCGCGGCGGTGAGCAGCCGCAGCGGGGCGTACTCGGCCGCCTCGTCCAGCTGGGTACGGGCGGCCGTCACCAGGTACGCGAGCAGCTCGACGGCGTCGTCCTCGGCGAGCAGGAGAGTCTGGGACACCGCGGGTCCTCTCTGCGGGGATACCCAAGCAGTCTGCGGCCGGGGCGGCCGGACCGCGCGGTGGTGGTGCTCCATGGGGCGGCCCACCGGGGGTCAGCCCGCCGGGCTGAGGTCCTTGGCGTAGCAGATCTGCACGTACGGACCCGTGCAGTACGCCGGGATCTCGGCGTAGCCGTGGCGGACGTACAGTGCGCGGGCCTCGACCAGGTCGAGCCGGGTGTTGAGGACCATCTGCGAGGCGCCGAGCAGGCGCGCCTCGCTCTCCAGCAGCTCCAGCAGCGGGCCCGCGCCGTTCCGGCCACGGAAGGCGGGGCGCAGGTAGATCCGGGTGAGCTCGGCGCGCTCGGCGTCCAGCATCAGCAGCCCGCCGCAGGCGGCCGCCTCGCCGCCGTACCGGCCGACGACGAACTGCCCCGTGGCCGGGGTGAGCAGTTCGACACCGTCGTCGGTGAGGCCCTGGTCGATCTCCTGGGAGGTCGCGGGCCGCTTCCAGTAGCGGCTCGCGACCTCGTCGTAGTAGTCGCGGCGCAGGGCGGTCGCGTCGGGGGTGTCGAAGGCTTCCGGGGCGATGTGCCAGGTGGTCATGGCAGTTCTATAGCCGGGTGCGGCGTGCCCTGGCCAGCGAATTCCGGTGGGGGAGTGAGTGGCTAGTCGACGCTCTGCCGGGCGGCGTACGCGACGAACTCGGCCCAGGCGGTGGGGGAGAAGGCCAGTTGCGGGCCGTCCTTGTCCTTGGAGTCGCGGACGTGGATGGTGTGGGGGGTGGCGGCTACCTCGACGCAGGCGCCGCCCTCGCCGCCGCTGTAGCTGGACTTGCGCCACACCAGTTGGGTGCTCATAGTTCCTCCGCCAACTTGCCGATGAATCGCGCCGATTCCTCAACACTGAGGGCCTGCATGCGGATCATGCCATGGCGCTGAGTGAAGGCACTGACCTTCTTCGGGTCACCGTACAACGCACCTGAGGCGTGCCCCTCTTCATAAGCAAGCTGCTCGTGCTCGGAGGTCTCCAACAGGACGAACGGTCCGTCGAGGCCGACTTGGACAGCCGTCTTTGTGGGAAGTACCTGAATCGAGACATTGCGCAACTTGCCTACCTGCACGAGGTGCTGGAGTTGGTGCTTCATCACCGCAGCGCCGCCCGCACCGGTCCGCAGGGCCGCCTCGTAGATTACGAAGCTGAAAAGCGCTGGCGGTCTGCGTGTCAGCTTCTCCTGTCGTTGCATCCGGGCTGCCACCCGCTCCTCGACGGTCTCATCGTCCAGGGGTGGGCAGAAGTCGCTCATCAGAACTCGTGCGTAGTCTTCGGTCTGCAGGAGGCCCGGGATCAGCAGGGTCTCGTACCACTGGAGAGCGATCGCGTCGTCCTCGGCCGCCATGAACTCCTGCGTGCGCGGGGGGAACTTCTCCGGTTTCATGTAGTCCGCCGCTGCGGTCAACAGGCCGCCTGCGCCGCACATCTCGTCCGCGACCTGGAGCACCCGCAGCATGGGCTTCCGTCGCCCCTGCTCCATCGACTTGATGGTCTCGTACTCGTATCCGGCGGCCTTGCCGAGCTCCTCGCGGGTCACGCCCGCCCGCTCGCGCCAGAGCTTGATCTGGTTGCCACAGTACCGCCACGCCATCGGTGGCGGAGTCGCCTCGCTGGTCACCCCGTACTCCCTGTTCTCGGGACGGCGACGGTACGAACACGCTCCGTACCCGCGCCGCGCCTCCTGAGAGTAAGACCGTGACGGGATCGTAGGAGGGCCGATCGACGGAATCCGCCCCTTCCGGATGACATCCGACGGCCCGTCCAGTGCCAACTGTGAGTCCCAAGGACCCTGATGACCGTGCGCCCCGCCTCGCCCAGAGCTCTCGTCACCGCGCCCCCGGAGGCCGAGTGGCGCCTGCCGCGCCACTTCCGCAGCGTCGGCCGCGCCCGCAGCCTGTTGCGCGACCAGGCTGCCGCCTGGCAACTCCCCTCCGAGACGGCCGAGATGGCGGTGCTGCTGCTCAGCGAGCTGATGACCAACGCCTGTTGGCACGCCCGCACTCCCCGGGGCCGCCACATCGCCGCCCGCTGCGTCCGGTACGCCGACCGTCTGCGCGTCGAGGTCTCCGACGCGAGCAGCGATATGCCGAAGCCGCGCCGGGCGGCACCCGAGGACGAGTCCGGCCGGGGCCTCGCCCTGGTCGCCGCCCTCGCCGACGCCTGGGGTGCCCACCCCCGCGAGTGCGGGATCGGCAAGACCGTCTGGCTCGAACTCGGCCTCCCTCCGAGCGATTCGCCCTCCGAGGCCCCACAACCCGCCCCGGCGGACAACCGATGACCGCGCGACCAACTGAGCCTCGTCGTTCCTCCGCACTTCGTGCGGTCCGGCGGACAACTCGGCCAGCGTGATCGCGCTGATGGCCATTTCGGCGGGAAGTTCGCTCGGGTCGACCCACCGGCGCAGGATCATGATGTTGTGTCGAGCAGGCCCCGTTAGTGCTCAGCGCGCATATGGGTCGTCCGGTGCCTGCTCGACCGTGGCGTCCTGGTCGGCACGGAACGCGTCGAGGGAGATGTCCGGCGCGCTGCGCGACATCGCGGCGAACTCCGCGCGAGGAACGAAGCGCCTGCGGCGGCGGACCGGGATAAGTTCCCCGATTCGGTGCCCGTCGCGGGTGACCGTGAAGGACTGCCCGGCCTCGACGGCATCCATGATCTCGCGCGATCTGCTGCGCAGATCCCGCTGAGTGATCTCTGGTTGCACTGTCATGCCATCAGCGTGGACGGTGGTGGCACCAGGTGCTACCTGGTGGCAACGCTGGTTGACGAGTGGCACTTGGCTGAGCAGAGGGGCCATGAGGCCGGAAGTCCCCGGCCGGCAGGGGGCGGACCGGGGACTTCGGCAGGGGTGTCTCAGTGCGGTGCGGGCGTCAGCACTCGATGACGTTCACCGCGAGGCCGCCGCGCGAGGTCTCCTTGTACTTGATCTTCATGTCGGCGCCGGTCTCCTTCATGGTCTTGATCGCCTTGTCGAGGGAGACGTGGTGCCGGCCGTCGCCGCGCAGGGCCATCCGGGCGGCGGTGACGGCCTTGACCGAGGCCATGCCGTTGCGCTCGATGCAGGGGATCTGGACCAGGCCGCCGACCGGGTCGCAGGTGAGGCCCAGGTTGTGCTCGATGCCGATCTCGGCGGCGTTCTCGACCTGCTCGGGGGTGCCGCCGAGGACCTCGGCCAGGCCGCCGGCCGCCATCGAGCAGGCGGAGCCGACCTCGCCCTGGCAGCCGACCTCGGCGCCGGAGATGGAGGCGTTCTCCTTGAAGAGCATGCCGATCGCACCGGCCGCCAGCAGGAAGCGGACGATGCCCTCGTCGTCGGCGCCCGGGATGAAGTTCAGGTAGTAGTGCAGGACGGCCGGGATGATGCCCGCCGCGCCGTTGGTGGGGGCGGTGACCACCCGCTGGCCGGAGGCGTTCTCCTCGTTGACGGCCATCGCGTAGAGGGTCACCCACTCCATCGCGTTCGCCGGGCCGATGCCCTCGGCGCGCAGCGCCCGCGCCCCGGCGGCGGCGCGCCGGCGGACCTTGAGCCCGCCCGGCAGGATGCCCTCGCGGGCCATGCCGGCCGCGACGCACTCCTTCATCACGGCCCAGATCTCCAGCAGCCCGGCCCGGATCTCGGCCTCGCTGCGCCAGGCCTTCTCGTTCTCCAGCATCAGGCCGGAGATGGACAGGCCGGTCTCGCGGGTGAGGCGCAGCAGCTCCTCACTGGTGCGGAAGGGGTAGCGCAGCACGGTGTCGTCCGGCTTGACCCGGTCCGCGCCGATCGCGTCCTCGTCCACCACGAAGCCGCCGCCGACCGAGTAGTAGGTCTTCTCCAGCACCGGGACGCCGTCGGCGTCGTACGCCGCCAGGGTCATGCCGTTGGCGTGGTAGGGCAGGGACCGGCGGCGGTGCAGGATCAACTGGGTGCCGGGGTCGAAGGGGATCTCGTGGTCGCCCAGCAGGAGCAGGCGCTTCTCGGCGTTTATCCGCTCCACGTCCAGGTCGGCCCTGTCGACGTCGACGGTGCGGGGGGAGTTGCCCTCCAGGCCGAGCAGCACGGCCTTGGGGGTGCCGTGGCCGTGGCCGGTGGCACCGAGCGAGCCGAACAGCTCGGCGCGGACGGAGGCCGTCCGGGCCAGCAGTCCCTCCGACTTCAGGCGGTGCGCGAACATCCGGGCCGCCCGCATCGGGCCGACCGTGTGCGAGCTGGACGGGCCGATGCCGATGGAGAAGAGGTCGAAGACGCTGATGGCCACGGTGGACGTCCTTGTCTGGGTCTCGTGGAAGGACTTGCTGGCGGTACACGGGTCGGGGCACCGCGCTCACCGTCCAGTGTGCGCGGTGCCCCGGAGTTCCAGGTGACGGCGGTGGAGTGAGGCCGGTCACCCGGGAGGCCGCGCGGATAGGGTGCGCGGCCTCCAGGAAGGCGGGCTGCCGATGGCTCCCGAGGGGAGGCCTACAGCTCCGGGTAGAGCGGGTACTTCGCGGCCAGCGCGGTGACGCGGGCCCGGAGCGCGACGGCCTTCTCCTCGTCGAAGGAGGGCAGCAGCGTCTCGGCGATGACGTCGGCGACCTCGCGGAAGTCCTCGGCCTGGAAGCCGCGGGTGGCCAGGGCCGGGGTGCCGATGCGCAGGCCGGAGGTGACCATCGGCGGGCGCGGGTCGTTCGGGACGGCGTTGCGGTTGACGGTGATGCCGACCTCGTGCAGCCGGTCCTCGGCGTCCTGGCCGTTCAGCTCGCTGTTGCGCAGGTCGACCAGGACCAGGTGGACGTCGGTGCCACCGGAGAGGACGGAGACGCCGGCGGCGGCGGTGTCGTCCTGGAGCAGGCGCTCCGCCAGGATCTTGGCCCCCTCCAGGGTGCGGCGCTGGCGGTCCTTGAACTCCTCCGAGGCGGCGACCTTGAAGGCCACGGCCTTGGCGGCGATCACGTGCTCCAGCGGGCCGCCCTGCTGCCCGGGGAAGACCGCGGAGTTGATCTTCTTGGCGTACTCGGCCTTGGAGAGGATCACGCCGCCGCGCGGGCCGCCCAGGGTCTTGTGGGTGGTGGTGGTGACCACGTCCGCGTACGGGACCGGGGACGGGTGCAGACCGGCGGCGACCAGGCCGGCGAAGTGCGCCATGTCGACCATCAGCAGCGCGCCGACCTCGTCCGCGATGCGGCGGAACTCGGCGAAGTCCAGCTGGCGCGGGTAGGCGGACCAGCCGGCGATGATCAGCTTCGGCTGGTGCTCCTTGGCCAGGCGCTCGACCTCGGCCATGTCGACCAGGCCGGTCTTCTCGTCCACGTGGTACGCGGCCACGTTGTAGAGCTTGCCGGAGAAGTTGATCTTCATGCCGTGGGTCAGGTGGCCGCCGTGGGCCAGGCTCAGGCCCAGGATGGTGTCACCCGGCTGGATCAGCGCGAACATCGCGGCGGCGTTGGCCTGCGCGCCCGAGTGCGGCTGGACGTTGGCGTGCTCGGCGCCGAACAGCTCCTTGATCCGGTCGATGGCGATCTGCTCGACCACGTCGACGTGCTCGCAGCCGCCGTAGTAGCGCTTGCCGGGGTAGCCCTCGGCGTACTTGTTGGTCAGCACCGAGCCCTGGGCCTCCATGACCGCCACGGGGGCGAAGTTCTCGGAGGCGATCATTTCGAGGGTGGTCTGCTGACGGTGCAGCTCGGCGTCGACCGCCGCGGCGATCTCGGGGTCGAGCGCGTGCAGGGACTGGTTCAGAACCGTCATGGAGATGGGTCTTCCTGTGGGGCGGGGCAGGGGACCTGAGGAGGCGTGGGGCGGCCGCCGCGCTGCGGCCGCCGCCCCGAAGGGCCGGAAGGGTCAGGCGCCGATGAAGGCGTCGTACCCGGCGGCGTCGAGCAGTTCGTCGGTCGCGGTGACGCGGAGCTTGTACAGCCAGCCGCCGGTGAAGGGCTCGCCGTTGACCAGAGCCGGGTCGTCGATGACGGCCTGGTTGATCTCCACGACCTCACCGGTGGCCGGCGAGAACAGGTCGCTGACCGACTTGGTGGATTCGAGCTCTCCACAGGACTCACCCGCGGTGACGGTGTCACCGACCTCCGGGAGCTGGACGTACACGATGTCACCGAGCGCGGTGGCCGCGTGCTCGGTGATGCCGACGGTCGACACGCCGTCCTCGTCGGCGGCGGTCAGCCACTCGTGCTCCTTGCTGTACTGCAGGTGCGTGGGGTTGCTCATGGCGTCATTCTCCAGGATCGCAAGAGGGTAGGGCGAAGCCGTCCGCTGAGCGGACCGGACAGGCGGGGGTTATGAGACGGCCGGGGTGGGCCGGGGGCTCAGCGGGTGCGCTTGTAGAAGGGCAGCGCGACGACCTCGACCGGCTCGTGCTTGCCGCGGACGTCCACCGCAACTGCCGTACCGGGCGCGGCGTGTGCGGCGTCCACGTACGCGATGGCGATCGGCTTGCCCAGGGTGGGGGAGGGGGCGCCGGAGGTGATCCGCCCGATGACGGTGCCCTCGGCGTCGACCACCGAGTACTCGGCGCGCGGTACCCGCTTGCCCTCGGAGACCAGCCCGACCAGCTTGCGCGGCGCCTTGGACTCGGCCTCGGCGGCGGCCTGCTCCAGCGCCTTGCGGCCGACGAACTCGCCGTTGTTGGTGGTCTTGTCGAAGCGGACCACCCGGCCGAGCCCGGCGTCGAAGGGGGTCAGCTCGGTGGAGAGCTCGTGCCCGTACAGCGGCATGCCCGCCTCCAGGCGCAGGGTGTCCCGGCAGGACAGGCCGCACGGGACCAGGCCCCTGTCGGCGCCGGCCGCGCTCAGCGCGTTCCACAGGTGTTCGGCGTCGCCGGGGGCGCAGAAGACCTCGAAGCCGTCCTCGCCGGTGTAACCGGTACGCGCCAGCCAGACCTGACGGTCGGCCACCGTGGCGGGCAGCAGCGCGTAGTACTTCAGGCCCGGCAGGTCGGCGTCGGTGAGCGAGGCCAGGATGGCGTTCGCCTCCGGGCCCTGGACGGCGAGCAGTGCGTAGGCGTCCCGGTCGTCCCGGACCACGGCGTCGAAGCCGGCCGCGCGCTCGGTGAGCGCGTCCAGCACCACCTGGGCGTTGGAGGCGTTGGCGACCACCATGTACTCGTCCTCCGCGGTGCGGTAGACGATCAGGTCGTCGAGGATGCCGCCGTCCTCACGGCAGATCATGGTGTAGCGGGCGCGCAGCACGCCGAGCGCCGAGATGAAGCCGACCAGTGCGTGGTCGAGCAGCTCGCCGGCCTGCGGGCCGGAGACGGTGATCTCGCCCATGTGCGACAGGTCGAACAGACCGGCCCTGGTGCGGACCGCGATGTGCTCCTCGCGCTCGCTGCCGTAGCGCAGCGGCATGTCCCAGCCGGCGAAGTCGGTCATGGTCGCACCGAGGGAGCGGTGCAGGGCGTCGAGCGCGGTGTGACGGAGGGACACGGCGGAACTCCTTGGCTGGGGCACTCAGGCGGTTGACCTGCGTACGGGCACACGGGGGTGGAGTCTCCCCGTCTGTCGTCACAACCTGAGAGCTTCACCGCTAACCAAGGATGGCGGCTTGCACCGTGGGTGGGCGCACGGCGCGGCCGTGTCCACTTTCCAGATCTGCCTCGCCCGTGCGGTAGGGGTGCCTGAGAGATTCCGGGGAGGACTTGCTCCTTCGGCGCCGGCCCGTGCCCGTGCGGGGCACTCCGGACTCTCCCGCGCGGGTTCGAACGGCCAGTATGAAATTGGGCGCTGCGTATGAGCGCGGCTCATCATGGCATGCCGGGCGGGCCGAGGGGGAGAGGGGTCGGACATCTCCTCCCCAGGTGGGGCGGGTTCACCCTTGCGGTACGGGGGCGCATCGGGGACGGACCGCCTCCCGCTACCCTTCTGGCAGCGGTGGAGACCGGGGCAGCACCCGGTCAGGTTGGAGGGGCAGGAGCCGATGAGCTACCCGGCTGGCGAGACGCAGGCATGGGCTGAGCCCGGTACGGCCCCGACGGGCGGCGGCTGGCCCGCCAACGAGCTGGAGCAGGTGCTCACCGCCGCGCTCGGCGAGCCCGGCGCGACCGCCAGGGTGGTCGAGGTGCTGGCCCGCAGCCAGGTGTGGATCCCGCTGCCGGCCGGCGCCGACCCGCAGGGTGCCTCGCTGGACCTGCCGACCATCGAGCTGGCCGGCGCGCCGTACGTCCCGGTCTTCTCCTCACAGGACGTGTTCCTGCGGCACGCCCCCGGGATGCCGTTCGCGATCGCCCCGGTCTGGGAGTTCGCCCGGGGGCTGCCGTTGGGGGTCGGGATCGCGGTCAACCCCCAGGCTCCGGTGGGCATCCCGATCCCGCCCGAGGGGGTCGGCGAGCTGCGGCGCGGCCCCCAGGGTGACCGCTGGCAGGGGCAGCCGGACGGCGCCAAGGTGGCGCTGCGCGAACCCGAGCCGCACGAGGAGCCGTACGCCTTCCTGGCCGCGGCCGCCGCCGAACTCGCGACTCTGCCCGGAGTGCTGACGGCGCGTCGGGCCTGCGCCTCGGTGGAGGGTGACGCTCCGGCGCTGTTCGTCGGGGTGCAGTTCGACCCCGACCTGCCGACCGATCCGGCACAGGCCAACGAGGCGCTCGGCCGCGCGCTGGGAACCGCCACGCTGCCGTACGGCGTCCACCTGGTGCTGCTCGACCTGGTCGCCGACCCGGTGGTGGAGTGGCTGCTCACCCGGGTGCAGCCGTTCTACGTCCGGGGCTGACCCGACTGGCGAGTAAGGGGCGGTGGTGTCAAGTCCGTCGGCGCCGCCCCATAGGCTGCTGCCCGGCAGCGGCGTACGGTCGGGTGAGCGGCCCGCTGTCCGAGCAGCGGCAGCGCGTGCCGGCGGACGAGTACGGAGAGGGCCCGACGTGAGCGAGCAGGGCATCGGGGCACCCCAGGCCAGGGGGCGGTGGACGCGTACGTCCGCCATGCCCGGAGCGCTCGCCCGGGGCGCCCGGCCGGAGGCGGGCGCATGAACGGCACAGTGGCAGGCGGCGTACCGGGCTGGGGCCAGCCCCCGACCGCACGTCCGGCGGCCGATCCGGCCGCCATCGAGCGTGTCCTGCGCGACGTCGCACCGGAGCGCTGGGAGGCGTACGAGAACCTGCTGCGCGCCCTGGCCGAGGGCCAGGTGTGGATGCTGCTCTGGCACGGCACGCCGGGCAGCCCGGACGCCCAGTACGGGAACATGGACATCGGCGGGCACGGCTACGCCCCCGCCGTCACCTCGCCCGAGCAGTTGGCCGCGAGCGGCTGGGCCCGCGGCCATGAGGTGATCTCCGGGCTGGAGGTCGCGAACGCGCTCTACCGGACCCGCTGGGGCCTGTGGCTCAACCCCCACGTGCCGGGCGGCGGCGTCGGCGTCCCGTGGGCCGACCTGCGCCGGATCGCGGCCGGACTGGACCGGCTGCCCGCGGGGCCGCTCCAGCTGGGCGAACCCCAGGTGCAGGCACCGCAGTTCTACGCGGTGTTGGAGCAACAGGCCGCCGAGGTGCGCCCGCTGCGCTCGCTGCGCCGGGCCTGGGTGCAGCCGGCCCTCGGCGGACCGTACCTGGCGATCGGGCTGGACCTGTACGACACCTCGCCGCCCGCCGTCGAGGCCGCCCGGGCCCTGGTGCAGCGGGCGGCCGCCCATGTGCCGGAGGGGCTAGCGGTCTCCACCGTGCTGATGGCCGATGACTACGACCCGGTCGCGATGTGGCTGCGCGCCTGCGCCCGCCCGTTCTTCGACCGCGACGCCTGGCAGGGCTACCCGACCCGCTGAGGCCGGGTTCCGTGCGGGTGGGCCGGGGCGCCGACCCGACGGTCGACGAAATGTCAGTTCGGGCACGGACGGGAATGTTTCGTCCAGATGAAGAGCCTCATTCGCGCCCGTCGGCGATGCATGCCCGCAGATCACAGCTTGGCATCCTTCGGTGGTCAGGGCTGGCGCAAGCCTGTCCGAATGACGGAGAGTCTGCGCAGTGCAGCGCACGCAGACCGCCCCACGAAGGCATATGCGCAAGCCGCACGCATGATCCGCGCGATGTTCTTCCCGCGCGGAGGCAGTCTCCGCATCACCCGGGCACTGACCACCCCCTGTGCGCCGGCGTACTGAACCACATACCGCAGCAGTCGATTTCGCAACGCCGCACCGACGTACCGCCGCATCGCCGTACCACTGCACTGCCGTAACGCCGCACTGCCGCATCACTGCACCGCCGCATCACTGCACCGCCGTAACGCCGCACCGCCGTGTCAACCGCACCGCAGACCCGCCGCACCGCCGTGTCAACCGCACCGCACCGACGTACCCGACGCACCGTTACCTAGCACCAGTTGCGCCAACCGGACCTCGTACGCAGTCCGGGCCCGGACCGGGTCCGGGGTCTTGTGCTACGGCCGGAGCACCGTGGGCCGGCCACCGTCGGCGAGGGGAACCCAACTGACCATGACCGCACCGAACGAGACCATCGACGCCGAACCCGGTGCCGAGCCCGCCGCCCAGTCGGTGAAACGGATCGAGGGCCGCTCCCTCGGCCGGATCGCCTGGACCCGCTTCAAGCGGGACAAGGCGGCCGTGACCGGCGGCATCGTGGTGATCCTACTGATCCTGCTCGCCGTGCTGGCGAAGCCGATCGAGTCCCTCTTCGGACTGGACCCCAACGCTCTCCACCAGGACCTGCTGGACGCCGACCTGGGCGGTCTGCCGATGGGCGACTGGGGCGGGATGGGCGCCGACCACCCGCTCGGTCTGGACCCGCTGCAGGGCCGTGACCTGCTCTCCCGCGTCATCGAGGGCTCCTGGGTGTCACTACTGGTCGCCTTCGGCGCCACCGTGCTCTCCAACGCCATCGGCACCGTGCTCGGAGTGGTGGCCGGCTACTACGGCGGCTGGGTGGACACCGTGATCAGCCGGGTGATGGACACCTTCCTGGCCTTCCCGCTGCTGCTCTTCGCCATCGCGATCTCCGCCTCGCTGCAGGGCGGCGCCTTCGGGCTGAACGGCCTGCCGCTGCACATCGCGGTGCTGATCTTCGTGATCGGCTTCTTCAACTGGCCCTACATGGGCCGGATCGTGCGCGGCCAGACCCTCTCGCTGCGCGAGCGCGAGTTCGTCGACGCGGCCCGCAGCCTGGGCGCCCGCGGCCCGTTCATCCTCTTCCGCGAGCTGCTGCCCAACCTGGTCGGCCCGATCCTGGTCTACTCGACCCTGCTGATCCCGACCAACATCCTCTTCGAGGCGGGGCTGAGCTTCCTCGGCGTCGGCATCCAGCCGCCCCAGGCGTCCTGGGGCGGGATGCTCAACGACGCGATCAAGTACTACCAGGTGGACCCGCAGTACATGGTGGTCCCCGGTCTGGCGATCTTCATCACCGTTCTCGCCTTCAACCTGCTGGGCGACGGACTGCGAGACGCCCTGGATCCCAAGAGCAACTGACCACGCGTCAGACCACCTCAACTGACACCATTCACCAAGGGGTTGATCTCACCCATGCGCAGGTCTCGCACCGCCATGCTGACCGCGGCGGCCGCCGCGGCGGTCCTGGTCGTCACGGGCTGCTCCGGCGGTTCCAAGGGCGGCGGCTCCGGCTCCTCCTCCGGTGGTGGCGCCGCCAACGCCGCCACCAAGGGGATCGTGAACGCCTCGGACAAGAAGGGGGGCACGGTCACCTACGAGATGCGCGGTACGCCGGACTCCTTCGACCCGGGCAACACCTACTACACGTACATCTACAACTTCTCGCGCCTGTACGGACGTCCGCTGACCACCTTCCAGCCGGCCGCCGGCGCCTCGGGTGACAAGCTGGTGCCGGACCTGGCGGAGTCCCTCGGCAAGCCCAGCGCGGACGGGCTCACCTGGACCTACAAGCTGCGCGCGGGGCTGAAGTACGAGGACGGCACGCCGATCTCGGCGAAGGACGTCAAGTACGCGATCGAGCGCAGCGCCAACTACGCGCCCGACGTCAACGCCAACGGCCCGGTGTACTTCCAGGAGCTCCTGGTCGACAACCCGACCCCGTACCAGGGCCCCTACAAGGACAAGAGCGGCGACCTGAAGTCCATCGAGACGCCGGACGACACCACCATCGTCTTCCACCTCAAGCACCCCTTCGCCGACTTCGACTACCTGGTGAGCGCCCCGGAGACGGTGCCGGTGCCGCAGGCCAAGGACACCGGCGCCGACTACGTCAAGCACGTGGTCTCCTCCGGCACCTACAAGTTCGAGTCGTACGAGGACGGCAAGCAGCTCACGCTGGTGCCGAACACCAACTGGGATCCGAAGACCGACCCGATCCGCAAGCAGGTCGCGGACAAGGTCGTGGTCAAGATGAACATCGACCAGGCCACCGTCGACCAGGACCTGATGGCCGGCAACGCGCAGGTCGACCTGGTCGGCCTCGGCATGGACCCGCAGACCCAGGCGAAGGTCCTGCAGGACCAGAAGCTCAAGGGCCAGACCGACAACTCGTTCGGCGGCCGCCTGATCTACGCCGCGATCAACACCAAGGTCGCGCCGTTCGACAACATCGACTGCCGCAAGGCCGTCGAGTACGCGATCGACAAGGTCTCGGTGCAGACCGCGCTCGGCGGGCCGATCCGCGGCACCATCGCCAGCACCATGCTGCCCCCGGACATCCCGGGCCACCAGGACTTCGACCTCTACGCGACCGACGGCAACAAGGGTGACGAGGCCAAGGCCAAGGACGCCCTGAAGGCCTGCGGCAAGCCGGACGGCTTCTCCACCACGATCACCGCCCGTACCGAGCGCGGCCCGGAGATCGCCGCCGCGACCTCGATCCAGGCGGCGCTGAAGAAGGTCGGCATCAACGTCGACATCCAGCAGTACCCGCAGGGCAAGTACTTCACCGACTACGCCGGTGTCCCGAAGTTCATCAACGAGAAGAACGTCGGCCTGATGATGATGCAGTGGGGCGCCGACTGGCCGACCGGCTACGGCTTCCTGCAACAGATCACCGACGGCCGGGCGATCAAGGACGCGAGCAACAGCAACCTGGCCCAGCTGAACGACCCCGAGGTCAACAAGTTGATCGACGACGCGGCCACCAACACCGACCAGTCGGCCCGCGAGAAGGACTACGCGGCGATCGACAAGAAGACCATGGAGGACGCGGCCTACGTGCCGCTGACCTACGGCAAGGTCTTCCTGTACCGGCCGGCCGGCGCCACCAACATGGTCTCCACGGCCGCGTTCTCGGGTCAGTACGACTACCTCAACATCGGCACCGACAAGTAAGAGCCTGGCTCCACACCATCGAAGGCAGGTGAAGGCAGCGGCACCCGCCGCCGCCCGTCCGTGACACCCACGGGCCACGGGCGGCGGCGGGCCGTCGGAGCCGCCCAACTGTGTTTGCCTACATCATCCGCAGGACCTCTGCCGCCGTGGTGCTGCTGCTGGTCGTCAGCGCCGTCACCTTCGGCATCTTCTACCTGCTGCCCCGCATCGCCGGGGAGACCACCGACCAGCTCGCGGCCCAGTACATCGGGAAGAGCCCCACGCCCGAGGCGATCGCCGTGGTCAAGCAGAACCTCGGCTTCGACCAGCCGATCTACGTCCAGTACGGGCGGTTCCTCAAGGGCCTGGTGGCCGGCGCGGACTACAAGTTCGGCCCCGACGCGGCCACCTGCCACGTGCCGTGCTTCGGCTACTCCTTCAAGAACCACCAGGAGGTGTGGCCGCAGATCAGTTCCCGGATCCCGGTGACGGTCTCGCTCGCCATCGGCGCCTCGGTGCTCTGGCTGGTCTCCGGCGTCACCACCGGCGTGATCTCCGCCCTCAAGCCCAAGTCGGTCTTCGACCGGCTCTCCATGGGCGTCGCGCTGGCCGGCGTCTCGCTGCCGATCTTCTTCACCGGTGCGCTGCTGCTGACCCTGTTCAGCTTCCAGTGGCCGATCTTCGACAACCTGCAGTACGTCAACTTCACCGACGATCCGCTGATGTGGGCCCGCAACCTGGTGCTGCCCTGGGTCTCGCTGGCCTTCCTCTACTCCGCGCTCTACGCCCGGCTCACCCGGGCCGGAATGCTGGAGACGATGAGCGAGGACTACATCCGCACCGCCCGGGCCAAGGGCCTGGTCGAGCGCAAGGTGGTCGTCCGGCACGGGCTGCGCTCGGCGCTCACCCCGATCCTCACCATCTTCGGCATGGACCTGGGCCTGCTGCTCGGCGGTGCCCTGATCACCGAGCAGGTCTTCTCGCTCCAGGGCGTCGGCTTCTACGCGGTCTCCGCGATCTCCGACAACGACCTGCCGCGGATCCTCGGGGTCACCCTGGTCGCCGCCTTCTTCGTCGTCATCTGCAACCTGCTGGTTGACCTCCTGTACGCCGCCGTCGACCCCCGGGTGAGGCTGTCATGACCGAGCTGCTCGACAAGGCCGGTGCGGCCAAGCCCTCGGACGAGCACTTCCTGTCCGTCCGAGACCTGCGGATCCACTTCGACACCGACGACGGCCTGGTCCGCTCGGTGGACGGGGTCAGCTTCGACCTGGCGCGCGGCAGGACCCTCGGCATCGTCGGCGAGTCCGGCTCCGGCAAGTCGGTCACCTCGCTGGGCATCATGGGCCTGCACCGCAGCAAGCGGGCCAGGATCAGCGGCGAGATCTGGCTGGACGGCGAGGAACTGGTCGCCGCCGACCCGGACCGGGTCCGCCGGCTGCGCGGCCGCGCGATGTCGATGATCTTCCAGGACCCGCTGACCGCGATGCACCCGTACTACACGGTCGGGCAGCAGATCGTGGAGGCGTACCAGGTCCACCACCCCGAGGTGAAGAAGAAGGACGCCAGGAAGCGCGCCGTCGAGATGCTCGCCCGGGTGGGAATCCCCCAGCCGGACAAGCGCGTCGACGACTACCCGCACCAGTTCTCCGGCGGGATGCGCCAGCGCGCGATGATCGCCATGGCCCTGGTCAACGACCCCTCGCTGCTGATCGCCGACGAGCCGACCACCGCCCTCGACGTCACCGTCCAGGCGCAGATCCTGGACCTGATCCGCGACCTCCAGCAGGAGTTCGGCTCGGCCGTCATCATCATCACCCACGACCTGGGCGTGGTGGCCGAACTGGCCGACGACATCCTGGTGATGTACGGCGGCAAGCCGGTGGAGAAGGGCCCGGCCGCCACCCTCTTCGAGTCGCCCGAACACCCCTACACCTGGGGCCTGCTCGGCTCGATGCCCCGGCTCGACCGCGAGCTCCAGGACCGGCTGGTCCCGGTCAGGGGAACCCCGCCCAGCCTGATCAACGTGCCGCCCGGTTGCGCCTTCCACCCGCGCTGCCCGTACGCGGAGTTGACCGGTGGCAGGTCGAAAAGCGAACTCCCGGTGCTGACCGAGGCCGCGCCGGGACACCTCGCCGCCTGCCACCTGTCCGCCGGCGAACGGCACCGGATCTTCACCGAAGAGATCGCGCCCCGGCTGTGAGCCCGCACCATCCCTCAGGAGAAACACCGATGACGGACAGTCAGAGCGCGGAGGTCACCGCGCCCGAGCCGGCCCCGGATCGTGAGCCGCTGCTCAAGGTGACGGGCCTGACCAAGCACTTCCCGATCACCAAGGGCCTGCTGCGGCGCCAGACCGGCGCGGTGCGGGCCGTGGACGGGATCGACTTCACCGTGAACGCCGGGGAGACCCTCGGCGTGGTCGGCGAGTCCGGCTGCGGCAAGTCCACCATGGGCCGACTGGTCACCCGCCTCGCCGAACCGACCGGCGGGACCATCGAGTTCGAGGGCACGGACATCACCCACCTCGGGGTGAACGCGATGCGTCCGCTGCGCCGCGACATCCAGATGATCTTCCAGGACCCGTACTCCTCGCTGAACCCCAGGCACACCGTCGGCACCATCGTCGGCGCGCCGTTCCGGCTCCAGAAGGTGGAGACCGAGCACGGGGTGAAGCGGGCCGTACAGGACCTGCTGGAGCTCTGCGGCCTCAGCCCCGAGCACTACAACCGCTACCCGCACGAGTTCTCCGGCGGCCAGCGCCAGCGCATCGGCATCGCCCGCGCGCTCGCCCTCAAGCCCAAGATGATCGTCGCGGACGAGCCGGTCTCCGCCCTGGACGTCTCCATCCAGGCCCAGGTGGTCAACCTGCTGGACGACCTGCAGCGGGAGCTCGGCCTGACCTACCTGATCATCGCCCACGACCTCTCGGTGGTCCGGCACGTCTCGGACCGGGTCGCGGTGATGTACCTGGGCAGGATCGTCGAGATCGCCGACCGGGACTCGCTGTACCGGGCGCCGATGCACCCGTACACCAACGCCCTGATGTCCGCCGTTCCGGTGCCCGACCCGCGCCGCAAGGAGCGCCGCGAGCGCATCCTGCTCACCGGCGACGTCCCCTCGCCGATCAACCCGCCCAGCGGCTGCCGCTTCCGCACCCGCTGCTGGAAGGCCCAGGACGTCTGCGCGAGCCAGGAGCCACCGCTGGCGACGGCGAAAGCCGGGCACCAGGTGGCCTGCCACTTCCCGGAGAGCTCGCCCGAGTAAGGGGCCGGGACCCCGCCGATCAGGGCTGCTCAGGGGCGCGGGGAGCCGCGCGACGGCCCGCCGCCGGGTCGCGGGGCTCCCCGCGCGGCCCCGCCGGAAGGCGTCCCCGGCCCCTGGGCCCGGGCGCCGGGCCGCTGCCTCGGGTGCCCTGGTCGAGAGCGTGTGCGAGAAAAGGTTCCGGCCCAGGTAAGAATTGACGGTGACCTCGCAGCTCTTCCCGCCCGGTGTCCAGCAGGCGCTGGACCTCGTCGGCATCTTCGTCTTCGCCCTGTCCGGCGGCCTGCTGGCCGTTCGCAAGAACATGGACATCTTCGGCATCTGTGTGCTCGCCGAGGCGACCGCACTAGGCGGCGGGGTCATGCGCGATCTGGTGATCGGGGCCACACCGGTGGTCGCGTTCACCAATCTCGGGTACTTCGTGACCCCGCTGGTGGCCGGTCTGGTGGTGTTCTTCCTGCACCCCCAGGTGGAGCGGATCAACCGCAGCGTGCAGACCCTGGACGCGCTGGGCCTCGGCCTGTTCTGCGTCACCGGCACCGCCAAGGCGCACGACTACGGCCTGGGCTCGGTCGCAGCGGTGGCCCTGGGCATGCTCACCGCGGCCGGGGGCGGCGTGATCCGGGACGTCCTGGCCACCGAGACGCCCTCGCTGCTGCGCTGGGACCGCGAGATCTACGCGGTGCCCGCGCTGGTCGGCGCCGCGCTGGTGGCGATCCTGATATCGATCGGGCGGTTGAGCACCGCCACCGCCTCGGCCGCCGCGCTGACCGCCTTCGGCCTGCGGATGCTGGCGCTCAAGTACGGCTGGCGCGCGCCGCGTGCCTGGCACCGCAACGGTTCTCGCACCAGCGAGGAGTAGGCGAGCCGCCGTACGCCAGCGAGATCGCCTCGGCCGTGCAGAGCAGCTCGGGGAGCAGACGGCCCGGTTCGCCGGTCGGGGCCGGCCCCACCGGGGCCAGCACGGCGCAGGCCGCGATCGCCCGGCCCTCGGTGCCGACGATCGGGGCGGCCAGGCAGCCGACCGCCTCCCGGTGCCCGCCCCGGTCCATCGCCCACCCCTGGCGCCGGACCGCGGCCAGCTCGCTCCGGAGCTCCCCGGCGGAGCGGATGCCGCCCAGGGGGTGCTCGGGAAGGTCCACGAGTTCGAGGTAGGCCGTCAGCTGGTCCTCCGGCAGGTCGGCAAGCAGCACCCTGCCGACCGCCGTGGACACCGCGGGCACCCGGCAGCCGATCCGCCCGGCCGGGCCGGGCCAGGAGCAGGGACGCCCGGGACGGTGGCTCTCCACGGTGTCCAGGTAGAGCACCTCGCCCTCCTCCAGCACCGCCAGCTGCACGGTGTGCCCGTACCGCTCGTTGAGCGCGGCCAGGTAGGGCGCCGCGACCTGGCGGACGTCGATCCCGTCCAGCGCTTGCCGGGCCAGCGCGAACATCCGGCCGCCGAGCCGGTAGCGGTGGTCCGCCTGGCGGTGCACCAGGCCGTGCTCCTGCAGGGTGCGCAGCAGGCGCAGCGCCGTCGATCTGTGGACTCCGATCCGGGCCGCCGCCTGCTCCAGCGAGGCGGGCCCGTCGCCGAGCGAGGCGAGGATCGTCAACGCCCGGTCGACCGTCTGAGACATTCCGCCCACCCCTCAGTGCCCCCGGCAGTGGGCAGGAGGCTAACGGCGCGTTCCCGGGCGTGCAACGGTCAAATCGCCTCCGGCACGCGGGCGTCGGGATCAAGGTTGCGGGGATGCCCCTACACTGGACTGCGCTATGCCATATCTCGACCACGCAGCCACCACCCCGATGCTGCCCGAGGCGATCGCCGCCATGAGCGCACACCTCGGGGTCGTCGGTAATGCGTCCTCGCTGCACGCCGCCGGTCGCCGGGCCAGGCGGGTGGTGGAGGAGTCCCGTGAGTCGCTGGCGCTGTCGCTGGGGGCGCGGCCGAGCGAGATCGTCCTCACCGCGGGCGGTACCGAATCGGACAACCTCGCGGTGAAGGGCCTGTACTGGGCCCGGCGGGACGCCGATCCGTCGCGGCGCCGGGTGCTGTGCAGCCCGGTGGAGCACCACGCGGTGCTGGACGCGGTGCACTGGCTCTCCGAGCACGAGGGCGCGCAGGTCGAGTACCTGCCGGTCGACCCCTACGGGCGGGTGCACCCCGAGGCGCTGCGCGAGGCGATCGAGCGCGACCCTGCGTCGGTGGCGCTGATCACCGTGATGTGGGCCAACAACGAGGTCGGCACCATTCAGCCGATCGCCGAACTCGCCGACGTCGCCCGCGAGTTCGGCATCCCGATGCACGCCGACGCGGTGCAGGCGCTGGGCCAGGTCCCGGTCTCGTTCGCCGAGTCCGGGCTGGACGCGCTGACCATCACCGGGCACAAGATCGGTGGCCCGTACGGGGTCGGCGCGCTGCTGCTGTCCCGCAGCGCAACTCCGGTGCCGCTGCTGCACGGTGGCGGCCAGGAGCGCGACGTCCGCTCCGGCACGCTGGACGTTCCCGCCGCCGCCGGCTTCGCCGCCGCCGCGGCCATCGCGGTGGAACGGCGGGAGGAGCACGCGGAGTTCGTCGCGGGCCTGCGGGACGAACTGATCGCGGGCGTGCGCGCGGCCGTACCCGACGCCGTCCTCAACGGGGACCCGAGTGCCCAGGGGCGGCTGGCCGCCAACGCGCACTTCTCCTTCCCCGGCTGCGAGGGCGACGCGCTGCTGATGCTGCTGGACGCCCAGGGCATCGAGTGCTCCACCGGCTCCGCCTGCTCGGCCGGGGTGCCGCAGCCGAGCCACGTCCTGCTGGCGATGGGGGCCGAGCCGGCGCTGGCGCGGGCCTCGCTCCGGTTCTCGCTCGGCCACACCTCGGCCCTGGACGACGTCACGGCGTTGCTCGGCGCGATCGAGCCGGCCGTCCGGCGCGCCCGCAACGCCGGTCTGGCGGCCGCGGCGCGGCGCTGACGCGCCCCTGGCGCGTCAGCGTGCCCGCCGGGGTTCGGCGCAGGCCGCTCCCTCGGTCGCGGGTAGTTCCCCCGCGCCCCCGAGGGTGCGCGAGCACGTACGCTTGGGTGCATCATGACTGAGTTCCCTGGCGCCCCCACTGGTCCCAATGACGGCCGTCGACTGCGTGTGCTGGCCGCGATGTCCGGCGGGGTGGACTCCGCCGTCGCCGCCGCCCGAGCCGCCGAGGCGGGGCACGAGGTGACCGGGGTGCACCTGGCGCTCTCGTCGAACCCGCAGTCGTTCCGGACCGGCGCCCGCGGCTGCTGCACCATCGAGGACTCCCGCGACGCGCGCCGCGCGGCCGACGTGATCGGCATCCCGTTCTACGTCTGGGACCTCGCCGAGCGTTTCCGCGAGGACGTGATCGACGACTTCGTCGCCGAGTACGCCGCGGGCCGTACCCCGAACCCCTGCCTGCGCTGCAACGAAAAGATCAAGTTCGCCGCGCTGCTGGACAAGGCGATCGCGCTGGGCTTCGACGCGGTCTGCACGGGCCACTACGCCAGGATCGTCGATCTCCCCTCCGGCGAGCGGGAGTTGCACCGCGCGGTGGACATGGCCAAGGACCAGTCGTACGTCCTCGGCGTGCTCACCGCAGACCAGCTCGCCCATTCGATGTTCCCGCTCGGAGACACCACCAAGGACGTGATCCGCGAGGAGGCGGAGCGCCGCGGTCTGGCGGTGGCCAAGAAGCCGGACAGCCACGACATCTGCTTCATCGCGGACGGCGACACCCAGGGCTTCCTGGCCCGCCACCTCGGCACCGCCAAGGGCGACATCGTCGACACCGACGGCACCAAGCTCGGCGAGCACGACGGCGCGTACGGGTTCACCATCGGGCAGCGCAAGGGCCTGCGGATCGGCCGCCCGGCCGCCGACGGCAAGCCGCGCTACGTGCTGGACATCTCGCCGGTGAACAACACCGTCACGGTCGGCCCGGCCGAGGGGCTGGACGTGCTGGCGCTGACCGCGATCAAGCCGCGCTGGTGCGGGGCCGAGCCGGTCCGTGCGGGTGAGTACACCGCGCAGCTGCGCGCCCACGGCGAGGAGGTCCCGGTGACCGCCGAGATGACCGGCGGCGAGCTGCGCGTCCGCCTCGCCGCCCCGGCCCGGGGGATCGCGCCCGGTCAGGCCGTGGTGCTCTACGACGGCACCCGGGTGGTCGGCTCGGCCACCATCGCCACCACCGAGCGGCGCCCCGTCGACGTGTGACACGCCGCCGCCGGGCGCGGGACGAAACCCCTGTGCCCGGCGGGTCCGCGAGGTGGTGCACCTGGTGACCACTTCGACATCAGCCTCCGGCTGAGGCTGGAGGATCCCAACCCTCGCGGGTCGGCCTTTCTGCTTCACGGCCGGTTGCCGACCTGGACCACCGGCAGGGGACGCCGTGCCGCCCATCGGTCTTGCACCAGCTCCACAGACCTGACTTCCCGCCAGCCCGGCGGCAGACCGGCCCGAAGCCCGGTCGTCGCTCCGCGTCAGTGTGACCAACCCATCACGATGAGTGGCCCCCCGGGTTGCTCGGAGGTATCAGATGAACATCACCGTCTTCTGTTCCGCGTACTCCCTCGACGAGCGCTACACCGCCCCGGCCGCCGAGTTCGCCCGCCTGCTCGGTGAGCGCGGCCACACCCTGGTCTGGGGCGGCTCGCACGCCGGGCTGATGGGGCTGCTCGCCGACGGCGTCAAGGAGGCCGGCGGCCGGCTGGTCGGGATCTCGGTCCAGCTGCTCGCGCACAAGTCCTACGAGGGCGCCGACGAGCTGGTGATGACGCGCGATCTCGCCGAGCGCAAGGCCCGGTTGCTGGAGCGCGCGGACGCCGTGGTGGTGCTGGTCGGCGGCCTCGGCACGCTGGACGAGGTCACCGAGGTGCTGGAGCTGAAGAAGCACGCCCTGCACGACAAGCCGGTCGTGGTGCTCGACACCGAGGGCTTCTACCAGGGGCTGCGCACCCAGCTGGAGCGGATGGACGTCGAGGGCTTCCTGCCCCGCCCGCTCGCCGAGCTGATCCACTTCGCCGCCGATCCGGCCGAGGCCCTGGCCCACCTCGAAGCCTGACCTCCAACACCAGCAAGGAGCCCTGCCATGGGTGCACACCTGATCTCCGGCGCCTCCTCCGGCATCGGAGCCACCGTCGCCGCCAGGCTCGCCGAACGCGGCGAGCAGCTGTGGCTGCTGGCCCGCGACGCCCGGCGCGCCGCCGAACTGCGCGGGCGCTTCCCCGGCGCCCGCACCCTGGTCGGCGACCTGGGCGAACCGGGCAAGCTGTCCTGGGCGTTCGGCCACCAGGAGCTGCCGGTCGAACTGGACTCGCTGCTGCACATCGCCGGTGTGGTCCAGCTCGGCGAGATCGGCGAACTGCCGGTCAAGGCCTGGCAGGAGCAGCTGAACGTCAACCTGGTCGCACCCGCCGAGCTGACCCGGCTGCTGCTGCCCTCGCTGCGGCTCGCCAAGGGCCACGTGGTGTTCGTCAACTCCGGCGCCGGACTGAACGCGAACGCCAACTGGGGCGCGTACGCGGCCAGCAAGCACGGGCTGCGGGCGCTCGCCGACTCGCTGCGGCAGGAGGAGCACGGCCACGGGGTGCGGGTCACCTCGGTGTACCCGGGGCGGACGGCGACCGCGATGCAGGTCTCGGTGCACCAGCAGGAGGGCAGGGAGTACGACGCCTCCCGCTGGATCGACCCCGAGTCGGTGGCCACCGCCGTCCTGACCGCGCTCGACCTGCCGCGCGACGCCGAGATCACCGACATCACGGTCCGTCCGGGCCGGTAGGCCCGCGCGGCCGCGGGCGGGTCTGAACGGCTCCGGGTTCCTGGCCTAGGCTCGTGCTCGTGAGCGAGTACTCCTTTCCCGAGCTGATCGGCGCCGCGACGGGCGTCGGATCGATGCCAGGCACCGATGCCCGTGAGGCCGCGAAGACCGCCGTAGGCGCGCTGGAGCAGCTGCCGTACCTGCCTGAGCTGCCCGCGCGGGGGCCCGGCGCCGACATGATCGGCCGTGGCGCCGGCCTGCTGGTCGAGCTGTTCGCGCAGGTGGAGCCGAGCGGGTGGCGGTTCGTCGACCGGCCGGGCCGCGACACCCGGCGGGCGTACTCGTGGCTGGGCGAGGACCTGGACGCCCTGGAGGAGTTCACCCAGGGGTACCAGGGTGCACTGAAGCTGCAGGCGGTCGGCCCGTGGACGCTGGCGGCCTCCGTGGAGCTGAGGCACGGCGAGAAGGCGCTCTCCGACCCTGGTGCCTGCCGGGACATCACGGAGTCGCTCACCGAGGGACTGCGCCGTCACCTGGCCGAGGTGCGCAAGCGGGTGCCGGGCGCGCGGCCCGTGCTGCAGCTGGACGAGCCCTCGCTGCCCGCCGTACTGGCGGGCGCGGTGAAGACCGCCAGCGGCTTCCAGCGGCTGCGCGCGGTGGACCGGCAGGTGGCCGAGGAGCAGCTGCGCGGCCTGGTCCGCGGCCTGGACGTGCCGGTGGTGGTGCACTGCTGCGCCCCGCAGGTGCCGCTGGCGCTGCTGCGCCGGGCCGGGGTGGCCGGGGTGTCACTGGACTTCTCGCTGCTGACGGAGCGTGAGGACGAGGACCTGGGCGAGGCGGTGGAGGCGGGCACGGCGATCCTCGCCGGTGTGGTGCCGTCCACCGACGCGGGATTGTCGGACCCGGCCGGTAGTGTCCAGGTTGTCAGGACGTTGTGGCGCAGGCTCGGGTTCGCTCCGGAGTTGCTGGGCCGCCGGGTGCTGGTGACACCGACCTGCGGGCTGGCGGGGGCCTCTCCCGGGTACGCGCGCAGGGCGCTGTCACTCAGTGTGAAGGCGGCGCAGAGCCTGGTGGACAACCCGGAGTAGCACGGTAGTTGAGACGTAGGAGGGCGGCGTGGTGGCTGTCGAGGGCTGGGAGGACGTGCCGGTGGAGGTGCGCAAGCGGCACGCCGAGCTGGCAGTCGAGATCGAGGAGCACCGCGTCCGCTACTACGAGCAGGACGCGCCGACGATCAGCGACGCCGGGTTCGACCGGTTGATGCGCGAGCTGGAGGCGATCGAGGCCGAGCACCCGGTGCTGGTCACCCCGGACTCGCCCACCCAGAAGGTCGGTGGCGCGCCGGCCGAGGGCTTCGCGAAGGTCGAGCACCGCGAGCGGTTGCTCAGCCTGGACAACGCGATGGACGACGACGAGCTGGCCGCCTGGGCCGAGCGGGTCGCCCGGGAGCTCGACGGCCTGAAGTACCACTATCTGTGCGAGCTCAAGGTGGACGGCCTGGCGGTCAACCTCACCTACGAGAGGGGCCGCTTGGTCCAGGCCGCCACCCGGGGTACCGGCCGGGTGGGCGAGGACATCACCGCCAACGTCCGCACCATCAAGGAGATCCCGCACCAGCTGGGGGGCGACAACATCCCCGAGTTGGTGGAGATCCGCGGCGAGGTCTACCTGCCCACCGAGGCCTTCGAGGAGCTCAACGCCTCGCTCGCTGCCGAGAACGAGCGGCGCAGACAGGAGAACGAGCAGCGCGCCAAGGAGGGCAGGCGACCGCAGGCCCTGGTCAAGCTGTTCGCCAACCCCCGTAACGCGGCGGCCGGTTCGCTCCGCCAGAAGGACCCGCTGGTCACCGCGTCCCGTCCGCTGCACATGGTGGTGCACGGCATCGGCGCCCGGGCCGGCTTCGACATCGACTGCCAGTCGCACGCCTACCAGCTGCTGCACGACTGGGGCCTGCCCACCGCCCGGCACAACGAGGTGGTCGAAACCCTCGACGAGGTAAGGGCGTTCATCAAGCACTACGGCGAGCGGCGGCACTCGGTCGAGCACGAGATCGACGGTGTGGTGGTCAAGGTGGACGAGATCGCCCTGCAGGGCCGGCTCGGCGCCACCTCCAAGTCGCCGCGCTGGGCGATCGCCTGGAAGTACCCGCCGGAGGAGGTCACCGGCAAGCTGGCGAGCATCCAGGTCGGCATCGGCCGCACCGGCCGGGCCACCCCGTACGCGGTGCTCGCCGAGCCGGTCAAGGTGGCCGGCTCGATGGTGCAGTACGCCACGCTGCACAACCAGCAGGTGGTCAAGGCCAAGGGCGTGCTGCTGGGCGACACCATCGTGCTGCGCAAGGCGGGCGACGTGATCCCGGAGATCCTCGGCCCGGTGGAGGACCTGCGGGACGGCACCGAGGAAGAGTTCGTGATGCCCTCGCACTGCCACGAGTGCGGTACCGAGCTGCGCCCGATGTCCGAGGGCGACATCGACCTGCGCTGCCCCAACGCCCGTAGCTGCCCGGCCCAGATCCGCGAACGGATCGCCTACCTGGGCGGGCGCGAGTCGCTGGACATCGATGGCCTGGGCTACGTCGCGGCGACCGCGCTCACCCAGCCGCTGGAGCCCGCCGAGCCGCCGGTCGGGAACGAGGGGGACATCTTCGGTCTCAGCCAGGAGCAGCTGCTCCCGATCAAGGTGATGGTCCGCGACCAGAAGTCCGGCATGCCCAAGCTGGACGACCGGACGGGCAAGGAGAAGGTGGTCACCTTCTTCGCCAATCTCAGGGGCGAGCCGAAGAAGACCGCCGGCCTGCTGCTGGAGAACCTCGACAAGGCCAAGGACCGCCCGCTCTGGCGCTACCTCAACGGCCTGTCGATCCGCCACGTCGGCCCGGTCGCCGCCCAGGCGCTCGCCCGCGAGTTCCGTGACCTGGACGCGGTCTTCGCGGCGAGCGAGGAGCAGCTGGCCGCCACCGAGGGGGTCGGCCCGATCATCGCCCGCTCCATCAGGGAGTGGTACGAGGAGGACTGGCACCGGGAGATCCTGGAGAAGTGGCGGGCCGCCGGGGTCCGCTTCACCGAGGAGGCGGCCGAGGCCAGGGGGCCGCGTCCGCTGGAGGGCCTCACCGTGGTGGTGACGGGCACGCTGGCCGGCCACACCAGGGACGGCGCCAAGGAGGCACTGACCTCACGCGGTGCGAAGGTGACGGGGTCTGTCTCGAAGAAGACAGATTTCGTTGTGGTCGGTGACAACCCCGGCTCCAAGTACGACAAAGCGGTCCAGCTCGGCCTTCCGGTGCTGGACGACGCGGGTTTCGCGGTCCTGCTCGACCAGGGGCCCGAGGCCGCTCGGGCGCACCTGGGGCTGGCCTCCCCGGCCGAGGAGGCCCCGGAGAGCTGACCTCCGTTACCGTCCTGATGTCGCGTCACCCGGGTTCCTGCTCAGGAAAGAGGGCATTCTGTCACTGAGTGGCATCCATCGACGGGTGGCGCGCTCAGGGATGTCCGAAAGTCCGCCCTCCCGGCGTACACCGGCATACCCTGGTGCGCAACAGAGTGTCAGCAGGGGTTGGCGGCACCGGACTTCCAGGCCGGTTCCGCAGGGGACGCCCCGTCAACTGGCGCCCACCGGCACCAGCAGGTGCCGCACCGAAAGGCGGCCTGACGGGGCGGGCCCGACGGAGGACAGGGCATATGGATCGTACGACCGGCGGTGCGCCCACACGCCCGCCGCAGGGGGTGGCGGGTGCGGTCCTGCTGCTCGGCGTGCTGCTGGCCGGCGCCGCGCCGCTCATACCGCTGGCCGTGCTGGTCTACCGGTACGAGCCCGAGCTGCTGCCGCTCTTCGCGGTGCCGCTGGCCGTGCTGGTCGCCGCCTGGCGGATGGCCCGAGACCGCGCCCGGGACCAGCTCACCGACCCGCTCACCGATCTGCCGAACCGCCATGCGCTGCTGCTGGCGGCCCAGGAGGCGATCGCCGAGCACGATGGCGAGGAGGACTACAGCGTTGGGCTGATCCTGCTCGATCTGGACCGTTTCCGATCGCTCAATGACGCGCTCGGGCATACCGCAGGCGATCGTTTACTGGTCCACATCGCCCGCCGGCTGCACCGCGCGCTCCGCACCGGCTCCCACCACCACGGCGGGCATCCGGGCCGGGACGACCCGGACGACGTCTTCTCCAGCCTCCCGCCGACCATGCAGAACGGCGGCCGGCCGGTGGTCGCCCGGCTCGGCGGCGACGAGTTCGCCGTCCTGCTGCCCGGCGTCGGCCGCCCGGAGACCCTGGAGCGGGTGGCCAAGGCGCTGATCGCCGAACTCGCCGCGCCGATCAGGCTCGACGGCCTGCTGCTCGTCCTGGAGGCCAGCGCCGGGGTCTGCGTCTACCCCGAGCACGCGCAGGACGCCGAGGCCCTGCTGCGCCGCGCCGACGTGGCCATGGGCCACGCCCAGCACCGGCGCAGCGGCGTCGAGCAGTACGACGAGGCCCGCGACATCGACACCCCGTACCGGATCGGCCTGCTCGGCGACCTGCGCCGGGCCCTGGAGACCGGTGAGGTGCTGCTGCACTACCAGCCCAAGGTGGCCTTCGACGGCCGGGTGGTCGGCCTGGAGGCCCTGCTGCGCTGGGAGCGGCCCGGGCAGGGCAAGGTGCCGCCGGACGAGTTCATCGGGCTGGCCGAGTCCAGCGGCCTGATGCCCAGGCTCACCGACTACGTGCTCGAGGCGGCCGTCGGCCAGCTCGCCGCCTGGCGGGCCCAGGGCCTCCAGGTCCAGGTCGCGGTCAACGTCTCGCCCCGCGACGTGCTCAACCCCGGCTTCGCCGGCCGGGTCGCCGCCCACCTCGACCGGCACCAGGTCCCCGCGCACGCCCTCCAACTGGAGATCACCGAGCGGCTGCTGCTGGACGACTCCCGGCTAGCCGCCGACACCCTCGCCGAGCTGCGCAGGTACGGCGTGGGCATGTCGCTGGACGACTTCGGCACCGGGCACTCCTCGCTGGTACGGCTGCGCAGCCTGCCGGTCGGCGAGCTGAAGATAGACCGCTCCTTCGTCTCCCGGATGGTCGCCGACGACCACGACGCCGCCGTGGTCCGCTGCTCGGTCGAGCTGGCGCACTCGCTCGGGCTGACCGTGGTCGCCGAGGGCGTCGAGGACGACGAGACCTGGGAGCAGTTGCACGGGCTAGGGGTGGACGCGGTGCAGGGGTGGCTGGTGTCCGCCGCCCTCCCGGCCGACCAGGCCACCGCCTGGCTGATGGTGCACCGCACGGTAGACACCCCCGTTCCCGGCGGGCCGGTGGCCGGCCCGCCGGTCCCCAAGCCCCGCCCGGCCCGT
>NZ_JBVIMH010000036.1:0-33282 GCF_055579945.1 Kitasatospora sp. NPDC032150 | reverse complement strand
GTCGTCCCGAGCGTCGGTCAGCCTGTCCCGAGGGTCGCCCAGGCCGTCCCGAGCGTCGGTCAGCCTGTCCCGAGGGTCGCCCAGGCCGTCCCGAGCGTCGGTCAGCCTGTCCCGAGGGTCGCCCAGGCCGTCCCGAGCGCCGCCCAGCACTTCCCCGCCGTCGGCCAGCCCTTCCCGGCCGTCGGCCAGGCCGTGCCCACCGCCGCCCAGCCCGAGTAGCACCCCGGGGCCGCGGGGGCGGCACGGGACACCCCGCGGCCCGGTGCCGGGCCGGCTGCGCAGCTCCCCGTGCCCCGCAGGTCCACCGTGCCGTGCCCCCGGGGCGGTCCGGTTGCTCCGGACGGCCCCGCCGGGCCGGGGACCCGCAATAAGTCGAGGCGGGCGCTGAACGGCTACCCAATAGGATGTGCCTAGACCAAGAGGACGGGTGTGTCCCAAAACCCCCGCCCCGGGTCGGGCACCCGGTGCCCGGCCTCATCCAGAACTCACCTTGAGGATCGCTGCATGCCTGGCATCACGCGCGAGGAGGTCGCCCACCTCGCTCGGCTGTCGCGTCTTGAGTTGCAGGCCGAAGAGCTGGACCACTTCGCCGAGCAGCTCGACGTGATCATCGGCGCGGTCGCCCGCGTTTCCGAGGTCGCCGGACAGGACGTCCCGCCGACCTCCCACCCGCTTCCGCTGACCAACGTCATGCGGGCGGACGAGGTGCGACAGTCGCTCACCCCGGAACAGGCGCTCTCCGGCGCCCCGGCCGCCGAGGAGCAGCGTTTCCGTGTGCCGCAGATCCTCGGGGAGGACTGACCAGCCGTGACTGATCTCTACCGCACTCCCATCATCAAGTGGGGCGCCGCCGACACCGCCACCGCCATCGCCAAGGGCGAGGTGAGCGCCGTCGAGGTGACCCAGGCCCACCTGGACCGGATCGGCGCCGTCGACCAGAAGGTCAACGCCTTCCTGCACGTCGACACCGAGGGCGCGCTCAAGGCCGCCAAGGCCGTCGACGAGAAGCGCGCCAAGGGCGAGGAGCTGGGCCCGCTGGCCGGTGTCCCGCTGGCCCTGAAGGACGTCTTCACCACCAAGGGCGTCCCGACCACCTGCGGTTCCAAGATCCTCGAAGGCTGGATCCCGCCGTACGACGCCACGCTGACCACGCGTCTGAAGGACGCAGACGTGGTCATCCTCGGCAAGACCAACATGGACGAGTTCGCGATGGGCTCCTCCACCGAGAACTCGGCGTACGGCCCGACCGGCAACCCCTGGGACCTCTCCCGGATCCCGGGCGGCTCCGGCGGCGGTTCGGCCGCCGCGCTGGCCGCGTTCGAGGCCCCACTCGCGATCGGTACCGACACCGGCGGTTCGATCCGCCAGCCGGGTGCCGTCACCGGCACCGTCGGTGTGAAGCCGACCTACGGCGCGGTCTCCCGCTACGGTCTGGTCGCCTTCTCGTCCTCGCTGGACCAGGGCGGCCCGTGCGCCCGTACCGTGCTGGACGCGGCGCTGCTGCACGAGGCGATCGCCGGGTACGACCCGCTGGACTCCACCTCCATCAACGCGCCGGTCCCGGCCGTGGTCGAGGCCGCGAAGATGCGCGACATCCGCGGCATGCGGATCGGCGTGGTGAAGGAGTTCGCCGGCGAGGGCTACCAGGCCGGTGTGATGCAGCGCTTCAACGAGAGCGTCGAGCTGCTGCGCGAGCTGGGTGCCGAGGTCGTCGAGGTCTCCTGCCCGTCGTTCACCCTGGCGCTGCCGGCGTACTACCTGATCGCGCCGAGCGAGTGCTCCTCCAACCTGGCCCGCTTCGACGCCATGCGCTACGGCCTGCGGGTCGGCGACGACGGCTCGCGCAGCGCCGAGGAGGTCACCGCCCTGACCCGCGAGGCCGGTTTCGGCCCCGAGGTCAAGCGCCGCATCATGCTGGGCACCTACGCGCTCTCCTCGGGCTACTACGACGCCTACTACGGCTCGGCGCAGAAGGTCCGCACCCTGATCTCGCGCGACTTCGACGCCGCCTTCGCCGGAGTCGACGTGCTCATCTCGCCGACCACGCCGACCACCGCCTTCCCGATCGGCGAGCGCGCCGACGACCCGATGGCGATGTACCTGGCGGACCTGTGCACCATCCCCTCGAACCTCGCGGGCAACGCGGCCATGTCGCTGCCCTGCGGGCTGGCGCCGGAGGACAACCTGCCGGTCGGCCTGCAGATCATCGCCCCCGCGATGGCGGACGACCGCCTGTACCGGGTGGGCGGCGCCGTCGAGGCCGCACTCAACGACAAGTGGGGACACACCCTGCTGGAGGAGGCACCGGCACTGTGAGCAGCACTGTGGCAAAGGCGAAGGGCTTCAAGCACAGCAAGCCGGGGCTCTGGCTGTCCATCGGTTCCAGCGCCTTCGGCGCGCTCGGGATCGCCAAGGACGTCAAGAAGGCCCGTCTCGAGAACGACACGCTGATGCTGGTCAACGCCGTGGTCGGCGCGGTGGCCCTGGTCACCGGCACCGCCCTGCTGGTGCGCGAGCTCCGGCAGCTCGGCCGCGACGACGTCCTGCTGGGCTGAGCGCCCGCACCGCCAAGACTTTTAGTGAAGGGGACGCTGTGAGCGTCGAAAGCCTGGTCCCGTACGAGGACGCCATCGCCTCGTACGACCCGGTGATGGGCCTTGAGGTCCATGTCGAGCTGGGTACCAAGACCAAGATGTTCTGCGGGTGTTCGACCGAGCTCGGGGCCGAGCCGAACACCCAGACCTGCCCGACCTGCCTGGGGCTCCCGGGCTCGCTGCCGGTGGTCAACGCGACCGGTGTGGAGTCGGCGATCAAGATCGGCCTGGCGCTGAACTGCGAGATCGCCGAGTGGTGCCGGTTCGCCCGGAAGAACTACTTCTACCCGGACATGCCGAAGAACTTCCAGACCTCCCAGTACGACGAGCCGATCGCCTTCAACGGATACCTCGACGTGCAGCTGGAGGACGGCGAGGTCTTCCGGGTGGAGATCGAGCGCGCCCACATGGAGGAGGACACCGGCAAGTCCTCGCACATCGGCGGTGCGACCGGCCGGATCCACGGCGCCGAGTACTCGCTGCTGGACTACAACCGGGCCGGCATCCCGCTGATCGAGATCGTCACCAAGCCGATCACCGGCGCGGGTTCGCGTGCTCCCGAGGTCGCCAAGGCGTACGTCACCGAGCTGCGCGAGCTGATCCGGGCGCTGGGCGTCTCCGAGGCCCGGATGGACAAGGGGCAGATGCGCTGCGACGTCAACCTGTCGCTGCGCCCGTACGGCACCGAGAAGTTCGGCACCCGGAGCGAGACCAAGAACGTCAACTCGCTGCGCAGCGTGGAGCGGGCCGTCCGGTTCGAGATCCAGCGGCACGCGGGCGTGCTCGACGAGGGCGGGAAGATCGTCCAGGAGACCCGGCACTTCCACGAGGACAACGGCTCCACCACCTCGGGCCGGATCAAGGAGGAGGCGGAGGACTACCGCTACTTCCCCGAGCCCGACCTGGTGCCGATCGCCCCCTCGCGCGAGTGGGTGGAGGAGCTGCGGGCCACGCTGCCCGAGCTTCCCCGGGTGCGCCGGGCCCGGATGCAGGCCGAGTGGGGCCTGTCCGACAAGGACATGCAGGCGGTGCTCAACGCCGGTGCGGTGGAGCCGATCCAGGAGACCATCGCGGCCGGCGCCCCCGCCGACCAGGCCCGCAAGTGGTGGATGGGCGAGCTGGCCCGCCGTGCCAACGAGACCGGTACCGAGCTGGCCGAGCAGCCGATCACCCCGGTCCAGGTGGCCCGGGTCTGCGCGCTGGTCGCCGAGGGCAAGCTGAACGACAAGCTGGCCCGCCAGGTCATCGAGGCCGTGCTGGCCGGTGAGGGCGAGCCGGACGAGGTCGTCGAGAAGCGCGGCCTCGCCGTGGTCTCCGACGACTCGGCGCTCGGCGCGGCCGTGGACGCGGCCATCGCGGACAACGAGGCGATCGCCGCCAAGATCCGCGACGGCAAGGTGGCCGCGGTCGGCGCGCTGGTCGGCGCGGTCATGAAGGCCACCCGCGGCCAGGCGGACGCCGCCCGGGTCAAGGACCTGATCCTGGAGCGTCTGGGCGTTCAGGCCTAAGGATCCGGTCTTAGCCGAACCTGGTACCTACTTAGGTATCTGAGCCCGTACCTACTCCCTGCCGGGGGTGGGTACGGGCTCTCTAAGGTTCCGGGGTCCGGCAGGATCGGGAATGCTCCCGATGCGGGGCACCCCTCTGGGAGAGGAAGCTCTTGAGCGGACGAGGGAGGACCGGCCGAGGGGGCCGGCGCTCGTCCAGCACGAGGGGGAGACCCAGATGATCGAGTACCAGCTCATCCAGTACCGCGGTGCGGAACTGCGTCGCGAGGCCGAGCACGTCCGCCTGGTACGCCAGGCCCGTACCGCCCGCGCCGCGGCCCGGACGGCCCGCCAGCACCGGGGCGCCCTCGCCCGGCTGGTGCGGGGCGTCCGCCGTCCGGTCGCCCGCCGGCACAGCGCTCAGCCGATCGAATGCTGACAGCGGGGGACGGCCCGGACGCCAGTCCGGGAGCGTCCGCGGGCGGGCAGCGGGGAGGGGAGGATGCCGACGGCGCCTCCCCTCCGGGCTTTCCGGCCGCCGGGAAAGCCGTTCCGTCGGCATCCTGGGCCTATGGCATGCTCGCCGGTGTGGAGCAGATATCGATCAGTCCTGTCTTCGTCGGCCGCGGCACCGAGACCGAGGTGCTCTCCGCGGCGCTGCGCAGGGCCGAGGCGGGGGAGCCTCAGACCATCCTGATCGCCGGTGAGGCGGGGGTGGGCAAGACCAGGTTGGTGGAGGAGTTCCTGGCGGCCGCCGGCGGCGAGGGCGTGGTCACCGCGCTGGGCGGCTGCCTGGAGGTCGGGGCCGAGGGCCTGCCGTACGCGCCGCTGGCCACCGCGCTGCGCCGGCTGCACCGTTCGCTCGGTGCCGAACTCGAACGGGCCGCCGAGGGCATGGAGGGTCAGCTGGCCCGGCTGCTGCCGGAGTTCGGCGACACCGGCACCGAACCGAACGACGAGTTCGGACGGGCTCTGCTGTTCGAGCACACCGCCCGGCTGTTCGAGCGGCTCACCGCCGAGCGGACCCTGCTGCTGGCCGTCGAGGACCTGCACTGGTCCGACCGCTCCACCCGTGAGCTGCTCGCCTATCTGATCCGGACGCTGCACCGCTCCCGGGTCCTGATCGTCGCCACCTACCGCAGCGACGACCTGCACCGCCGCCATCCGCTGCGCCCGTTCCTGGCCGAACTCGATCGGCTGCGGACCGTACAGCGACTGGAACTTGCCAGATTTGGGCGTCATGAGGTTGCCGCGCAACTGGCGGGGATCCTCGGCAGCGGGAGCGCCGCCGACCTCGACCGCGACCTGGTCGACCGGATCCACCGTCGTTCCGAGGGCAACCCGTTCTTCGTCGAGGAGCTCGCCACCGCGCACCGGGACGGCTGTCCGGCCGGACTGACCGACTCGCTCCGCGACATCCTGATGGTCCGGGTCGAGGCGCTGCCGGACGAGACCCAACGGGTGGTCAGAATCGCCGCCGAGGGCGGTTCCTACGTCGAACACGCCCTGCTCTCCGCCGTCCTGGACGAGGGCGAGGAGGCGCTGATCGAGGCGCTGCGCAACGCCGTCGGCGCCAACGTGCTGCGCCCGGACACCGACGGCGAGGGCTACCGGTTCCGGCACGCCCTGGTCCGCGAGGCGGTCTCCGACGACCTGCTGCCCGGCGAGCGGTACCGGATCAACCGCCGCTACGCCACCGTGCTCGAGGCCAACGAGGTCCTGGTCGGCTGTGAGAAGCGCCCGGCCAGGCTGGCCAACTACTGGTACCACGCGCACGATCCGGCGCGCGCCCTGCCGGCCGCGCTGGACGCCGCCAGGGCGGCCCGCCGCCGCAATGCCTTCGCCGAGCAACTGCGCATGCTGGAGCGGGCGCTGGAGCTCTGGGACGAGGTCTCCGAGGAGGTGCTGGAGAGCACCCTGCGCCCGTACGACTGGGCCGAGACCTACCCGGCGTGCAACTGCGAGCCGGGCAGCCGCGACGAGTCCTGCGAGCGGCTCCAGCTGGTGGACGTGCTCGCCGAGGCCGTGGTGGCCGCCCGCCGCAGCGGTGACCGCGAGCGCGGACTGAGCCTGGCCAAGCGGGCGTTGAAGCTGGTGGACGAGGAGCGCAACCCGGAGCGCGCCGCCTGGTTCCGGATGAGCCGGGCGCGCATGCTGGTCCACCTGCACCGCACCGGCGGGGACGAGGAGATCGAACGCGCCAAGCGGCTGGTGGCGGACCTGCGGCCGTCGGCGGTGCAGGCGGAGGTGCTGGCACTGGCCGCCTCGCACAACATGCTGGGCCGCCCGGCCGTGACCGACATCGCGCTCGCCGAACACGCGGTGGAGATCGCCAGACAGGCCGGCGCGGCCGCGGTCGAGCAGCACGCCCGGATGACGCTGGGCAGCCTGCACACGTTCTTCGGCAACGTGGACGAGGGCACGGCACTGCTGACCGACGCGGTCGAGAAGTCCCGGAAGCTGGCCGCCGACGTGTACTGCCGGGGGCTGAACAACCTGTCCAGCCACCTGCTGGGGCTGGGCCGGGCCGCCGAGTCCGAGCGGCTGGCCAGGCAGGGCCTGGAGGCGGCCGGCCGGCTCGGCCTGCTGGCCAACACCGGGACGATCCTGACCGGGAACCTGGCCGAGGCGCTGATCGTGCTCGGCCGTCCCACCGAGGCCGCCGAGGTGCTCACCGCCTGGGCCGAGCGGTCCGGCGGTGACTCGCACCACGAGTTCCTGGACCGGCTGCGCGGCGATCTCGCCCTGGACCAGGGCGATCCGGAGTCCGCCGCGCGGTACCTGGCCAAGGCCAGGTCCACGAGCAGGGCCGTCGAACCGCAGCACGAGGTGCCCGCCGCCCGGCTGGCGGTCCGGATCGCCGCCCGGACCGGCCGCCCGCTCCAGGCCAGGGCCGAGCTGCTGGCGGTCCTCGCGGCCACCGTCGAGCAGTACGCGGGCCCGGACGGGCAGCTGCTGGACGGCGGCGCGGGCTGGCTGCTGCCGCTGCTGCTCGACGGGGCGGCGAACGAGGCCGATGCCCGGGGTCTGCCCGCCGCGGAGCCGGGCCGGTCCGAGGCACTCGCCGCGCTCGCCGCCACGGCCGCCCGGCTCCGCCCCACGGCACCGCTGCTGGTCGGCTGCCTGCGGCTGCTGGAGGCGGAGTTGGCCCGGGCCGAGGGGGCCGACCGTCCGGTGCACTGGGCGACGGCGATCGAGGCGCTGCGCGGGAGCGGACCCACCGGGCCGCTGCTGACCGCCCTGTACCGGGGAGCCGAGGCGGCGGCTGCCGTCGGACAGCGGGCCGCCGCCAGCGAACTTCTGCACGAGGCGCGAGAGTTGGCAGTGGCCCGGGAGAACCGTCAACTGCAGTGGGAGATTTCCCGTCTGTCCGACCGGGCCGGCCTCGCCCCCGGGTCGCGGCAGGCCGAGGAGCCCTCGCCCGATCCCGACCGCGGGCCGGCCGAGGCGTTCGGCCTCACCCCGCGCGAGCGGGACGTGCTGCGGCAGCTCGCCCGGGGTCGGACCAACCGCCAGGTCGCAGAGGAGCTGTACATCTCGCCCAAGACCGCCAGTGTGCACGTCTCCAATATCCTGGCGAAGCTGGAGGTTTCCTCGCGCGGTGAGGCGGCGGCGCTCGCGCACCGGCTGAGGCTCTTCGCGGACGAGGAGTTGGTGCCCGCAGGGGCGTAGCCGAGAGGAGCTGTGCGCCCCGGTCGTGCGCCGCTGCCAACCGGGGCGATCCCGCCGAGAACGGGGCACATCACCACGCACAGGCCATTACTCTAAGTTGAGTCTGCGTGCCGTTGAGTGACCAAAGTGGTGTAGTGTCCCGACTGGTAACACGGGTACGGCGTAGCGGAACCGCTCCGTCCAACCCTCCTGTGGGTACCGGAAGCAGCCTGCGGGGATGCTGCAGTGACGTGGCGTCAGATCACTTCACGCGGTGGCACGGCCGAGGCCCGGGCGGATGTACGCCCCGGGCCGGAGGGGGAGATGTCGAGTGAACTCCACCGATGCGGTGCTGGCTGCCGCGCCCCCGGCCGGCCGTGACGACTCCCGCGGCGGCGCTGCGCACGGCGACGGCACCCGCGGTGGTCAAGCCCGTGGCCGGATCCCCGGCGCCGTGCTGGTCACGCTCTGCCTGGGTTACGCGGTCGGCGCCTCGCTCGGCTGGGGATCGCCCGGACTCGCCCTGTTCATGGGCGACTTCGGGCTGGCCGGGGCGGCACTGGCGGCCTCGCTCTCCTGCCTGCTGCACGGCTGCACGGCCGGCGGTCCGACCCGCCCGGCCTGGCTGCTGTTCGGCCTCTCCTCCGCGATGGTGGCCTTCGGCAACGGCACCTGGGGCTGGTACGAAGTGGTGCTGCGGGCCCCCGTCCCGCCGGACTCCATCGCGGAGTACCCCTTCCTGCTCTTCGCCCCGCTGGCGATCACCGGCGTGACGGTGCTCGCCCAGCGGCCCCGTACCGCGGCCGGCTGGCTCTGTCTGCTGCTGGACGGCTGGCTGGTGGCGAGCTCGTTGTTCACGCTCAGCTGGAGCCTGGCGCTCGGCCGGGTCGCGGCGGGCGAGGTCTCCTCGCCGCTGCGGCTCGCCCTGGGCCTGGCCTACCCGGTGCTGGACATCCTGCTGGTCAGCCTGGTGATGGGGCTGCGCTTCCGGTGCCGGGACGGCAACCGGGCAGCGGTGCACACCGCGATGGTCGCGCTGGCCGTCACGGTGGTCTGCGACGCCCTGTTCACCTCGCCCGCGCTGCACAGCAGCTACCACTCCGGCGAGCTGCTGGACGCGGGCTGGTTCGCCGGCAGCGTGCTGCTCGCCTGGGCGCCCTGGTCGCACGACCGGGTCCGCCCGCACCGCGAGCACCCGGCGGCCGGCGGCACCCCGGGCCGCCGGGTGGCCACCACCTTCAGCGCGCTCACCCCGTACGTGGCGGCCGCCGTGTGCCTCGCAGGCATCGTCTACAACGTGGTGGGCGGACGGCCACTGGATCGGGTGATGATCGTCTCGGCCTCCACCTTCGGCTTGGTGCTGCTGGTGCGCCAGGGCGTGATGCTGCTGGACAACCTCTCGCTGGCACAGGAACTCGCCCAGAAGGAGGCGCACTTCCGCTCCCTGGTGCAGGGCTCCAGCGACGTCATCATGATCGCTGACGCCAACGGCGTGCTCAGCTATGTCAGTCCGGCCACCCTCACGGTCTACGGCCGCGACCCCGAGGAGCTGGTCGGCGGCAACCTGCTCAACCTGGTCCACCCCAGCGACGCGGAGCGGGCCATGGCCGAGGTGCGCCGGCTGATGGTCCGCAACCCCGGCAGGCACGGCGCCGACGCGGCCGGTACCGAGCCCTCGGCCCGGGTGGAGTGCCGGATCCGCTCCGGCGACGGCCAGTGGCTGCACGTCGAGTCCACCGTCAACCGCTACCGGGACGGGCTGATCCTCAACAGCCGGGACGTCACCGAGCGGGTGATGCTGCAGGCGCAGTTGCACCACAACGCCTTCCACGACCCGCTCACCGACCTGCCCAACCGGGCGCTGTTCGCCCAGCGGGTCCGCGCCGCCCTCGGCGAGCGCCCTGGCCGGGGCGACTGGCCCGCCGAGGGCGCGCGCGAGCACCCCGGGGGCGACGAGCCCGCCGTGGCCGTGCTCTTCCTCGACCTGGACGGCTTCAAGGCGGTCAACGACACCTCGGGGCACCAGGTCGGCGACGAACTGCTGATCCAGGCCGCCCGCCGGCTCCAGGGCGCGGTCCGGGCCGGGGACACCGTGGCCCGGCTCGGCGGCGACGAGTTCGCCGCCCTGGTCTGCGGGCGCCTCGGCCGCGCCCAGGTGCACGACCTGGCCGAGCGGGTCCGGGCCGCGCTCTCCGAGCCGTACTGGATCGGCGGCGCCGAACTCGGCGTCGCCGCCAGCATCGGCATCGCCTTCGGTCCGCGCGGCCACGCCCCGGACACCGATCCCAAGGCCGCCACCGACGAACTGATGCGCAACGCCGACCTCGCGATGTACCGGGCGAAGTCCGAGGGCAAGGGCCGGGTGGTGCTCTACAGCCCGGCCATGCGGGCCGAACTGGAGCGCCGGTCCGAGCTGGAAGAGCGACTGCGCCTGGCCGTCCGGGAGGGCGGCTTCACCCTGCTCCACCAGCCCGTGGTGGACCTCGCCACCGGTGTGATCGCGGCTGTCGAGGCACAGGCCAGGTGGCGCTCCGTGCAGGGGCTGGTGCTCACCCCGGCCGAGTTCCTGCGCACCGCCGACCAGGGCGACGCCGCGACCCGGTTCGCCCGCTGGCTGCTCCAGGAGGCCGTCACCGCGGCCGCCGCCCGCCGTCGGGCGCCGGGTGCACCGCGCGCCGTCCCGGTCACCGTACGGCTGAGTGCCGAACGGCTCTGCGCCCCCGGCGTCTACGAGACCGTCGTCAGCGTGCTGCGGGAGACCGGCCTGCCCGCCGAACAGCTGGTGATCGAGCTGACCAGGACCGGCCCGGACGACCAGGCGGACGAGATCGGCCGCCGACTGGCCGCGCTGCGCCGCCACGGGGTGTCCACCTCGGTGGCCGGCTTCGGGGCGGGCCGCGGCTCGCTGGGGGCGCTGGCCAGGCTCCCGTTCGACTCGCTCAAGCTGGACCGCAGCCTGGTCCAGGACCTCGCCGAGTCCACCCTCACCCGGGCGCTCGCCGGGCACGCGCTGCGGCTCGGCCGGGACCTCGGCCTGGTCACCATGGCGGAGGGGGTGGACCACGCCCGGCAGCTCTCGGTGCTCCAGGAGCTGGGCTGCCGCCAGGGCCAGGGGCTGGCCTTCGCCCAGCCGCTGGACGAGCAGCGGCTGGTCCGGGCGCTGGCCCGGCGGGTCTACCCGATGCCGAGGCCGACGGGCTCGCTCCCGGCGCGGCGCGCGCACCTGGCCGCGGACACCCGATCGGGTGTCCGTCCGGAGCCGGGCGGGGACGGGGACGGACCGGGCGAGGGCTGGGGGAGGGTCCCCGCGGCCGGCGGCCGGGGACGAGCCGTACACCACCACACCGCCCTGGACCTGCCCGAACGCCGTGCGATGCCGGGATCCTGCGCTGGTCCGAACGGCGGTCCGCATAGCGAGACGGCCGTCCCACCCACTTGACACCCGGTACCGCCGAGGAGGAAGGTCGGTGCCATGCGCACCCGAATTCTCGTACTTGGCAGGCGCGTCGGCTGAGCGGACACCCGAGTCCCGCTCGTGAGAGACCGACGCGCCACCCCTCGCATGCCCTTGGCACGAGGGGTTTTTTGTTGCACTGACACTGCTCGACCACCGCAAGACCACTGGCTTCGATCATCCCGAATCGGGACGATTGAGGCAGAGCCGGAGACCGGCCCACCTGCAGGGCAGCACCTCGCCAAGGCTGCCGGGGGCCGAACGAACCCGAGAAGAGACAGGCAGATGACTGAGCACGCCGCATCCCCCCGTCGCGGGGACAACCCGGCCGCCCACGCTCCGGGACACAACACCATCGCAGAGACGATGACCGGCGCACAGTCGCTCATCCGCTCGCTGGAGGCCGTAGGCGCGGACACCGTCTTCGGCATCCCGGGCGGGGCCATCCTTCCCGCGTACGACCCGCTGATGGACTCCACCAAGGTGCGCCACATCCTGGTCCGCCACGAGCAGGGCGCCGGGCACGCCGCCACCGGGTACGCCCAGGCCACCGGCAGGGTCGGGGTCTGCATGGCCACCTCGGGACCGGGCGCCACCAACCTGGTCACCCCGATCGCCGACGCCTACATGGACTCCGTCCCGATCGTCGCGATCACCGGGCAGGTCTCCTCCAAGGCGATCGGGACCGACGCCTTCCAGGAGGCGGACATCTGCGGCATCACCATGCCGATCACCAAGCACAACTTCCTGGTCACCGACGCCGCCGAGATCCCCCGGGTGATCGCCGAGGCGTTCCACATCGCCGCCACCGGCCGTCCGGGCCCGGTCCTGGTCGACATCGCCAAGGACGCCCTGCAGGCCACCACCACCTTCCGCTGGCCGGTGGAGCCCTCGCTGCCCGGCTACCGGCCGGTCACCAAGCCGCACGCCAAGCAGATCCGCGAGGCCGCGAAGCTGCTGGTGAACTCCAAGCGGCCGGTGCTGTACGTCGGCGGCGGTGTGCTCAAGGCACAGGCCAGCGCCGAACTGCGGATCCTGGCCGAGCTGACCGGCGCGCCGGTGGTCACCACGCTGATGGCGCTGGGCGTCTTCCCGGACAGCCACCCGCAGCACCTGGGCATGCCCGGGATGCACGGCAGCGTCCCGGCGGTCACCGCGCTGCAGAAGGCCGACCTGCTGTTCACCCTGGGCGCCCGCTTCGACGACCGGGTCACCGGCAAGCTGGACAGCTTCGCCCCCTACGCCAAGGTCGTGCACGCCGACATCGACCCGGCCGAGATCGGCAAGAACCGCCCGGCCGACGTGCCGATCGTCGGTGACGCCCGCGAGGTGCTGGCCGACCTGATCGTCGCCGTCCAGGCCGAGTTCGACGCCGGGCACAAGGGCGACTACGGCGACTGGTGGGTCAAGCTCAACGAGTGGAAGAAGACCTACCCGCTCGGCTACGAGCCCGCCCCCGAGGGTGAACTCTCCCCGCAGCAGGTGATCGAGCGGATCGGCCGACTGGTCGGCCCGGACGCCATCTACGCCGCGGGCGTGGGTCAGCACCAGATGTGGGCCTCACAGTTCATCGACTACGAGAAGCCGGCCAGCTGGCTCAACTCCGGTGGTGCGGGCACCATGGGCTACGCCGTGCCGGCCGCGATGGGCGCCAAGGCGGGTCGGCCGGACTCGGCGGTCTGGGCGATCGACGGCGACGGCTGCTTCCAGATGACCAATCAGGAGCTGGTCACCTGCGCGCTGAACGACATCCCGATCAAGGTCGCGGTCATCAACAACGGTTCGCTGGGCATGGTCCGCCAGTGGCAGACCCTGTTCTACAACCAGCGCTACTCCAACACCGTGCTGCACGCCGGGCCGGCCGGGACCACCGGCGGCTCGGCGGCGGACGACGGCGTCGAGCCGCAGCGCTGGCAGGGCACCCGGATCCCGGACTTCGTGATGCTGGCCGAAGCGATGGGCTGCGTCGGTCTGCGCTGCGAGCGTCCGGAGGACCTGGACACGGTGATCAAGCAGGCGATGGAGATCAACGACCGTCCGGTGGTCGTCGACTTCATCGTCCACCAGGACGCCATGGTCTGGCCGATGGTCGCGGCAGGCACCAGCAACGACGAGATCCAGTTCGCCAGGGGCGTCCGCCCGGACTTCGGCGACGACCTCGACTGACCGGCCCGCCCGTCGCCCGCCCTCCCGCCCCCTCCCGGTCCGGCTTCGCCGGAGCACCCGCCCAGACGACCCGATAGAGAGCCCATGACCGACATGTCCAAGCACACCCTCTCCGTCCTGGTCGAGAACAAGCCCGGCGTGCTGGCCCGCATCGCCAGCCTGTTCTCCCGTCGGGGCTTCAACATCGACTCCCTCGCCGTCGGCCCGACGGAACACCCGGACATCTCCCGGATGACCATCGTGGTCAACGTCGAGGACCTCCCGCTGGAGCAGGTCACCAAGCAGCTGAACAAGCTGGTCAACGTGATAAAGATCGTCGAGCTGGACCAGGCCCAGGCCGTCCAACGGGAGTTGGTCCTGGTCAAGGTCCGCGCGGACGCCGAGACCCGCTCGCAGGTCGTCGAGATCGTGCAGCTGTTCCGGGCCAAGACCGTCGACGTCTCGCCGGACGCGGTGACCATCGAGGCCACCGGCAGTTCCGACAAGCTGGAGGCGATGCTCAAGATGCTGGAGCCGTACGGCATCAAGGAGCTCGTGCAGTCCGGCCTGGTGGCGATCGGGCGCGGTGCCCGGTCGATCACCGACCGCTCGCTGCGCGCCCTCGACCGCAGTGCCTGACGGACCGAGGGCCTGACACGCAGTCGTCTCACCCCCTGAAGTACCGCCCCACACCCTCGCCGGTTGCAACTACGGTTAGCCGAACCGGCTTCACCACCACGCAAGGAGATGTGCCAGAAGTGGCCGAGCTGTTCTACGAAGACGACGCCGACCTGTCCATCATCCAGGGCCGCAAGGTCGCGGTCATCGGCTACGGCAGCCAGGGCCACGCCCACGCGCTGTCCCTGCGCGACTCGGGCGTCGACGTCCGAGTCGGCCTGCTGGAGGGCTCCAAGTCCCGTGCCAAGGCCGAGGAGGCGGGCCTTCGCGTCACCACCCCGGGCGAGGCCGCGGCCGAGGCCGACGTCATCATGATCCTGGTGCCGGACCCGATCCAGGCCGACGTCTACAAGGAGGCCATCGAGCCGAACCTGAAGGCGGGCAAGGCCCTGTTCTTCGGCCACGGCCTGAACATCCGCTTCGGCTTCATCAAGCCCCCGGCCGACGTCGACGTCTGCATGGTCGCCCCGAAGGGCCCGGGCCACCTGGTCCGCCGCCAGTACGAGGAGGGCCGCGGCGTCCCGTGCATCGTGGCCGTCGAGCAGGACGCCACCGGCGGCGCCTTCGCGCTGGCCCTGTCCTACGCCAAGGGCATCGGCGGCACCCGGGCGGGCGTCATCAAGACCACCTTCACCGAGGAGACCGAGACCGACCTGTTCGGTGAGCAGGCCGTCCTCTGCGGTGGCACCGCCGCCCTGGTCAAGGCCGGTTTCGAGACCCTGGTCGAGGCGGGCTACCAGCCGGAGATCGCCTACTTCGAGTGCCTGCACGAGCTGAAGCTCATCGTCGACCTGATGTACGAGGGCGGCCTGGAGAAGATGCGCTGGTCGATCTCCGAGACCGCCGAGTGGGGCGACTACGTCACCGGCCCGCGCATCATCACCGACGCCACCAAGGCCGAGATGAAGAAGGTCCTCGCGGAGATCCAGGACGGCACCTTCGCCAACACCTGGATCGCCGAGTACAAGGCCGGTCTGCCGAAGTACAACGAGTACAAGAACGCCGACTCCCAGCACCTGCTGGAGACCACCGGCAAGAAGCTGCGCAAGCTGATGAGCTGGGTCGACGAAGAGGCGTGACCTCGCGCTGAGGCCGTTCAACGGCCTTGTACAACAAGGCTGCTCCCGTCCGGGTGATTTCGCCGGACGGGAGCAGCTCCGCACCCACCCCGTCGATACACTTCCGAGTGCGCGTCAGGCTCACAGCGTCGTGCGTCTACCTACGCGGCATGCCACTTTCCCCCTGCCCGTCACGCCACCTCCGTGGGCGGTGGGACCGGACAGTCATAAGGACAAACCGTCGTGAGCAAATCAGTCGTACTGATCGCCGAAGAGCTGTCGCCCGCCACCGTCGACGCGCTCGGACCGGACTTCGAGATCCGCCACTGCAACGGCGGGGACCGCACCGAACTGCTGACCGCCATCGCGGACGTGGACGCCATCCTGATCCGCAGCGCCACCAAGGTGGACGCCGAGGCGCTGGCCGTCGCCAAGCGGCTCAAGGTCGTCGCCCGGGCCGGCGTGGGCCTGGACAACGTGGACGTCGCGGCCGCCACCAAGGCCGGCGTGATGGTCGTCAACGCTCCGACCTCCAACATCGTCACCGCCGCCGAACTCGCCTGTGGCCTGCTGATCTCGGTCGCCCGGAACATCGCGCCGGCCAACACCGCGCTGAAGAAGGGCGAGTGGAAGCGCAACAAGTACACCGGCGTCGAGCTCTCCGAGAAGGTGCTCGGCGTGGTCGGCCTCGGCCGGATCGGTGTGCTGGTCGCCCAGCGGATGTCCGCCTTCGGGATGAAGATCGTCGCGTACGACCCCTACATCCAGGCCGCCCGCGCCGCCCAGATGGGCGTCAAGCTGGTCACCCTGGAGGAGCTGCTCCAGGTCTCGGACTTCATCACCGTCCACCTGCCCAAGACCCCGGAGACCATCGGCCTGATCGGGGACGAGGCGCTGCACAAGGTCAAGCCGACCGTGCGGATCGTCAACGCCGCCCGTGGCGGCATCGTGGACGAGGAGGCGCTGCTCAGCGCGCTCAAGGACGGCCGGGTGGCCGGCGCCGGCCTGGACGTCTACACCCAGGAGCCGTGCACCGACTCCCCGCTGTTCGCCTTCGACAACGTGGTCTGCACCCCGCACCTGGGCGCCTCCACCGACGAGGCGCAGGAGAAGGCCGGCATCTCGGTCGCCAAGTCGGTCCGCCTGGCGCTGGCCGGCGAGCTGGTGCCGGACGCGGTCAACGTCCAGGGCGGCGTGATCGCCGAGGACGTCCGGCCGGGGCTGCCGCTGGCCGAGAAGCTGGGCCGGATCTTCACCGCGCTGGCCGGCGAGGTGGCCGTCCGGCTCGACGTCGAGGTGCGCGGTGAGATCACCCAGCACGACGTCAAGGTGCTCGAACTCTCCGCGCTGAAGGGCGTGTTCGAGGACGTCGTGGCCGAGACGGTGTCCTATGTCAACGCCCCGCTGTTCGCCCAGGAGCGCGGCGTGGAGGTCCGGCTGACCACCTCCAGCGAGAGCCCCGAGCACCGCAACGTGATCACCGTGCGCGGCACCCTGTCGGACGGCAGCGAGACCGCCATCTCCGGCACCCTGGCCGGCCCGAAGCTGGCCCAGAAGATCGTCGGCGTGGACTCCTTCGACGTGGACGTCGCGCTCACCGACCACATGGTCTTCTTCAAGTACGACGACCGCCCCGGTGTGGTCGGCACCCTCGGCAGGATCCTCGGCGACGCGGGCATCAACATCGCGGGCATGCAGGTCGCCCGGGACAACGGCTGCGCGCTGGCCTCGATCACCGTGGACAGCGAGGTGTCCCAGGAGGTGCTGGCCGAGATCGCCGGCGCGATCGGCGCCCAGTTCGCGCGGGCGGTCAACCTCGGCTGACGCCGGCCGCTGATGTCTTTTCGACAGCCCTTCCCCGCTGTTGTGCTGATTGTGCAACAGGACCGGGGAAGGGCTGTCGGCCACTCGGGAGAGACCTCTACAGTCTTGTCGAACGATGGCACGACAAAAGGGGAATCCCGCCATGAGTAACGGCTTCGGCGACCTGCTCGGCTTCGCCCAGCAGCTGCTTGGCAGCGAGCCGCAGCAGGGCCACGGGGAGCAGCACGACAACTTCCTGCAGGGCCTGAGCCAGCGCCTGCTCTCCGGCGAGGAGCCGGTGCAGAACGGCGTGACCTACGAGATCGACGAGAAGTTCTTCTCGCCCACCCACGACTTCTGGATCAAGCGCAACGGTGAGCGCGTCTTCCAGGTCGACGAGAGGATGTTCAGCTTCAGCGGTGTCATCGCCCTGCAGGACGTGAACGGCAACGAGCTGTACCGGATCTCCGAGAAGATCATGACGCTCCGCGACATCCGCTACATCCAGCGTGGTGAGCAGCGGATCGCGACCGTGAAGAAGGCCCTGTTCTCCCCGCTGGTCTACAAGTTCACGGTGACCTTCGAGAACGGCGCCGAGCTGCACGTCACCGGCAACATCACCGACCACCAGTACGCCATCACCTACGGCGAGCAGGAGGTCGCGCACATCGACCGCAAGTGGTCGCTGCTGAGCGAGCACTACGGCGTCACCATCGTTCCCGGCCAGGACGACGCGCTGATCCTGACCATCGCGGCCTGCGCCGAGGCCATGGTGCTGGACGACTGATCGACCGTCGGTGGAAGGGCCCGGACCGCTTCGGTCCGGGCCCTTGCGCGTCTTCGGGGGAACGCCGTCTCAGATACTAGGAAATCCAACTATTCGTGCAGACAGCGCCTGCCCGGCGTCGTACTTTGGAAAGAGCCGCACGGTGAGCCGACCCGACAAGCGGGAGCGCCGGCCCGTGCGTGCCGTCCGCGTACCGGCAGGCGACCCCTGTCCGGCGTGCCGGCCCGTCGCCCGCCACCACCCCGCCAGGGCGCGCTGCGCGGCACTCCCAGTCCTCCTGAACCCCTCGGTGCGCGCCCGCGTGCGCGCCCTCGCCCGAAGGAGTCCGGTATGCCCCCCACCGCAGACCGCCACCCCGTTCCGACCACTCCCGTCCGCGCCCCGCGCCGCCGGCGCCGGGTGGCGCCCGACACGCGCGCAGCCTCCGGCTGGGGGGACCCCCTCGCCGCCGCCGCGCTCCAGCGCGCCCTGGACCGCCGCGACAACGGCGGCGCCACCGGCCACGTCGGCTGAGCCGGCCCTTTCGCCCGGAAGCCTGACCGGTCGTCACCCGCGTGAGTGCACTCCCTCCCCGAAGGAGGGAGTCGGCTCGCCCGCGCCGGCGCGATGATCGTAATTTGAGCCCTTCCGGAGGGGTGATCGACGTCCGCGCGGCGCGGGCGGCAGCGAGATCTGTCCGCCCCTGCCGGGGAAGGACGGCTCCGTGCGCATCCCACCGGTTCCCAGTCGAAACCCCTCCGCCAGGCCCCCGCGGCACGGGCGGCCGACCAGGCTGGGGGCCGCCCTCGCCGTGCTGGCGGGCTGCGTGGCGCTCACCGCGGCCCCGCCCGGCGTGGCGGCCGGACCGAGGCCACTGCCCGGGCGGGCCGGACCGCCGCAGCGTGTCCTGCTGGAGCTGGACACCGAACCCGCGGCCCTGGCCTGGCACCGGGCGGCCGACGGCGCCCGCCGCGCCAAGCGCTCACCGGAGAAGGTCCGCCGGGCCGCCGCCGAGGCCGGGGCCGGACAGCGCCGCCGGGCCGACCGGGCGCTGGACACCCTGGCCGGCGCGGTCCGCCGCGCCGCCCCCGCGGCCCGTGAGCTGTACCGCACGCACACCCTGATCACCGGGATCGCGGTGTCCGCGCCCCCCGACCGGCTGGCCGGGCTGCGGCGGCTGCCCGGGGTCAGGGCGGTCCACCCGATCACCCTCAAGCGCCGCTCCAACGGGTACTCGGTGCCGCTCACCGGCGCCCCCGCCGTCTGGTCGGGCACCGCGGGGCTGCCGGGCAACACCGGCGAGGGGGTCAGGGTCGGCATCATCGACTCCGGCGTCGACTACACCCACGCGGACTTCGGCGGCCCCGGCACCGAGGAGGCGTTCCGCTCGGCGGCCGGCGCCAGGACCGTTCCCGCCGGGCTCTTCCCCAGTGCCAAGGTGTTCGGCGGCAAGGACCTGGTCGGCGACGACTACGACCCCGACCCCTCCTCCGCGCATCCGCAGCCGGTGCCGCACCCCGGCGACAATCCGATCGACTGCATCGCCAACGGTCACGGCACCCATGTCGCGGGCACCGTCGCGGGCCTCGGGGTCACCGCGGACGGCCGCACCTACACCGGGCCCTACCGTCCCGGCCTCGACCCGGCCGCCTTCAAGGTCGCCCCCGGCGTCGCCCCCGGCGCCAGGCTGTTCGCGATCCGGGTCTTCGGCTGCGAGGGCTCCACCGACCAGCTCGCCCAGGCCCTCGACCTGGCCGCCGACCCCAACGGCGACGGAGACCTGACGGACCGCCTGGACGTGGTCAACCTCTCACTCGGCGGCCGCTTCGGCGGACCGGACGACGCGGACGCGATCGCCGCCGACCGGCTGGCCGGGCTCGGGACGGTGGTGGCCGCCGCGATCGGCAACGACGGCGACGTCTACGGCATCGGCGGCAGCCCGGGCACCGCGGCGCGCGTCATCGGGGTGGCAGCCTCGGTCGACCGGCACACCGACGCGGACGGCATCCGGGTGCTCGCCCCCGAGTCGCTGGCCGGAGTGGTCCCGGCGCACTGGAGCGCCAAGTACCCCCGCTGGTCCACCGAGGACGTCAGCGGCCAACTCGCCCTGCCCGCCGACCAGTCGGACGGCTGCACACCGTTCGGCCCGGCCGACGTCGAACGGCTGCGCGGAAAGGTGGCGGTGCTCTCCTGGCGGGCCAGGGGCGCCGACCGGGCCTGCGGTTCCGCGCTGCGGGCGGACAACGCGGCGGCGGCCGGGGCGGTCGGCGCGCTGTTCGCCGCCGACGGTGATGGTCTCGGCGAACTCGCCGGCGACGACCGGATCCCGGTGGCGATCCTGGCGAAGGCGGACGGCGAACGGCTCACCAAGGCCACGGCCGCCGGACCGGTGAAGGTCCAACTGGCCGCCAGGGAGAACCGGTTGCACGGCTCGGTCGGCCAGGACCAGCCGCAGCGCACCGACACCCTGGCCTCCTTCACCTCGCGCGGCATCGGCCTGCCGGGCCTGGTGAAGCCCGACCTCGCGGCGCCCGGAGAGACCATCTGGTCGGCCAGGGTGGGCAGCGGCAGCGGCGGGACGCGCGAGGACGGCACCTCGATGGCCAGCCCGCACGTCGCCGGACTCGCCGCCCTGGTCAGGGCAGCCCACCCGGCCTGGACGGCCGCCGAGGTCAAGGCGGCCCTGATGAACACCGCGGCCGACACCCGGCTCGGCGACAACCGCACCGGGCCGGTGTACGGGCCCGAGCGGGCCGGCGCCGGACGCGCCCAGGCGGACCGGGCGGTACGGACACCCGCCGTGGCGTACGCGGCGGGGGAGGGGGCGGTGGACGGCGCGGTCGGTGTCTCCTTCGGCCCGGTGCCGGTCACCGGCCCGACCGCGCTGAAGCGGGAGGTGGAGATCCGCAACTTCTCGTCCCAGCCGGTCGGTTACACCACGGGCTACCAGTCGTCCACCGAAGTCCCGGGTGCTTCCTTCGAGATGACGCCGCACCAGGTGACCGTCCCGGCCCAGGGAGCGGCCAGGGTCACCGTCACGCTGCGCGTCCCCGGGCAGCTGGGCCGCTCGCCCGACCCGACCGTCGACCTCCTCCAGGCGGGCCGGGCCCGCAGCTGGCGGGCCGAGCTCTCCGGGCGGCTGGTGCTCACCCCGGCCGACGCGGGGCCGCCGGTACTGCGGGTGCCGTTGTTCGCCGCGCCCCGCCCGGCCTCCGAGCTCAAGGCCGGTCCCCAGGTGCGCACCTCGCCGTCCAGCACCCTGCTCGCCCTGAACGGCACCGCCGCGCCCGGTGCGGGCGGCGGCCTGGTCAGCGCCTTCGCGCTGGGCGGAGCGGGCGCGCGCTGGCCCGACTGCCCGGACGGCGCCACGGGCGCCCTGCACCAGGACGAACGGGAGCCGGACCGCAAGGACGCGGGGCTGTGCGCCGGCCAGGACGGCGACCGGGCCGCCGACCTGCGCTTCGCGGGCGCGGCCAGCGACGCTCCGGCGATCGGCGGCGACGGCCTGGCCCAGGGCACGCTCTACCTGGCCGCCACCTTCTGGGCCCCGGCGGCCACCCCGGTGGGGAACTTCGCCGTCCGGGCCTCGCTGGACACCGACGGCGACGGTGTCACCGACGCCGTCGTGGCCGCCGACCGGCTGCCCGGCAGCGACGTCCTGGTGGCCCGCACCCTGGACGCCGCCACCGGCGCGGAGTTGGACGTCCAGCCGCTGAACGCCCGCTGGGGCGAGACCGAGACCGGCCTGCTGGACGGCGACACCGTGGTGCTGCCGGTCCGGCTGGCCAAGCTGCCCAGGCTGAAGCCGGGTGCCACGGGCATCCGCTACGGACTGTGGACGGGCTTCACCGGCGGCGGGCCGGGCAGTGCCCTGGACGCCATCTCCTCGATCGGGATGGACCGTGAGAAGCCCACCCTGGGCATCGACGTCCTGCACCCGACGCTGGACGTCCGCAGCGGGCCGGGGGGACCGGCCGCGGTGCTGGCCCGGGAGCAGCCGGGCGGAGCGCTGGAGCTGCGCCGCGCGGCGGGCGACCGCTCCGGGCTGCTACTTGTCCACCACCTCAACCGGAACGGCGACCGAGTCCAGCTGGTCGACGCAGGCTGAGCCGTGCTGACCGGCCGGGGCGGGCGTCCGGGCCCGGCCGGTCAGCACGATCTTCGACAGCACGAAGGTGACCGGGATCGCGACCAGTGCGGCCACCAGCGGGGCGATCTTGCTGTCCAGGTGCACCCAGCGGACCAGGGCGACGACCCCGGTGCTCTGCACCAGGTAGTTGGTGATGTTGGGTAGCGGGAAGAGCAGGAACTTCTTCCAGGTCGGCCTGGTCCGGTAGGTGAAGTGGGTGTGCAGGAAGAACGAGCCGACCATGCTGAGCAGGAAGGCTATGGTGAACGCCGCGAAGTACGGCAGGAAGGGGTGCAGCGCCAGGTAGATCAGGTAGAAGGTCGCGGTGTTGGCGACGCCGACCAGTCCGAACCTGACGATCTGCCAGAGCTGCGGCTTCACCGCTCTTCCTCCTGGGAGCCGCGGTAGCCCTCGGTCCTGAAGGTCGCGCGCGGCGCGTTGGTCTCCTTCACCAGGAAGTGCGGTCGGCGCTTGGTCTCGTAGTAGATCCGTCCGATGTACTCGCCGATCAGTCCGAGCATCACCATCTGCAGGCCGCCGAGAGCGACTATCGCGACGATCAGGGTGACGTAACCGGGGGAGTCGATCCCGTCCACCATGGCCGCCGCGGTGATCCACGCCGCGTAGAGGCCGGCCAGGCCGACCAGGGTGAGGCCGAGGTAGATGGCGAGCCGCAGCGGGCGGTTGTTGAAGGAGATCAGGCCGTCCATGCCGTAGTTCAGCAGGGCGCCGAACCGCCACTTGGTCTCGCCGGCCTCGCGGGCCACGTTCCGGTAGTCGAAGGTGACGGTGTCGAAGCCGATCCAGGAGAACAGGCCCTTGGAGAAGCGGTTGTACTCCGGCAGCGAGAGCAGCGCGTCCACGGCCTTGCGGGAGAGCAACCGGAAGTCGCCGACGCCGTCCTCGATCTCGACGTCCACCCACTTGTTGATCAGCTGGTAGTACAGCCGGCTGGCGGCGCTGCGGACGGCCTTGTCGCCCTCGCGGGTGCGGCGGGCGATCACCTGGTCGTGGCCGCGGTCGTAGAGCTCCAGCATCCGCTCGATCAGCTCCGGCGGGTGCTGGAGGTCGGCGTCCATCAGCACCACGGCGTCGCCGGTGGCCTCGCGCAGGCCGGCCAGCATGCCGGCCTCCTTGCCGAAGTTGCGGCTGAAGGACACGTACCGGGTGCTGCCCGGGTGCTCGTCGGCGAGCTTGCGCAGGTGCTCCAGGGTGCCGTCGCGGCTGCCGTCGTCCACGTAGCAGAGCTCGTAGTCGATCGGCAGTTCGTCCAGGTTGGCGCGGATCGACTTGTCGAAGAGGTCGATCACGTCTTCTTCGTTGTAGCAGGGGACCACGACCGACAGTCGCACTGGCTCACCTCCGGTAGTGGGCACTCAGGGCGGCTGGTCGCACTGCCACATTTGTCCCGATAATCACGTCGATGGTACCGGGGTGGCCGACTCAACCGCCTTGCCCCTGCGCCGCAGCCTATCGGCGAGCGGCACTCCGACGAGGGCAACCAGGCCGACCCCGCTGACCGCGAGTCCCGGTGCGAGCCCGGGGGTGCGGTAGCTGCAGGACAGGCGGGAGGCCCCGCTGCCGAGCGGCACCCCGATCATCCCGAGCACGGACTGCACCGGGCGGGGGGCGCCGCCGTCCACCGAGCACTGCCAGCCGGTGACGGCGGGCAGCGCGACCAGCGCGGTACCGCTCGAGGAGGCGGGCAGCTCGGCGCTCAGGGTGTGCCCGCCCGCGCTGACGTGGGTGGCGCCCTTGAGCCCGGCGAGCGCCCGGTCGAGGGCCGGCTGGCTGAAGCAGCCGATCGGCTGGGCCGGGATCTGGGCGGCGGCCGAGGTGCGCAGCTGCACCTGGACCTTGCCGTCGGCGCCGACCGTGCCCAGCGACCTGATCGGCATGGCGGTCATCGGCTGCCTGCCGTAGCTCTCGTACTTGGCGCCCATCCCCATCACCGTGCCGCCGAACCACGGCGCGTAGAAGAACGCGCTGCTGCCGGGGGCGCAGCTGCCGGTGAAGGTGGTCCAGGCGCTTCCCCTGGGCGTGGCCGGGACGGACCAGCCGCTGCTGCCGTGTAGGGCGGGCCGGGGGCCGGCGGTCGGGGTCAGCTGCGGGACCTCGTACACCTTGGCGCCGAGCAGGGACTCCTGGCGGGACCAGACCGAGGAGGTGTCCGGCTTGATCGAGGGGTGCACGGTGACCAGCGGCGCGGCGGTGGCGTGCCTGGCGGTGAAGCCGTTCGGGTCCGAGCTGCTGTCCAGGTAGGTGGTGACCCCGAACAGGGCCCGGCCGACCGGGTCGGCCGGGCTGAGGGTGTGCCGGCCCTGGATGAACCAGCCCGCGCCGAGGTCGTGCAGCAGTTCGGCGGTGGCGGCCGGGAGGTAGCTGCTGTAGTACGAACCGCCCTCGCCGGCCAGCAGCATCGGGTCGTTGGAGGCGAACTCGTGCGGGCCGGGGTCGGTGCGGGAGGCGGGCCAGTCGTCGTGCCGGCTGAGCACCTGGTACGCGGCCAGGCTCGGCCCGTTGATGGTGGGGCGGGGGAAGAAGAACGGCAGCTTGTCGCGGATCACCGTGGCCGAGTACGTGGACAGGGTGGTCCCGGCCAGCACGCCGCAGGTGAGCACCAGGACGGCGATGCGCCCGGCCCGGCCCTCGCCGTGCCAGTGCTCCAGTGCCCAGAGCGCGGCGAAGGTGAGCGCGCCGCCGGCCAGGACCAGCACCCAGGTCATGGCGTAGACCGAGCTGCGGCCGTGCCCGGCCAGTACGACCAGGGCCACCAGCGCGGCGCCGCCGGTCAGCGCGAAAAGGTCGGGGCGGCGGGAGAGCGAGACCCAGGCGGCCATCGTGAGCAGGCCGCTGAGCACGAACGCGGCCCGGTACGGGCTGCCGTTGGGGATCGCCAGGCCGTGCCAGAGCAGGATGGTCGGCTCCCAGACGAAGCTGAGCGCGACCAGCAGCAGCAGCGCGTACCAGGCCACCCGCTCGCGCACGCCGAGCCGCCGGTTGAACGGCAGCGAGGCGACCAGCAGCAGACCGAGCACCCCGATGAAGATGTTCGGCACGCTCACCGCGGAGCGGCCGCCGGGCAGCAGCTGGGCCAGGTAGTCGGTGAGCGCGGGCGGGCCGTCGTAGGTGGCGAGCGGCGCGGGCTGGGAGGCCTTGCTGGCCTTGAGGCCGACGAACATCACCGGCGCGGTCAGCAGCACCCCGGTCACGACCATGGCCGCCGCCCGGCCCAGTACCAGCAGCCGGGCCCGGACCGGCCGCTCGTCAAGCACCACCCGAAGCAGCAGCACCAGTCCGGCGCCGATGGTGGCCATCGCGCCGGTGTAGAAGTTCCCCGCCCAGGCGACGGCCACGAAGAGCGTGCCGAGCACCCAGCGGCGGCCGCGCAGGCACCAGTCGCAGGCGATGCCGACCAGCGGCAGCGAGACCAGGCCCCACATCCACATCGGGTCGGGGGAACCGTCGTTGACCACCCAGGCGCAGACCCCGTACCCCGTCCCGAGCAGCGCGCGCAGCCACGGCGAGCCGGGGTGCAGCCGGCCCAGGAAGTACGTCATCACGGCCGCGCCCAGACCGATGCTGAGCAGGGTCACCAGGAAGACCGGGAAGTTCACCGCGTCGCGCGGGAAGAGCCCGACCAGCCAGGAGAACGGATTCGTCAGATAGGTGAAGAAGTCCGCCAGGAACGGCGCGCCGTAGCCGCTGTTCCAGTTGAAGACCAGGTCACCGGTGGTGTTTCCGTGCTGGAGGTCCCACAGGTGGGCGTGGAACGGCACGAACTGGTTGCCCAGGTCGTTCACCGCGCGAGAGCGCGCGCCGAACGGGTACGTGCCGCGCAGCGCCAGTGCCAGGCAGTAGGCGCCCATCGAGAGCCCGGCCGCGAGCAGGGCCGCACCGAGCTCCGGGCTCCTTGGGCGGCGGACGAGGGCGGTGCTCCGGCTCACGGCGTGCGGCTCCCTGCTGCGGGTCGTCTTGAACTGGTCGAGCATAAGCGGCCCTGTCCCACGGGAACCGGCGGCCTCAGGGTGCCACGGTCCACTGGCCGAACGGCTGGTCCTCGGCCGGGCGCCGGGCGACGTAGAGCATGCCGTCGCAGCCCACCGCGACGGCGACCGGCAGGCCCGCCCGGTCGGTGGCGAGCGAGGGGGTTCCGGTCAGCAACGGTCCGGAGCGCAGCCACTCCTGGCCGCCGGAGTGGAGCCAGTCCTGGCTGGTGGAAAGGGCGACGCGCCCCTTCCCGTCCCTGACCGCCAGCGCGTTCGCGGTGGCCGCGACCCGGCCGAAACCACCAGGTGGGACGGTTTCGCCGACGACCTTCCAGATCCCTCTGCCGGGCTGGAGCTCGGCGGTCAGCACCTTCGCCGACCTGGGCTCGCGGAAGTGCAGCCGCAGCCGGCCGTCCGGGGCCAGCAGGGCGGTGATCGGGCCGCCCGGCACCGGCAGACCGGTCGGCGAGGCCGGGCGCAGCGGCCCGCCCGGGGTGTCGCTCATCCAGTGCGCGACGCTCTTGCCGCCCGCGAAGACATGGGTCAGCCCGTTCGCGTCGAGCACCGCGCCGAGGCCGTCCTGGACCTGCTGGCCCACCCCGCTCGGCAGCGGCAGCGCGTTCCAGCCGCCGTTCAGCGTCCGTACCGCGACGGTGCCCGCGAAGGTGCGGACGAAGACCTGCAGGCTGCCGTCCGGGCGGGCGAGGGCGCACGGGTAGCCGAACTCCATCGACTTCACCGCGTCGTCACCGTCCGGCGAACCCAGGCTCTGCCAGTCGCCGAAGGACGGCGGCTCGCCCGGAGCGCCCGGGGTCTGCACGCAGGTGACGACCTCCCGACGGTGGTCCTGCAAGGTGTACCCGAGCACGGTGCGCACGCCGAGCAGCCGCAGCAGCCCGTCGGACTGACGGATCACCTGCAGCTGTCCCTCCAGGCTCCCGCCCGCGATCCGCCGGGGGCCGTGCCAGCCCTTGGCGTCCTCGTACCAGTACGCGGCGGCGCCGTTCAGCAGCGTGAAGGCCGCCAGCCTGCCGTCGGCGGTCCGCTGGAGCCACTGGCCGCTGCCCGCCGCGCGGTAACGGGTGCTCTGCGCCCAGCCGTTGCGCAGCGCGCCCTTGCCGACCTTGCGGTCGCCGCAGCCTGCCGGGTCGCCGCAGTCTCGGCCGTCCGCCCAGCCGTAGGTGTCGATCAGCCGCGCCTTGCGCTGCACGGTGGCCTGGTCCAGGTTGGCAGGCAGCTCGGCGTTGACGTAGCCGAGGTAGCTCTCCACCGTCGCGGTCCGGGCCAGGCCGTCGCCCCAGTGCTTGGCGAGCGCCGCCTGGGTGAAGTACGCCGAGTAGGTGTGGTCCTGGTGGTCCAGGTAGAGCAGGCCCTGCGCCCTGGGCGGCGCCTTGGGGGCATGGTCCGGGTTGGGGTCCAGCATCCGGACAACGGTGGGGCGGAAGTGGTCCATGATGTTGACCAGGGTGTCTATCAGCTGGTCCCGCGTGTAACTGACCTGCGGGGGCAGGCCGCTGCGCACCGGAGGCAGGGTGGATATCCGCTCCTCCTGGCCCAGCCACAGGCCGCGCAGGCTGTCCGTCCTGGGGGTGCTCACCGCACGGGCCTCCACCAGCGCCGGGAATATCAGTTGCACGTGGGGAGCGGCCCGCAGGGTGTGCTGCTCGACCGAGATTCCGTCGTGGTAGCTGACCAGCTTCACGTCCCACGGGCTGTTCTCGTCACCGGTGGCCATCACGGCGTACGAGGCGGCGAGCCCGTTGATCCGCGCCCTGGTGTAGTCGGGGCGATCGGCGGGGACGCGCCTGTGCCCCGCCTCGCTGTGCAGCACGTTGCGGCCGTCCGACTCGCCGTCGGTCAGGCAGACCGTGACACAGGAGGCGCCGGTGGCGACGGCCTGGTCGAGGTCGGGGTTCATGAAGTAGAGGTTGTCGTCCGGATGGGCGATCACGTGGACGAAGGACATCCGCTCCGAGCTGCCCGCGATACCGCTGGCCTGGATGGTCTCCGGGGGAGTCTTGGTGGCGTGCGGCTTGGGCGGTGTGGAACGGGTGGCCTCCCACAGGCCGTAACCGGCCGCGGGCAGTGCCGCCATCCCGCCGGTGAGCCACAGGGCGCGGCGTCGGCTGATGGGATTGACCATCTGTGATCCCCCGTGAAGAAACCATGAACTCTGGATGGATATTACCGGTTACGCCCGCTTCGTTCGAAACTGCGTACCACCGTTCCCGCGACACGCGACGTCCGGATGATGGACAGAACGTGTCACGACATGGGACGCGCGAGTATGGTCCCTGCCATGTCTCGCAGCCTTCGTCTCGCAGTGATCCCCGGTGACGGCATCGGCCAGGAAGTGGTGGCCGAAGGCCGTAAGGTGCTTGCCGCCGCCCTCCCCGCCGACGTCAAGGTGGAGACCACCGAGTACGACCTCGGTGCCCGGTTCTACCACCGCACCGGCGAGACCCTCCCGGACAGCGTGCTGGCCGAGCTGAAGACCCACGACGCCATTCTGCTCGGTGCCATCGGCGACCCGTCGGTGCCCTCCGGGGTGCTGGAGCGCGGACTGCTGCTGAAGCTGCGGTTCGCCTTCGACCACTACATCAACCTGCGCCCCGGCAAGCTCCTCCCGGGCGTCACAGGTCCGCTGGCGGGCCGGCCGGAGATCGACTTCGTGGTCGTCCGCGAGGGCACCGAGGGCCCCTACGCCGGCAACGGCGGCACCCTGAGGACCGGCACCGAGCACGAGATCGCCACCGAGGTCAGCGTCAACACCGCCTTCGGCATCGAGCGGGTGGTGCGCGACGCGTACCGGCGTGCCGCCGCCCGGCCGCGCAGGAAGCTCACCCTGGTCCACAAGAACAACGTGCTGGTGCACGCCGGCCACCTGTGGACCCGGATCTTCGAGCGGGTCGGCCGGGAGTTCCCCGAGGTCACCACCGACTACCTGCACGTCGACGCGGCGACGATCTTCTTCGTCACCCAGCCCGAGCGCTTCGACGTGATCGTCACCGACAACCTGTTCGGCGACATCCTCACCGACCTGGCCGCGGCGGTCACCGGTGGCATCGGCCTGGCCGCCAGCGGAAACATCAACCCCAGCGGTGAGTTCCCGTCGATGTTCGAACCGGTGCACGGCTCGGCACCGGACATCGCCGGCCAGGGCAAGGCCGACCCGACCGCCACCGTGCTGTCCGTCGCCATGCTGCTGGAACACCTCGGCTTCACCGCCGAGGCGGCCAAGGTCGAGGCCGCCGTCGCGGCCGACCTGGCCGAGCGCACCGGCCCCCGGACCACCTCCCAGGTCGGTGACGCGCTCGCCGCCCGAGTATCCGGCTAGCGGGCCGGATCCCTAACGGGGGAGTTCCGGCTAGCGGGCCGGATCCCTAACGGGGGAGTTCCGGCCGACGGGCCGGAGCACATAACGGAGCAGCTCGCCAGCTGTTCGGCACGGCCCTCTGGATGCGAGTATCGACAGTGGGCCGTGCCGTCGTGTGTTCGAACGCCGGTGGCGGGGCCCGGACCAACCCCACGGTGAAGGACAGACTGACATGAGTACGCCCACCCAGGCGCCCATCACGTTCGAGCTCAAGCCCTCCGCGCACCCGCTGTCCGACGCGGAGCGGCAGGCCCGGCTGGCCAACCCCGGCTTCGGCCGCGTCTTCACCGACCACATGGTCACCATCCGCTGGACCGAGGGCCGGGGCTGGCACGACGCGCAGCTGACGCCGTACGCGCCGCTGGAGATCGACCCGGCCAACATGACGCTGCACTACGCCCAGGCGATCTTCGAGGGCCTCAAGGCGTACCGGCAGGCCGACGGCTCCATCGCCACCTTCCGGCCCACCGCCAACGCCGAGCGCTTCCAGGCCTCCGCCCGCCGGCTGGCCATGCCGGAGCTGCCGGTCGAGACCTTCATCGAGGCCGTGGAGCTGCTGGTCCAGCAGGACCAGGCCTGGGTGCCCAGTGAGCCGGAGCAGAGCCTCTACCTGCGGCCGTTCATGTTCGCCACCGAGGTCGGTCTGGGCGTGCGCCCGTCCAACGAGTACCTCTTCATGATCATCGCCTCCCCGGCCGGCGCCTACTTCCCCGGTGGCGTAAAGCCGGTCTCGGTCTGGCTCTCCGAGGAGTACGTGCGCGCCGCGCCCGGGGGCACCGGTGCCGCCAAGTGCGCCGGCAACTACGCCGCCTCGCTGGTCGCCCAGGCCCAGGCCGCCGAGAAGGGCTGCGACCAGGTCGTCTGGCTCGACGCCGCCGAGCACCGGTGGATCGAGGAGATGGGCGGCATGAACCTGTACTTCGTCTTCGGCGAGGGCGAGGACGCGAAGATCGTCACCCCCGAGCTCTCCGGCGCGCTGCTTCCCGGCATCACCCGCGACTCGCTGCTGAAGCTGGCCGCCGACCTCGGCCACGCCGTCGAGGAGCGGAGGATCTCCACCGACGAGTGGAAGCAGGGCAACGCCGACGGCACCCTGACCGAGGTCTTCGCCTGCGGCACCGCGGCCGTCATCACCCCGGTCGGCTCGGTCAAGTCGGCCCGCGGGGACTGGACGGTCGGCAAGGGCGAGCCCGGCCCGATCACCATGGAGCTGCGCCGGAACCTGCTCGCCATCCAGGGCGGCCAGGTGCCGGACACCCACGGCTGGCTGCACAAGATCGTCTGATCTCCAGCCGGGCGTCCCGCCTCGGCGGGACGCCCGGCGTGGGTAACCTCGAGACTGTTCCGCTCGTTGAGCTCTGCGGACCGGAAGGGAGGGGCCATGACCGCGCTGACGCACGACTTCGCCGAGACGTCGGGTGACGAGGGCAAGAGCCTGCTGGAAGCCTTCCTGGCACTGGAAACCCCGGAGGGGTTCAAGGCCGAGCTCATCGAGGGGGAGATCATCGTGACCCCACCGCCGGACGGTGACCACGAGGCCACGGTCGGCCGCATCGTGAGGCAGGTCTTCCGCCGGTGCACTGCGGACGTCACCTTCGCGGGGAACAAGGGGCTGATCGTGCCAGGGGGCCGGTACATCCCGGATGGCACGTTCGCCGAGGAGGAAGCGTTCGACGGACAACCGTCCTGGATGGAGCCGGACCGGGTCCTGATGGTCGTCGAGGTGACTTTCACCCGGCCGGTAAAGGACCGGGAGGTCAAGCGCAAGGGGTACGCCGCCGCCGGGATCCCGCTCTATCTGCTGGTGGACCGCGACGGGAACAAGGTCATCCTGCACAGCGACCCGCAGGACGGCGACTACCACGGCCTCAACTGGGTCCCTGTCGGCCAGTCGCTGCCGCTGCCGAAGCCGTTCGACTTCGACCTGGACACCGTCAGGTTCACCTGAGGCGTTCCGCATCGCGAGACGGGCGGGCCGGATTCCGGATGGTGTGCAAGACTCCGAGGGTGTCCTCGCTTTCGCTGATTATTAGCAGCAGGCGCGCCGGTCCGCAGTGACCGCTCCCCGGTACCCCGGTGCGGAGCGATCACCGTCGTCCAGACCCGCGCGCAGACCTCTCGCACCCGCGAGGGGTCTTTTTGTTTCCGCCCGGACCGGCCGAAGCCCCCACAAGGGGTCGAGGGACACCGGGGAGCGCGCGGGATGGTGGACAGTGGAGCCGGAGAATCCGGCAAAACGACAGCAGTACTCCCGGAAACGGAGAACCCAGGGTCATGACCGAGGCCAACAGCCGTCCCGACGACAGCTTCCACGTGTTCGACACCACGCTGCGCGACGGCGCCCAGCGGGAGGGCGTCAACCTCACGGTCGCCGACAAGCTGACCATCGCCCGACACCTGGACGATTTCGGCGTCGGCTTCATCGAGGGCGGCTGGCCCGGGGCCAACCCGCGCGACACCGAGTTCTTCGCCCGGGCCGCCGCCGAACTCGACCTCAGGACCGCCCGGTTGGTCGCCTTCGGCGCCACCCGCCGGGCCGGCGGCCGGGCCGCCGAGGACCCGCAGCTGGCCGCCCTGGTCACCTCCGGCGCGCCGGTGATCACCCTGGTCGCCAAGTCCCACGACCGCCATGTGGAACTGGCGCTGCGCACCACCCTGGAGGAGAACCTGGAGATGGTCCGGGACAGCGTGGAGTACCTGCGCTCCCGGGGCCGCCGGGTCTTCATCGACTGCGAGCACTTCTTCGACGGCTACCGGGCCAACCGCGAGTACGCCCTCGCCGTGGTCCGCACCGCGCACCGGGCCGGCGCCGACGTCGTCGTGCTCTGCGACACCAACGGCGGGATGCTGCCCGCGGGCGTCCGCGAGATCGTCGCCGACGTGCTGAAGGAGACCGGGGCCCGGCTCGGCATCCACGCCCAGGACGACACCGGCTGCGCCGTCGCCAACACCCTGGCCGCCGTGGACGCCGGGGCCACCCACGTCCAGTGCACCGCCAACGGCTACGGCGAGCGGGTCGGCAACGCCAACCTGTTCCCGGTGGTCGGCGCGTTGGAACTCAAGTACGACCGGCGGGTGCTGCCCGAGGGCAGGCTGGCCGAGATGACCCGGATCTCGCACGCCATCGCCGAGGTGGTCAACCTCACCCCCTCCACCCACCAGCCCTACGTCGGCCTCTCCGCCTTCGCCCACAAGGCCGGGCTGCACGCCTCCGCGATCAAGGTCGACCCGGACCTGTACCAGCACATCGACCCCGAACTGGTCGGCAACACCATGCGGATGCTGGTCTCCGACATGGCCGGCCGGGCCTCGGTGGAGCTCAAGGGCAAGGAGCTCGGCTACGACCTCTCCGCCGACCGCGACCTGGTGGGCCGGGTGGTCGCCAAGGTCAAGGAGCAGGAGAACCTCGGCTACACCTACGAGGCCGCCGACGCCTCCTTCGAACTGCTGCTCCGCGACGAGGTGAAGGGCCGCAGGGAGCGCTTCTTCACCCTGGAGTCCTGGCGCACCATCAGCGAACAGCTGCCGGACGGGAAGGCGGGCAACGAGGCCACCGTCAAGATCTGGGCCAAGGGCGAACGCAGGATCGCCACCGGCGAGGGCAACGGCCCGGTGAACGCGCTGGACATGGCGCTGCGCACGGCACTTGAGCACATCTACCCGGAGCTCGCCCGGATGGAGCTGGTGGACTACAAGGTCCGCATCCTGGAGGGCCAGCACGGCACCGGCTCCAAGACCCGGGTGCTGATCGAGTCCGGCGACGCCACATCGACCTGGTCCACGGTCGGGGTCGCCGACAACGTGATCGCCGCGTCCTGGCGGGCACTTGAGGACGCGTACACCTACGGGCTGCTCCGCGCCGGACTGGATCCGGCGGAGGGCTGAGCTTCCGGGGTGCGGGGAGCCGCGCGGGAGACCGGGCACCTCGGTGGCCGGTCCTCCGCACGGTTCCCCGCACCCCTGTTCGCCGCCCTCTACGGCCTGGACGGACGGTCCAGGTTCTCCTCGGTTCATCGGAGGCGGGCGAGGAGAGGGCCCCTCCTCATCGGAGGCGGGCGAGGAGAGGGCCCCTCCTCATCGGAGGCGGGCGAGGAGAGGGCCCCTCCTCATCGGAGGCGGGCGAGGAGGGCGTGTTCGACGAGGGTGATGAGT
>NZ_JBVIMH010000035.1:72694-80444 GCF_055579945.1 Kitasatospora sp. NPDC032150 | reverse complement strand
TGCCGACTCAACAGACCGGGACCTGTCCCGGCGCAGCGCGAAGAAGCAGGAACCCACCGAGACGGTCAGACGACCGTGGTAGGAATCCCCCGGCTCTAGCCGGGAGAGCGGAAGTCAACTCACGGGGTACCGCCGGGGCGCTGCCGGACCGCCCGGACGTCGGAGGACCGCAGGAAGGCGAGCCGGTGGTTGTAGCGGATCGGGTAGTAGGTGTCCTTCCCGACCACCAGGGTCCGGTCGTCGGGCGCGTCGCCGTCGATGTTCTGGTCGTAGAAGTAGTCGCCGGGCTCCGGGGTGTCGGCGGCGGCGAGGTAGGCCTGCCCGGCCGGGACGGTGGCCTGCAGTGCGACCACCGGCAGCGGCTTGATGGCCGGGTAGGGGGCGTAGGCGGCGGCCTCGGGGTAGGCCCGGCCGTACACCGGGATCGAGGCGAGGCCGGGGCGCGGGGTCAGTACCGTCCGCCCGGCCGTACCGTCGGGCTCCGCCTGGTCGGGTTCCGCCTGGTCGGGTTCCGCCTGGTCGGTGGCCGCCGGCTCGGTCCGGGCGGAGCGTCCGTTCGGATTGGAGAACCAGCACTTCTGTCCGTCGTACCAGATCGCCGTCCAGTCGCCCTGCTGGTCGGCGACGACGTAACCGGTCCCGGTCACCGCCTTGTCGCTCCAGTCATCGGCCCTGGTGGTGCCGCCGTTGATCAGCGGGGCGTCGGCGGCCGGTCGGGTGCGCAGGTAGACGAAGTTCTCCGGCCGGTTCGGCACGCCGCTGACCGGGGGCTGGTTGGAGGAGTCGAAGGCCGGGGCGATGACGACGGTGTCACCGGCCTTCGGCGGGGCGTCGGCGCCGGGCCCGAGCGGCGCCCGCAGCAGCTCCAGGTAGTGGTCCCAGTCCCAGAACGTCCCCGGATCCCAGTGCATCCCCGCGACGTCGGCCTGGGTCGGTCCCGGCACGTCGTCGTGGCCGATGATGTGCTGCCGGTCCAGCGGGACGTTGAACCGCGCGGCCAGATAGCGCACCAGCTCGGCCGACGACTGGTACAGCTGCTCCGAGTACCAGGTCGGCCGGTCCTTCGGAAGAGCGAAGCCCTCGTGCTCGATCCCGACGCTGTGCATGTTGACGGTCTTGTTGCCGGAGTGCCAGGCGATGTCCCGGGCGCGCACCAGCTGGGTGACCTGCCCGTCCGAGGCTCGTACCAGGTAGTGTGCACTGGCCTGTTCGCGCGGGTCCTGGAACGCGGCGAGCGCCCCGGCGTAATTGCTCTCGGTGTCGTGGATGACGATCCAGCGGATCTGCTGGCCGTCATCGGGGCGGTTGGCCGGGTTGTAATTCCCGTACGAGGTCGGGTCGTTCGGGTCGGTCAGCGCGTACGCGGCGGGGACGAAGTCGCACCCGAGGCTCTCCGGGCACTCGGGCGTCTGCCGCTCGGCCCTCGCCACGGGCGGGCCCGGCGGCCGGGTGACCACCAACCCCGGGTCGGCCGGCAGCGCCATGCGCGCACCCTCGGAGGTGGTCCGGGAGGCGCCGGTGCGTACGGTCCGGTACACCCGGTCCGCGAACACCCGGCCGGCCGCCGCGCCCTCCGACCCCGTGGCGCTGCCCGCGCCGAACCGGGTCACTGCGCCGTACCAGGCGCCTGGGTCGGCGGAGCGCGGTCCGCCGACGTCCCGCTGGTACCGGGCCAGCAGCGCCGCCCCGCCGCGGAGGTTCTGCGCGGGATCGCTCCGCAGCTGCCCGGCCGGGCGGTGGATCAACTCGGCGGCGGCGTCCAGGGTGTGCAGCGCGGGGGAGTCGACGAGTCGCCGAGCGGCAGGGGTGGCGGAGCGCTGCGGCGGTGGGCGGTCGTCGCCGCGCCCCCGTGTCCCGGGTTGCGGGTGCTCGGCGGCGGCGTTCACGGCGGCCGCGTTCACCTGGGTCAGCCCGAGCGGGCCGTAGTTGCCGGTGGTGCTCGGCTGCCCGCGGTGCGACTCCCAGCGGGTCTGCTGGTAGGCCAGTGCCAGCAGCAGGCGCTGCGGCACTCCGAACTCCGCTGCCGCGGCGGCGAACTGCCGCTGCAGGACCTGGTCCGTCGGGACGGTGGCGCCCGCCGGTGGGGCGAAGCCGGTGGCGCAGGCCGTTGCGCAGGCGGTGGCCAGGGCGACCACGGCGGCTGACCGGCGCGAACGGCGGGCACCGGGCGGGAGCGACGGGCGGCGGGTGGCCGGCGAGGTCTCAACGGGCCGGGAGGCGGCGGCCGGGGAGCGGTGCATGCCACGGTTCTACCGTAGTTGACGGTGTGTCACCTGGGTGACACTCCCGGAGGTGGCCGCAGATGAGTTCCTGTACGCAGGTGGGGCGAGTGCCGCCAAGGGTGTTGGCGGTCAAGTTCTGGCAAAGGGTTCGGGTCCGGCTCGGCGGAGGGACTATGCTCTGCGTCGTTTGAAGAGGCACCTCGTCGCCCAGATCTTCTGATCGGTGCGTCAGTCTGCTCGACACGTTGACCGAGGGTTCGGCGGTCTGCGATCGCCGCCTGCCGGATTCCTGGGCCGGGGTATCCCCGGGATGCCCACCGCCCTTTTCCTGAAGGTGAGTTGACGTGTCCGTCTTGGGGTGCCGTTAACGAGCGGCGAACCAAGTGACAAGTAGCCCGGTGTAGTCGCAGTGAAGCTGTTGCGGAGTCATTTCCTGTGGCACCCAGACCCCGGCGGGCCAGATGCGGGCGAGGATCTCGAACTCATTCAGAGAGTTGAACCTGCCGGTGACTCGGGTTCGGACAGGTCAGCGGCACGCGGGGCCGGGCACGGTGGATCTGCTCCCAGGTGAGGCGGCCCTCGCAGCCCAGGCCGCCCAGGGTAAGGCCCAGGGCGCCGTGCTCAGAGTGTATCGCGCTGAGCGGCATGGCCGACCGTTCACGCCGCGTCGGCCGGCTCGGGGGCGGAGAGTTGGAGCCGGTTGCCCATGTTCAGCCGTACCTCGCCGTAGGGCTGAACATGCATCCAGAACAGCGGGGGGAGGGCACGTTTGTCCTCGTCGGTGAGGACGCCCGTCCACTCCGGTTCGGCCAGGAGGTCCTGGATCATCAGGGTGTTCACGAAGACTAGCGCTGCCTGGAGCAGGTGGAGCGCGAGGACGGACAGTTCCTGCTGGTCACGGCGGTTGCTGGACAGTTCGCCATTCTTCCCGAAGAAGATCATGTCGTTGGCGCCGTTCCAGCCCTCGACGACGTTCAGCCCTTCCTGGATCTCGCGCTGCAGGTCGCGCGAGCGCAGATAGCGGGCGACGAAGACGGTCTTCTGGGCACGTCCGACCTCCAGCATGGCCTGGTAGACGGGGTGGGAGGCCGTGCGGGTAAAGCGCCGCAGGATGGCCTCGGCGGAGGCGGTGCCGACCCGCATCGCGCTGGAACAGCAGCGCGGCCAGCACCGGCCGCCGGCGCGAGCCGGCCGGCGAGGGCGGCGACGGGCGAGCACGCCGCGCCCGACGAGCGGGCGGTCACCGAGCCCGCCCCACCGGTGTGCCCCTCCCACGAAGACCGGCAATCGCTGGGGACGGTAGTGACCGTCCGCCTCGCCGGTGGCGGATATCGCAGAACGGCCCCGCTGGGCCAGGTGGTCTGGTGGAGCCGAGCCACCCCCGCCCGGACAGGTCGAAGGGCGGCCCGGGCCTGCCTGGTCCCCGGTGCCGCCCTTCGGCGTGCTCAAAGTTCTACACGCGGGTTAGGTGCCGGTCGGCGCCGGCCTCACGACGGTCACGCAGGCGTGAACGCCTCGGCGGGCTGCTGCCACGGGTTGGGTACGTCCCGCCGACCAAGTACAGCCGCCCTCGTCGGCGAGCTCGCGCAGGGAGTCCAGGACGGCCTGGTCCACGGCGACTACCACGTCGGCCCAGGCCAGCAACTGGGGGCTGAGCTGGACGCCGCGGTGACCACTCAGGCTGCGGCAGCCACCTCGACTCACCGGATCGTCAGTCGTCGAGTGCGATCGCGTTCTTGGCCCGTTCGACGGAGGCTTCGGCAGCTGGTCCGCCAGGATTCTCAGTGGCGAGCGCCTGGTTGAGCTCGACGAAAGGGCGCATGCGCTTGTCGTAGCAGGCGAAGGCCGTTCGGTGGTCGCCGTCCGCGCGTCGCAGGGCGTCGGCCAGTACGTAGGCTCCCACGAGAGCGAGGCTGGTTCCCTGGCCGGACAGCGGAGAGGCGCAGTAGCCCGCGTCGCCGAGCAGGACGGTGCGGCCGTTCGACCAGCGGTCCATGTGGACCTGCGTCATCGCGTCGAAGTAGAAGTCGTCTGCCTCCCTCAGGGCCTTCAGGAGCCTCGGGGTCTCCCAGCGCAGCGTTGCCATCCGATCGGCGACGAATTGCTTGTGCTGTTCGGCGTCACGGTGGCCGGCGGGAAGCGGTTCGCCTGCGAAGCCGAACGTGATCCTCAGCTGGGTGTTGTCGCGCACCGGGTAGATGCCGTAGCCGGCATCGCCCTCATCATCGAGACCCCGCCGTCTCGCCGCGGGCCCCTGTAATCGGGATCGCTCGCCATCCCAGCGGCGCCAGCGGCCAGAAGCACACAGCTCGATCTTCAACAAACCAACGTTTACTGAAGATTGCCGGACCAAGATCGAAAAGATCCGCACGGCCTTCAAAAACCCCTTCAGAAACCCGGATGGTTCAAGAACCTCCGACCACCCTTTTCTGAGAGGATTCCGGGCGTGAGCACGCCACTTGAACCGGACCAGTTCGAACTCCTGGTCGCCGAACCGGCCGTTCGGACCGAGATCCGCATCGGATACGCACGGGTGTCCACCGGCGGACAGAAGCTCGACCGCCAGATCGACGCCCTTAACCAGGCCGGCTGCCGCAGGATCTTCGCCGACAAGAAGTCCGGCAAGGACGACGACCGCCCGGAGCTGCAGGCGTGCCACGCCTTCCTCCAGCGCGGCGACACCCTGGTGGTCCCCGCGCTCGACCGCTACGGCCGCTCTCTTCAGGACCTGATCAACATGGTCAGCGAGCTCCGGCGCCGGGAGATCGGTTTCACCTCGCTGCACGAGCGCCTGGACACCACCACCCCCGGCGGCCGGCTCGTCTTCCACGTCTTCGCCGCCCTCGCCGAGTTCGTCCGCGAGCTGATCGTCTCCGGCACCCGCGAGGGCCTGGCCGCCGCCCGCGCCCGCGGCAAGGTCGGCGGCCGGCCCTCGGTCAACCCGGACATCATCAAGGCCGCGCGCGACATGCTGCCCAACCCCGACCTCTCGATCACCGCGATCGCCAAGCTCCTCAAGATCAGCCCGGGGACGCTGTACAACCACATCCCCGACCTGCGCGAGCTCCGCGCCAGCCGCATCCCCGCCCAGCTCGACGGCGGCGCCCGGTGATCCCCGGCCCGCGCCGGCTCAAGGGCGGCGCCCTCCAGCTCGGCGCCGAGGAACCCGGCCTGCCCGGACCGTTCGGCACCTGGACTGACAGCGACGACCGGGAGCACAAGGAGCCGGAGGCTGATGAGCCCGACGACGGCCAGCTGTGGTGCTGAGACTGAGCGGCTCAGTTGGCCCGCGCTCATGAGCCTCCGTGGGTCGACCTCACCGGCATACCTCGGTCGTGGAAGGCGCCTCACGATCCCGAAGCGGCGCCATCCCGTTCAGCGAGGAACTTGTCGAACAGCTCGAAGAGCACCTTGAGGACGTGCGCTTCCTGCTCTGGCGTGAGGTCCCAGCCGCCCTCCCAGCCTGGCAGGGCGACCTGCCGGATCTGGGCTTCCCAGACGAGGTTGCCGCTGACCGGATAGTTGGCCATCAGCCATTCACGCCAACCATCGAGGCCCGGCCCGCCATGCCGTTGGGCCGCCTGGTCGTAGCCCACCATGAAGGCGGTCACGCCAGTGAGGGACGTGTGGCCCGCGCTGCCCGCCGACGGGGTGCGCCAGGCGGGCGGCGCCCGGCCCGGTAGCGGGCGGTCCGGCCGTACCGGACCATTCGTCGCATCGAGCGGAACCCGTTCCGTGATCACGGCTGTTGGAGAGGTCCGGCGCTCCGCCGCTCCTACACCAAGGGCCCGGTCGGCAGGCTGTTCGTCGAGAGCAAGCCGTCCTCTGAGTGGTGACCTGCTTGCCGTAGGTGGACGCCCGGCAGCCGGGGTGATGTTTCGGCCTGAGGGTTGGGATTCCTCCCTGTCGTGCCGCGCCTCGGCGCACGGCCGGGCCGGCACCGGTCTCACGGAGCGGGATCCGTATCCGGCGGCCTTCCGTGGCGGCCCGTGCTCATGGACCATGGGAGGAATCTGTTCCGATACGAAGCAGGAAGCGGTGGACCATGAGTGATCACGTGCATGTGCGCCTCGGCGGCGGAGTCGGGGTGAACGAGCACGGCGAGCTGGTGGAGCAGTTCCACTGCCGCTGCGGCGAGACGTGGACCAGGACGTACCGGGTCGAGGACGGGGAACCCGAGATGTGAGCCGCCCAGCGCGGCCTCCCCTCCGGTGCCCGGCGCGGTGGGCCGCACGGTGTTCCTCGCCTGAAGTGTGCGATCGGCCAGCGATGTTGGCGGATCGGTGCTCTCCGTGACCGCCGTTGCCGCCGAACACGGTGGCCTCGCAGCGAGCACACCCGCGCAGCAGGATGGAAGGAGGAATCCCGACGAGTGAGGAGGGCCGAGATGGCAGGCGAACTGCTCCACAGGCGTCCGCACTGGTGGCCTCCGTTCCCGGAGCTGTTCGAGGACTTCCCCACCGAGCTGCGTCTGATGGCCGACGAACACGTCATCCGGGTCGAGGAGACCAAGGAGGACGGGTCCTACGTGGTCAAGGCCGAGCTTCCGGGGATCGATCCGGAGAAGGACATCGAGATCACGGTCGAGAACGGAGTGCTGACGATCCACGCCGAACGCCGTGAGGAGCAGAAGGAGAAACACCGCACGGAGTTCCGCTACGGCTCCTTCACCCGCAGTGTCCGGCTGCCAGAGGGAGTCCGGGAGCAGGACATCACGGCGAGCTACGACAAGGGCGTGCTGACCGTGAAGGCGCCGATCGGCCCGATCGAGAAGCCGTCCCGGCGGATCGCGATCAGCCGCGAGACCGACGAGTGAGGACGGGCGCCGGCCGGGTACGTCCAACCGCGCCCGGCCGCCGCCTGACCATGCCGACACCGGACGAAGTCCGACGGCACCCCTAGTCGAGCTCGACCTCGAAGTCCCAGGTCGCCAGCGGCTTGCCGGCGGACGACCAGCTCAACGTCGAGTGGCCAGCGTCGAAGACCGCGGAGAGGGTGAAGACCGCGTCCTGCGCCGGGTTCGCGGTCGCCGACGGCCGGTCCGCGGTGAACGGCACGGCGTGTCCGAGCTCGTCGGTCAGGGCGAAGGCGGCCGGATCGAGGTCGATACTGCCGGCGGTGGCGTGCAGCCGGACCGTGATGGTGCCCTTCGAGCGCTCGGGCGGAGCGCTCCCCGGCGAGGGGGCCGGCAGATCCAGATCGGGGCCGGTGGCGGCGATCCGGCCCTGGCTGGTGCCCAGGTCGAGTGCCACGGCGTCGCCCATCGCGACCAGCTGCGCGTGCCCCTGGGACGCGGTGGGCACGATCGGCGAGGCCGGCGCGCTGGGGATCGGCACCTGTCCCAGACGGCTCGCGTCGTCCGAGTTCTCCGAGCAGCCGGCCGCACCGGTGAGCGCGGCCAGCGCCAGCAGAACGCTCACGGTGCGGCGCCGGGGGGGGGGGGGGGGGGGGGGGAAGGGGGGGAGGGGGGGGGGGGGGGGGGGGGGGGGGGGGTTTTTTGGTTTTTTTTTTTTTTTTTTTCCCCTTTC
>NZ_JBVIMH010000035.1:54994-72685 GCF_055579945.1 Kitasatospora sp. NPDC032150 | reverse complement strand
TTCCTCCCTCCCCCCCCCCCCCACCCCCCCACCCCCCCCCCCCCCCCTCCCCCCCCCCCCCCCCCCCCCCCCCCCCCCCCCCCCCACGGCCGGTGGAGCGGTTGCTCACTTGCCGGCTCCCGGCTTCAGGCTGTCCTGCGCCGCGCTCGCCCCGGTGAAGTCCGGTGCGATCTCGGCGGGTTGGTCCTGCGGCTGGCCCGAGGTGGCCGAGTAGACGCCGTTGCTGCCCAGGGCGGCGGGCTGCATGGCGCGGCCGCTGGGGTTGTTGTAGACGTCCGGGCCGAAGGGGCGCAGACCGGGGGTGCCGGCGTAGCCCAGGTGCCCGTGGCCGTCGGCGCCGCCCCGGGTGACGTGGAACAGGTCCTCCATGCTGCGCAGCCACGAGTAGTGGTTGTAGGGCTGGTCACTGATGGTTCCGGGCTTGATGTAGCGGGATATCAGGACCGAGCCGGTGATGCCGCCGCCGGGAGTGGTGTCCTGGCCGAACGCCTGGTCGCCGGGCTGGCTGGTGTTGGGGCCCGGCAGTTCGTTGCAGCATGCCACCACTGACTGCGCGGTGTCGGTGGGGGTGTTGAGCTTGGGATCGCTGTTGCCGGTGTAGTCACCGGTGGAGTTGCCGTACAGCTTGTACGGGGGGAACGCCTCGTCGAAGGTGATGTCGATCAGGCCGCCGTCCTGGAAGGCGGGGGAGGCCATGATCTGGGGGATCCACTTCTGCAGGAACAGGTCGGACGCGTACAGGCCGCCCTGGTGGTTGTTCGGATCGCCGGATCCGTTGTCGCCCTTGCAGGTGGAGTCGTGCGCGTCGGAGCAGTTGTTCGGTGTGATCCAGGAGAACGCGGGTGTCGTCTTCTCGCTCTTGAGGTCCTGGGCCAGACCGCTGACCGCAGGGTGGCCCGCACCGGCCGGCAGGCCGTCCAGCGGAGCGACCCTGGCGCAGTCCTTCGGGTTGTCCATCACCGAGTGGAACCAGGCGGTCGGGTTGTGCTTCGCCACGTACTGGTCCTGCGCGGTGGCGCCGCCCGGGTCCGGAACGCCGTTGCCGGACGGGTCGCCCGGGATCCCGCAGCCGTACGGGTTCTCGCGGCCCGGCGTGTTGCCCATGTCCTGCATGTACGCCTTCCAGCCGACCTGCTTCTGGTCGAGCTGGTTGAACAGGGTCTGGACCGAGCGGGGGTACACGCAGCCGGAGGTCGCGTGGACCTGGCCGTCGGCCGCGGGCGTGCCGGGGGATACGTTCTTGTACTGGGGGCAGTCGGCCTGGGTATCCGGTGCCGGGGCCTGCCCGCTGGCCAGGCTGATGTAGTTGTCCAGGCTGTAGTGCCCGGTGCCGTAGTACTGGCGCAGCAGCTCGCCGTACTGAGGCAGGGTCTTCCAGAGATAGCTGTTCTGGTTGAGTCCGGTGAACGACGCTTCGTACGACTTGTTCTCCAGGACGAACAGCCAGACGTGCTTGATCTTCGGCGGGTGGAAGCCGTGAGCGCTCGCGGCGGCCTGGTCCGCCCCGCTGCTCGCCATCAGCCCTGCGGCTGCCAGTACCCCCGCACTCGAGAGCGCCGCCACCCGGTACAGGCGGCGGGCGCTCGTCCGGCTCTGCCGGATTCCCCTGAGTTTCATGAAGGACATGCTCTCGGTCCCGTCTACGCGCGTTCGACCCTGATAAGGCAAAACTTGTCCGAACATTGACGGAAGCTTTCGCCAGGTCAGAGCGGTGACCAGGGCACGCTCGGGCGGGCTGCCGGGCCGGTGCGCCGAGCCGTAATCGAACGATCCGACGGGCTTGCCCGCCATCGCGGCCGGGACCAGGCTGGAAGGGGCGAGGGGAGCGCCGCGAGGGGGGCGGACGGAGAGTCGCCGATGATGGACAGTCGGGAAGCCGCCGGGCGGCCGTGGCCCGGTAGCGGCCACCGGACCGTGCCGCACACGCCGGATCTGGCGGTCTCGCTGCACGGCCTGCACCTGCGGGGCGTCTCCGGCAGCTGGAGCTGCCGGGTGACCGTCGACGTCTGAACGGGGGACGGAAGGCGGGCCGAGGCGATGGAGCTCACGCTGGCGCTGGCCGGTGACACGATGCTCGGCCGCGGCGTGGCCGAGGAGCTGCGCCGCTCGCCCTCGCCGGGCACGCTGCTGTCCCAGGCGGTCCGGGTCGCCCTCGCCCAGGCCGACCTGGTCGTGCTCAACCTGGAGTGCTGCGTCTCCGGTCGCGGGCGCCGCTGGCCCGACCCCGGCAAGCCGTTCTTCTTCCGCGCCCCGCCCGCCGCCGCGGGCATCCTCGCCGAGCTCGGCGTGGACTGCGTGACGCTGGCCAACAACCACGCCCTGGACTACGGCTTCGACGCCCTGGCGGACACCCGGACGCTGCTGGACCAGGCGGGGGTCCGCGCGGTGGGCGCCGGCGCGGACCTGGCGGCGGCCCGGGAGTTCGCGGTCCTGGAGGCCGGCGGGGCGCGGATCGCCGTGGTCGGCGTCACGGACGACCCGGAGGACTTCGCGGCCCGCGAGAACCGGCCCGGGGTCGCCTTCGCCGACCTCTACCGGAGCGTCCCCGGCTGGCTCACGGAGCTGGTCGCCCGGGCTGCGGACGAGGCCGACGCCGTGCTGGTCACCCCGCACTGGGGACCCAACATGACCACCCGGCCGCCGGCCCATGTGCCGCCCGCCGCAAAGGAGTTGCTCGATGCGGGTGCGACGCTGGTGGCCGGACACTCGTCGCACGTCTTCCACGGCGTGACCCACCGGATCCTCTACGACATGGGTGACTTCGTCGACGACTACGCCGTCGACCCGGTGCTGCGCAACGACCTCGGGCTGCTCTTCCTGGTGACCCTGGCCGGCCCGGACCCCGCGCACCTGGCACCCACCGGGTTGGAGGCGCTGCCGCTGTTCCTGGACTACTGCCACACCCGGGTGGCCCGCGACGGCGAACGGGAGTGGATCCGCGAGCGGTTCACCAGCGCGTGCGCCGGCTTCGGCACCGAGGTGGGCGAGCGCGGCGGACGGCTGACGGTCGACTGGAGGTGAGGCACATGGAGGTCGTGCTGGTGGAGGAGAGCCCGTACCGCCTCCGGATCGAGCAGCGGGGCCAGATGCGCGTGCCCGGTGTGGTGTTCGCCTCGCAGGCGCTGGTGCCGCAGGTCGCGGGGGACCGGGCGCTGGAGCAGGTGGCGAACGTCGCGACGCTGCCCGGCATCGTCCGGGCCTCGTTCGCCATGCCCGACGTGCACTGGGGTTACGGCTTCCCGATCGGCGGGGTGGCAGCGACCGACATCGCGGAGGGCGGGGTCGTCTCACCGGGCGGGGTCGGCTTCGACATCTCCTGCGGCGTACGGCTGCTGGCCGCCGGGGTCGAACGGGCGGAGCTCGGCCGCGACCGGCTGCAGCGGCTGATGGACATCCTCGACGTCACCATCCCGCGCGGAATGGGGCGGGGTGGCCTGTGGAAGCTCTCGGGCCCGGACGAGATGGACGACCTGCTGGTCGGCGGCGCCCGGTACGCGGTCGAACACGGCCACGGGGTGCCGCGCGACCTGGAGCGCTGCGAGGACTACGGCGTCCTGGACGGGGCCCTCCCGGGCCAGGTGAGCCGGCGGGCCGTCCAGCGCGGGATCGACCAGGTCGGCTCCCTGGGCTCGGGCAACCACTTCCTGGAGGTCCAGGCGGTCGACAGGATCGACGACCCGGACACCGCGGCCGTGTTCGGCCTGCGGGCGGACCAGGTGTGTGTGATGATCCACTGCGGTTCGCGGGGCCTGGGCCACCAGGTGTGCACCGACCACGTCCACGCCATGGACGAGGCGCTGCACCGCTACCGGATCTGGGTCCCGGACCGGCAGCTCGCCTGCACCCCCGTCGACTCCCCGCCCGGCCGCGACTACCTGGGCGCGATGGCGGCCGCAGCCAACTACGGCCGCGCCAACCGGCAGTTGCTCTCCGAGGCCGCCCGGCGCGCCTTCGTCACGGCGGCCGCGGTCGGACTCGACCTGGTCTACGACATCTCCCACAACATGGCCAAGCTGGAGACGCACGAGATCGACGGCGTGAACCGGCTCCTGTGCGTCCACCGCAAGGGTGCCACCCGGGCCCTGCCGCCCGGCGACACCAGCCTGCCGCCGGACCTCGCCCGGGCGGGCCAGCCGGTGCTCATCCCCGGCACCATGGGAACCGCCTCCTATGTGATGGTCGGCCTGCCGGGCAACGACGCCTTCCACTCCGCCTGTCACGGGGCCGGCCGGGTCTGGAGCCGGCACCACTCCCTGCGCATGGTCCGCGGCGAGCAGCTCAAGGGCGAACTGGAGGCCCGGGGCATCGCAGTGCGCCCGGCGTCATGGCGCGGTCTGGCGGAGGAGGCACCCCAGGCGTACAAGGACGTGGACGAGGTCGCCGCCGCCACCGAGGGCGCCGGACTGGCCCGGATCGTCGCCCGGCTGGTCCCGCTGGGCGTCGTCAAGGGCTGACCGGGTCGCGGAGCGTGAGCGCGGTGGCAGCGGCGGACGGGGACGGCGAGGAGCTGGTACGCGCCGCGCGTGCCGTCGGCGTGCGGGACGAGAGGCTGCTGGCGGCGCTCGCCGCGATCCCGCGCACCGGGTTCGTCCCTCCCGCCCAGCTGAACGCGGCCGTGCGGGACCGGCCCGTGCCGATCCCGCACGGCCAGGTGACCACCCAGCCCTCGCTGTCGGCCCGGATGATCGAGGGACTCTTGCTCGCCGGTACCGAGCACGTGCTCGAGGTCGGTACCGGGTACGGCTTCCAGACCGCGCTGCTCGCCCACCTGGCGGCCGACGTGGTGAGCATCGACCTGTGGCCCGATCTGGTGGCGCAGGCGCGCCGGAACCTCGACCGGCAGGGCGTGCACAACGTCGAACTGCTCGTCGGCGACGGCAGTCTGGGAGTGCCGGAGCGCGCGCCCTTCGACGCGATCCTGGTGTCGGCCGCGTTCCCCGAGGTACCCGCACCGCTCGTCGAACAGCTCAGGCCCGGCGGCCGTCTCGTCCAGCCGATCGGACCGGGCGGGCGGGACGACGTCATGTCCTTCCGGCGGACGGGGAGAGGGCTCGAGCACGGGCGGTTGCTGGCTCCGGCGTGCTTCGTCCGCCTGCACGGTGAGTACGGCTACCCGCGCTGATCCCGACGAGTCCCAGCTCGGCTGTTGCGGCCTGCGGCAGCCCTGCGATCCTGAAAGTACGTGATCGTCCGACAGGTCTCGCCCGGTCAGCGCTCCCGTGCGCGAGTGCATCGCCGCCACGGCCGAGGCACCGGGCCCGAGCACCGCAGGCGGCCGAGTACGCCCTGCTCACGCACTTCGGAATGACGGGACGCCAAGAACTCATGGCATTCGACTTCAATGCGGACGTGAAACTGACGGACCAGGACGACCCGACCAGTGTCCAGTTCATCAACATGACCATCGGATCCGTTACCCCGGGCGCCGACCGGCTCCGCGGCAGCTGGCGTGGCACCTCCGTGTTCGTTCCCTCCTCCGGAGGAGAGTTCGACTGGGACGGCCGGCCCGGCCAGCTCGCCGCCTTCGTCTTCGACGGGCTCTCCTCGACGGGCCGGCTGGTCCTGGGGCTCAACGACTTCGCCGCACCCGGCGGAGGGCTGCCGCAGCCGGGGGCGTCGGGCGGCGGCGCCGTGACGGACCCGGACAACCCCGTGTTCCTCGCGACCGTCAACTGGACGATCACCTGACGCCCGGTCCGGCTCCGCCCGCCCCGGTGGACGGGCGGGCGGAGCCACGGGTCTCAGGCGTTGAGGGTGGTGATGTTCCACCAGCGCTCGTCGCCGAGCGCCAGGGTGATCGGCACGGGCGCCGCCTTGCCGCGGTGCAGCAGGGCCGGGTAGTTGCGCTCGGGCAGCGGCCTGCTGGTCCACGGCCGGCCGTCGTGGCCGTCGTCGGGCACCGAGGGGATGCTCACCTCGAAAGCGTTCGCCAGGTCGTCCGGGGTGACGCCGTCGGGTACCTCCCGGAGGGTGAGGATCTGCTCGAAGTGCGGGCGCTTGACCAGGCGGTGGGCGATGTGGACCTCGTCGCCCGCACCGTAGAGCAGATAGCTCAGGTGTGGCGGGAAGGGCTCCTCGCTGAACCGGCGGAAGTTCAGCACCCGCCTGATCCGCGCGGTGAAGCCGCCAGAGATGGGCTCCCAGATCCGGTCCTCGCCGTTGCCGGTCTGGGTGACCCGGTCGAGCCGGGCCGGGTACTCGGTGACGGTGCCCTCGCCGATCGGGGGCAGCACCATGTCCGCGGTGTTGCGCACCGCGTGCCAGCTGGCGGGGCGCTCCGCCTGGTCCTTGAGGTAGGTGTCGACGATGTCGGCGGGCAGGTCGTACTCGACCACGACCTGGTAGCGGTGCTCGGCCATGCCGAACATGGCCAGGTGGTAGCCGAAGACCGTGTCCCGGCCGGACAGGATGAAGGAGTGGACCGAGGGGTCCTCGTGCTCGTGGTCGTGCCGGGTGCTCATACGGGCTCCTTGCGGATGTCGGGTTGCGGGTGGGAGGCGTGCCGGCGCTGCCAGAAGAGCCGGTCGCTCCAGCGGCTCTCCTGCCGGTACACCGTGCGGTGGTTGCGCCGGTAGGCGGTGAGGATCTCGGTCACGTTGGCGCGGTACGCCGCCAGGGCGTGGCCGTCGCCGTCGAGGTGGGCGGCCAGGGCGGAGGCGCCGGCCATTCCGGTGTAGAGGGCGGTGAGGACGCCCTGGGAGGAGATCGGGTCGAAGGCGGTGGCGGCGTCGCCGACGGCGATCCAGCCATCCCCGGTGGGCACGTCGAGGTGGGAGGAGTGCGCGGGGGCGCGCCTGGGCAGGGCGTCGGCGGGCAGCGGGTGCACCCCGGCCCGGGCGGCGATGTGCCGGGTCTGCCGCAGCAGCCGGCCGAACTCCGAGCGGTTGCGGATCGCCGGCGGGGCGAGGTCGGCGTCGGTGAAGTAGGCGACCAGACGGCGGCGGCCCGGCAGCAGCGCGGTGTACCACCAGCCGTCCTCGGCGGACTCGACCAGCGAGGTGGTCTCGGCGGCCCGGCCGGCTGGGTCGGGCGCCAGTTCCAGGCAGGTGGCGATCAGGTGGTCGGTACGGTGGACGGCGGCCCGGCCGATGGACACGATCGCCCGTCTGCGGCCGCTGGCGTCCACCAGCCAGTCGCAGCCGACCGTCCGCTCGGCGCCCGGACCCTGCAGCGTGACCAGCCAATTCCCGTCCGGGTGACGGTACTTCACCCTGGCCCTGGTGCGTTCGGCGCTCTCCGCACCGGCCGCGCGGGCGGCCTCGCGCAGCGACCTGTCGAACCGTGCACGGTCCAGGTGCCAGCCGGGTCCGTGCGGGTCGTTGATGAAGTCGGTCCGGCCCAGGGCGGTCGATCCCCAGCAGGAGAGATTGGCGTAGCAGGTCAGGTGGCCGGTGGCGACGGGCCCCTCGCCGGCGCCCAGGTCGTGCAGCAGGACCCGGGCCGCCGCGGGCAGGGACTCCCCGACCTTGGGCGGCCCGTTCCCGGCATCCGCGAGCAGGACCCTGCGGCCCGCGCGGGCCAGGGTCAGGGCGGCGGCCGAGCCGGCCGGGCCGCCGCCCGTGACCACCACGTCGTAGTGGCCGTCCCCGCCTGCGCCTCGACGGGCCGGCGGGCTCGGCCGATGGAGGTGCTGGTGCGTCGGTCGCTGGTGCATCGGATCCCGGCGCATCAGACGTTGTCGCGGAAGGGCGCGACCTTGTCGATGAACCCGGCCGTGACCTCCTCCGCGGTGTAGCCGCTGACCGCGATCGCCTGGTTGATGGCCACCGACGCGACGGCCGGGTCCGCTGCCTGGGGCACGTGCAGGGTCACCAGGTTCTGGGTGAGCGGAACACCCTCGAGGTCGATGGACGGCTTGGACTCCACCTGGATCCGGTCGGGGAAGCCCGTGGCGCCGTCGCGTACCTCGACGATCCCGAGCCGGTACCAGTCGTCGATCATCTGGTTCAGCTGGTCGGTGTTCTGCCCGCGGAGCCCGCGCAGCCACACCGCCCGGCGCTCGAACGCCTCTGTGCGCTCGGTCAGGGGCCGGCTCTCGTCCACGACCACCCCGTAGTCCTCCTCGGTGAGGACGTGGTTGGGGACCCGGGCCGGCCAGAAGCTCGGCAGGTACGGGTCGTGGCGCGGGCTCAGCGACAGCTCGTAGCCGGAGCGGCAGCTGGCGGTGTCGCTCTGCCACGGGACGGCCATCCAGCGGGACAGGTCACCCGCCGCCTGGGCGTACAGCGGTCCGTTCACCGACAGTGCGGTGTCGGGGGTGAGGACCGTGCCGTAGTGGGGCTCGGGCTGGTCGGATGAGCGGTGGCGGATCCGGAATGGCGCCATGTACATCGAGGGGTGCCGGATCGGCCAGGTGACCTCGCAGCCGGGGTGGAAGGCGTCGGCGAGGCAGAAGTCCAGCGCGGCGCGGTCGAGCGCGGCCGGCCTCTCGGCGAGCGGGAGGTCGGCGATGTCCCGGGCCGGCGGCGTGGCCCCGAGGGTGCCCCAGTCGTCCTCGAAGTCGCCGTCCGCCCAGTACTGGAACATCCGGTACTGGGTCGGGGAGAACGCCATGTGGTGCAGCGGGGTGCGCGGCGGGATGGCCATGCCGTCGCCGTACAGCCACGGCCACGGGACGGGGGAGAGGCCGTCGCGCCCGAAGTCGCGCAGTGCGTTGAACACCTGCCGGCGCAGCGCGCGGCGGGTGGGGTCGGTGCTGCTGAGCCGCTTCAGCATCGCCGGGGTGGTGAAGTCGTTCAGGCCGTCGTGGCCGTAGTAGCCGGCGAAGCCGTGGTTGACCCACTGGTGGTCGTTGAAGCGCCGCAGCACCGGTGCGATGTGGCGGGTGAAGGAGACCTGCTCGGGGAACGGTAGCGATCCGTTGCTGACGAACACGTCGTACAGCAGGTCGTACAGGGTGCGGATGCCCTTCTGCGCGGGCGCGTAGTTCGGCGGGGCGACCACCACCCAGGCGGGGTCGACCGACAGCTCGCGGCCGCCGACGGTGACGGTCGCCGTGACCGGGCCGTCACCGATGTCGTCGTGCCAGCCGTCGTTGTTGGCGTAGGTGTTCACCGGCTTGCCGTTGTAGGAGGCCGACTGCCCGAAACCGCCGAACACCAGCAGGTGCCCGTCCTCGTCGGTGCGCAGCTCGCCGAGGTAGACCTCCTTACCCATGAACTTGCCGTCGCGGAAGTGGAAGTCGGGGCCACAGGCGTTCCTGCCGCTGATGGTGATCGGGCCCGGGTCGATCACCAGGTCCTTGCGGAGGTCCCCGGTGATCTCCTTGTTGCGCAGTTCGGAGGGCTTGGCGAGCGTCGCGTCGGGGATGTCCAGGGCGAGCTGGAACTGGTACCAGGCCGCCTTCTTGTTCGCCAGGTGCGCGGTCCAGCTGATATCGGAGTTGTCGGAGGTGAGTTCGGCCACGACCTGACCGGCTGCGTTGTATCCGTAGATTCTGAAGCGCGCGACCTCACGCTTGATCGCACCGGCGGAGTCCTTGTAGAAGCCGGGTTCCTGCGGTACGGGGTCGGGGACCTCGGGTGCGATGAAGTACCCCTCCGGTGAGTTCCCGACCCGGGCGATTCCGATGGAAGGGTGGATCGCGGCACGGACGATCTCGTCGCTCATTGGCTCGTTGCCTCCGATTCCGGTAATGCTGACTCTGAGTGAAAGTTCGCCAGCGGAACGCTATGGCAGGCAGCGCTGCTCCGATTGGAGGGACACGGGTCATCACTCGCACGGGTGATCGGCGGACAGGGAGTTGCTTTCGGGATTCCCGTCCGGGCGCTTCGACGGTGTGAGCCCGGTTACGGAACAGCCCGGATTGTTGCGGGCGGATTGACCGCCCGCTAACAATTGGCCCGATCGTCGGCGCCGGCGGTCCGGAAATCGACGGCGCCGCCCGGACGCGGGGATCCGGGACGCAGGGGGCCAGACGTCCGGAGGTCCCGTATGACAGCCCATGCCCGACGTGGCCGCCGCGCGCCCGCTCGCCGCCCGGGGTACCTGGTCCCCGGCGCGGTGGCCGCCGTGCTGACCGGCGGCGCGGTGGCGGCCGGGGTCGAACTCCCCTGGCCGGTGCCCGGCCCGCTCGGCGGGACGCTCGCCGGGGCGGGGACGCGGATCACGGCCTTCCTGGACTACTTCGCCGGGGTCTTCACCCTGCTCTCGCTCACCGCCGCCGTGGTGTGCGGACTACTCGCCACCGACCGGCTCGTACTCACCCCCCGGCTGCGGGTCGCCGTCCAGTCGGTGCACCGGGCGACGTCGGTCGCGGCCCTCGGCTTCCTGGGCACCCACATCGCCGTCAAGGTCCTGGAGCGGCACGCCGCCCCGGTCGCCGCGGTGCTCCCGTTCGGTGGCGGCACCTTCGCCGTGAGCCTCGGCACCGTCGCCGCGGACCTGCTGGTGCTGGTCGCGGCCACCGGCGTCCTCCGCGGCCGCTTCGCCGGCAGCCGCCGTCCCTGGCTCTGGCGGGTGCTGCACATCGTGGCGTACGCCTGCTGGCCCGTCGCCCTGGTGCACGGGCTGACCGCGGGGCGGGCGGCCCACGCCTGGGTGCTTTGGGGCTACGGCCTGTGCGCGGCCGGGGTGGCGCTGGCCCTCCTGGTCCGCGGCCTGGCCTTCCTCGGACGCCGCAGCACCCTCGGCCGGCTGCGCCGCGGCGCGAAGGCGTACCGGCCGGCGACCCCGTCCCCGGCCGTGCTCGCCGAGCTGTCCGTGCCGCACGTGGCACACGCCAGGCAGGCCCGGATGCTCGGCGGTTCCCGCCCGGTGCCCTGGCCCGACCTCTCGCAGGCGGCCAGGACGGTACCCCGGCCCAGATCCGCCCAGCAGGGGCCGCACCGATCGGGAGGCAGCCGATGAACCCCGTCCTGGAGATCCCGGCCGTGTGGCAGCTGGGGAGCGCCCGGCTGACCGCGGGCCTCGACCGCCTCCAGCGCCTCGACCTCAGCGCGCACGGCAGCGTCCACGGGCCGCTTCCCCAACCCACCCGCGACGGCCTGCTGGCCCTGGCCGACCGGATCGACCTGCGCGGACGCGGTGGCGCCGGCTTCCCGTTCGCGCGCAAGGCGAGCGCCGCGCTGGCAGCCGCGGACCGTACCGGCGCCCCGCTCGTGGTGGTGGTGAACGGCACCGAGGGCGAGCCGCCCAGCGCCAAGGACCGGATGCTGCTCGCCCGCGCCCCGCACCTGGTGCTGGACGGCGCCTGCCTGGCGGCGGCCGCGTTCGGGGCGGAGGAACTGGTGATCGGCGTCGCCGCGGGTGGACCGGGGGAGGTCTCGATCCCCGCCGCCCTCGCCGAGCGGAGCGACCTGCCCTGCCCGGCCCGGACGGTGTGCCTGCCCGAGCGGTTCGTCTCCGGTCAGGCCGGAGCACTGATCCGCGGCGTCAACGGCCTGCCCGCCGTGCCGCCGCCGCTGAAGGCCCGCGCGGCCGACGGCGGCACGGGCGGTGTGCGCGGCCGCCCGACCCTGCTCTCCAACGCCGAGACCTGGGCGCAGCTCGCCGTCGCCGCCCGGCTCGGCCCCGACGTCTACGCCGCCGCGGGTACCGCCACCGAGCCGGGGACGGTCCTGCTGACCGTCAACCGGCCCGGCGCCGAGCAGCTGGTGGTGGAGGTGCCCGCCGGGGCCCGGCTGGGAACGGTGCTGACCGGCTGCGGCAGCGCGCCGGGCGAGGGGGTCCTGGTCGGCGGCTACCACGGCGCCTGGCTGCGCCCGAAGGACGCGATGGACGCCGCGCTCTCCCGGGCCGGGCTCGCCGAACTCGGCGGGGCGCTCGGCGCCGGGGCGATCGTCGCGCTCCCGGCCGACACCTGCCCGCTCGGCGAGGTCGCCCGGGTGACGGCCTGGCTGGCGGCGGAGTCGGCCGGACAGTGCGGGCCGTGCAGGCGCGGGCTGCCCGCCGCGGCCGAGGCGCTCGCCGTCCTGGCGGCCGGGGCAGACGCCGCCGCAGCCGAGACGGCGCGGTACGCCGTCTCGGCCACCCAGGGCCGGGGCGCCTGCGCTCACCCCGACGGCACCGCCCGCTTCGTCCTGTCCGCACTGGAGGTGTTCGAGCAGGACGTCGCCGCGCACACCGGGGGCGCCGGCTGCGGCCGCCCGGTCCACGGGGTGCTGCCGCTCCCGCACGAGGAGGGACTGCGGCTGGAGGTGGACTGGTCCCGGTGCGCGGGGCACGGCCTGTGCGCGGTCCTGGCGCCGGAGCTGATCCGGCTCGGACCGCACGGCTACCCCGAGCTGAACAGCACGCCGGTGGCGGGCTGGCAGGAGCACGGGGCCCGCCGGGCGGTGAGCCAGTGTCCGGCGCTCGCCCTGCAGCTGCGCTGACGGGAGCACCGCCGAAGCCGCCTCGCCCGGGCGGGAATCAGCCCGCGTCAGCCCGCAGCTCGGGGAACTGGTCGTCGCGCCACTCCCGGTCGAGCACCGTGCCGCTGTCCGCCGCCTGCTGCTCGCGACCGCGCAGCTCGACCCGGCGGATCTTCCCGGAGATGGTCTTGGGCAGCTCGAAGAACTCGACCCGGCGCACCCGCAGGTACGGCGGCAGGTGCTCCCGGGCGTGGCGCAGGACGGCGAGAGCGGTCTCGCGGTCGGGCTCCCAGCCCGGGGCGAGGGCGACGTACGCCTTCGGCACCGCGAGTCGGACCGGGTCGGGGGCCGGTACCACGGCGGCCTCGGCGACCGCCGGGTGCTCGATCAGCACGCTCTCCAGCTCGAACGGCGAGACCTTGTAGTCCGAGGCCTTGAACACGTCGTCGCTGCGGCCGACGTAGGTGATCCAGCCGTCCGCGTCCCGGACCGCCACATCGCCGGTGCGGTAGTAACCCCCGCGCGTCACGGCCGCGTTGAGGCCGGGATCGCCCAGGTAGCCGGTCATCAGATTGAGCGGTTGCCGTGCCAGGTCCAGGCAGATCTCGCCCTCGTCGCAGACCTCTTGGCGGACCGGGTCGACCAGCACCACCGGAACTCCCGGCAGCGGACGGCCCATCGAGCCCGGCTTGACCGGGGAGCCCGGGGTGTTGCCGACCAGCAGGGTGGTCTCGGTCTGCCCGAAGCCGTCCCGGATGGTCAGTCCCCAGGCGCGCTCGATCTGCGCGATGACCTCGGGGTTGAGCGGCTCCCCGGCCGCGACCAGCTCCCGCAGCGAACCGGGGCCGGCCGACAGGTCGGTCTGGATCAGCATCCGCCAGACCGTCGGGGGAGCGCAGAAGGTGGTGACACCGGCCCCGTGCAGCTGCTCGACCAGGCGGGCCGGGTCGAAGCGCGAGTAGTTGTAGACGAAGATCGTTGCCTCGGCGATCCACGGCGCGAAGAAGCAGCTCCAGGCGTGCTTCGCCCAGCCGGGAGAACTGATGTTGAGATGGACGTCGCCCGGGCGCAGCCCGATCCAGTACATGGTCGTCAAGTGCCCCACCGGGTAGGACACCTGGGTGTGCTCGACCATCTTCGGCCGACTGGTGGTGCCCGAGGTGAAGTACACCAGCAGTGGGTCGCCGACCGAGGTCGCCGCCGTGAACGGCTCCGGGGAAGCGATCTCGTACGCCTCGGTGTAGGAGGCCCAGCCGGGGACCGGACCGCCGACCGCCAGGCGTGAGTAACTGCCGGGAGCCGCCGCGAACTTGGCGGTGTCGGCGGCGTTCGCGACCACATGGCGGGCCCCGCTCCGCTCGATCCGGTCCACCAGGTCGGCGGGGCCCACGGCGGTGGTGGTCGGCATGATCACCGCACCCAGCTTCATCACGGCGAGCATCGACTCCCACAGCTCGACCTGGTTGCCGAGCATCAGCAGCACCCGGTCGCCCTGCCGGACGCCCTGGGCGGCCAGCCAGTGCGCCACCTGGTCGGAGCGGTGGGCCAGTTCACCGAAGCTGTACCGCGCCTGGTGGCCGTCCTCCTCGACGATCCACAGCGCCGTGCGGTCATTGCCGCGGGCGATGGCGTCGAACCAGTCGACGGCCCAGTTGAACCGGCCGGTGAGCTGCGGCCAGCGGAACTCCGCCATCGTCGAGGAGTGTCGGCCCGACAGCCGGAGCAGCTGGTCGCGCGCTGCGCGGTAGGACTCGGTGGCGGAACTCGCGGTCACGGCTATCGGCTCCCGGTGCGGTTGGCCGGCCACTCCACCGAGTGGCGGGCACGGCGGACCAGTACATGATCTCGCGCATGACCGTAGCCGGTGCGGGATCCGTACCACCAGCCTCTCGCGTGATTCCCCTCGCCGCCGACGGCAGCTGAGGCATTGCCGAGTGCGGTGGCGGTCGCCGCACCGATCAGTGAACCGGGGCAGCGTTCCGACGGGGTCGGCCACCGGTTCGGCACCCTGCCCACCGACGCCTGGGCGCAGATCGCACCGCCGACCGGGTGGAGCGCGGCCGAGACGCGCCGGCTGGACGCCTTTCCGGCGGCAGGTGTCCTGACCCTCGTGGTCGGAGCCGGGTGTCAGTGGCGCTGGGCCTTGGCCACCTTGGCGCTCGTGACCGCGGCCTGCTTGTCGCCGTGTGCGAGGACGGTGCGGTTCTCGCCCGGAGCCACGTTCTCGGTGCCCACCACCACCGACTCGACGGTCTTGCCCGCGCTGTCCAGGAAGTCCACTTGGGCGGCGTAACTGGCACTGGCCGACGTCGGGTTGTGGATGGTCAGCAGCGCCGCCGGGAAGCCGTCGGTGGCGGTGGTCGGCACCCCGGTGAGGGTCACGTCACCCAGTGCGTTGCCGGTGCCGGAGGCGGCGGCCAGCGCGGCGGTCGCCTGCTGCCTGGACTTCGACACCTGGGCGGACACCGAGGACTCGAAGGCGGCCGCCCGGGATTGCAGCGAGGCCGTCGCGGACGCGGCGGAGGCCGCGGCGACGGCGGCCGCCTGCGACATCAGCGCGGCCGCGTTGGAGGCCGCCGAGGTCTGCTGCGGGCCGCCCAGTTCGGAGGCCTCCGCCGCGGCCGCCGCCGCCCGCTGGGACGCGTCCGCGGCCGCCGACACCACCGAGGGGCTGATGCCGCCCTTGGTGTGCTCCGAACTGCACGCCGCCGCACCCGTGGTCAGGGCGCCGGCCAGGGCGAGCAGCGCGCCGGCCCGCAGCCCGGGGCCGAGCGTGGTGCGGAGCGTCCGCGCTGCGCGGGGCCCGGTCGCCGTCCGCCGGACCGGATGGCGGTGTACGCACGGCTCGGGCATGCCCATGACGGTCTCCTGTGATCGCTCGGCCGATCCCATGGCGGTGAACCTGTTCGCGGCTCCAGGCTGCGTTCCCGTCGCGCGGACGGCGCGGCGGGCTGAGCCCAACGAGTGCACCGACCGGCACCGTGCCGGGGCCCGGGCACCTGCGGTGGGCCCGGGGGCGGCCGGGCGATCCGGGCCAGGGTGAGACGACGGCCGGCTTCGGCGCGGCCGACCCGCATGTGGGTGGGGGCGGCTCAGGGCATGTCCAACCTGCGCGCCAGCGAGGGATCCGGCGGGTAGCGGCGTTCGGGCGGGAGCTGGCGGGTGGCCTCGACCCGACCTTCCCGCGGTCCGGCCTTGCTGCAGCCGGGCGCGACGGCCGCACCGCCGGGCCCGGGGCCGGTCGGATCGCGTCACGGCCGGTCGAGCGTGATCGAGTCGATCGGGCGGGGGAGTCCGGCCCCTGAGTATGGTCCAGACCACTTGCCCACTTCGGAGGCAACTCGGCTGACAGAGTGGCAGATCCGAGCCGTTTCCGATAGCGGAGTGTCAAAGATTCGTCATATGCCAGACGGCTTTGCCGGAAATCGCATGTTCGGCTGCCGCACGCGATAGCGTTTCGTGGCGTTGAGGCTACCGCAGGTGAGCACGGGTACTTCCCGAGCGGCCTCACGCGGTGATTGCGCGTGCCTTCGGATGAAGAGGTGAAGCGAGTTGACGGGAATCGACGAGTGCCTCGTCGAAGCGATGACGATACCCGGCGCGCTGGGTGTCAGCCTGGTGGACTGGACCAGTGGGCTGACTCTCGGCGCAGCCGGGGAGGGCCCGTCCGGAGACCATGACGCGGGTGCGGCCGACGCGACCGAACTCGCCCGCGCCGTCGTCCAGAACCCGTCCTTCGCCGACCCGGACTCGGCCGGCACCCTCGCCGAGGACGTCATCGTCACCTCACCCGGCCGCTACCACCTGCTGCGCTTCGTGGAGGCCGGATTCGAGACCGGCGCCTTCCTCTATCTCCGGTTGGACCGCGACACCGCGAATCTGGCCATGGCCCGGCTGCGGTTGCGAGGGATCGCCGAACGGCTGGTGCTGGTTTGATGGATCTGCAGACCCGCTCGCCCCTGGTGTCCCGTCGGCGGCCGCAACTCCTGGCGTCCGGCCGCACGTTAGGCGACGTGGTCGCGGAGCTCGCCGCCTCTCGCCGCACCGGGATCGTGCAGAGCACCACGGGTGCGGTCCACCTGGTCGACGGCACCGTACTGCAGGTGGAGAGCGCCGGGGCGCTCGATCTGCCGACCTTGCTGGTCCGTTCCGGACGGATCCCCGCGCAGGAGCTGCTGGACCTGGCCAGGAGCTGCGAACAGCCGCTGCCGAAGGCCCTGTTGGAGTCCGGACGGGTGGGCCGGGGCGTGCTGGAGCTCTGCCACCTCACCGCGCTCTCGGACGCCGCCTTCCTCGCGCTGCCCCAGGACAGCGGCCCGGTCCGGTTCCAGGAGGACGTCCGGCCGCAGGACGGGGTGATCCGTACCGTCGACGTACCGACGCTGCGGGCGGCGGTCGCACGGCGGCGGGCGCTGCTCAACCGGATCTGGCCGTGCCCCCGGCTGGACGTCGCTCCGCTGCGGCTGAGTGCGGCGGGGACGGCCGGGGTCGGGACGCGGTGGAGCCGGGGCCAGCGGGCCGTCATGCACGCCGCGGACGGGCGGCGGACGCCGCTGGAGATCGCCCGGCTGCTGGGCCGTCCGGCCTTCGCCACCCTGCTCGACGTGCGCAGGCTCGCGGCTGCCGGGCTGGTGGAGAGCCCGCCCGATCCGGACTTCGGCGGCCTCCTCGCAGCGCCGCCGAGACCGTCGCCGCCCGCCGTGCCGACCGTGCGGCCGACCGCGCTCCCCGCCGGGCCGGTCCGGTTGCACGGGGGTTCGGCGGACCCTGATATCGCCCTGCTGATCCGACTCCGCGCGGCTCTGGAGGCCCGTCTGTGACCACTCTGTCCACCCGGCCGGCTCGACCCGCCCCGTGCACGGTGGCCGCCGAATGAAGCGCGCACTCCGCCAACTCACCGGAAAGAGGCAGTTCGTGATATCCGAGCACGAGGTGCTGGTCGAACTGCGCGGGCTGCGCGCCAGGATCCCGCACCTGGCCGGCGCGCTGGTCGCGACCACGGACGGCCTGGTGGTCGCCCACGACACCACCGACCTTGAGCCGGAGGGCATCGCGGCGCTCACCGCCGCCGCGCTCGGCGTCGGTGCCAGGCTGACCGAGGCCACCGGGCGCGGCGGCTTCCGTGAGCTGCTGACCCGGGGCGAGTACGGCTACACCGCCACCTACGCGGTCGGCGCCTTCGTGGTGCTGACGCTGCTCGCCGGGCCCGAGGCCAACGTCGGCCGGCTGCACCTGGAGGCGCGCAAGGCCGGCGGCCGGATCGCGGCCCTCGCGGACTCCGCGCTGGGACGCCTTCCTTCCTGACTCCCCCCTTCCGCGGGGGGGGGGGGGGGGGGGGGGGGAGGGGGGGGGAAGGGGGGGGGGGGGGGGGGGGGTTTTTTCCGTATTTCACCGAAAC
>NZ_JBVIMH010000035.1:0-54984 GCF_055579945.1 Kitasatospora sp. NPDC032150 | reverse complement strand
GGGGGAGTGGGCGTGCTACGAGGTTTGGCTCTCTCCTTCCCCCTCCCCCCCCCTCCCCCCCCCCCCCCCCCCCCCCCCCCCCCCCCCCCCCCCCCCCCCCCGCCACCTGCCCGGTCGGGCAGAGACCGTTCCATCACCCCCGAAGGGAAGACCAACCGATGGCCAACACCGAGAGCGCCCTCAAGGACGTCATGAGTTCCATCGAAGGCGCGATTGGCGTCGCGCTCGTGGACTACGGCAGTGGCATGGCGCTCGGCACGCTCGGCGGCGAGGGCACCCTCGATCTCAACGTCGCGGCGGCCGGCAATACCGACGTGGTCCGGGCCAAGGCCAGGACCATGGAGATGCTCAAGCTGAACGACACGATCGAGGACATCCTGATCACGCTCACCGGCCAGTACCACGTGATCCGGCCGCTCACCAGCCGGTCCGGCAAGGGTCTCTTCCTCTACCTCGCGCTGGACCGCCAGCGGGCCAACCTGGCGATGGCGCGGCACCAGCTCAAGCGCATCGAGGCCGAGCTGGAGGTCTGACCCGCCCCCGGGACCCCGTGTGGCCCGCGACCGGTGGGCGGCCTCACCGGTACGGGCCACACGGGCCGGCTCCCACACCCTCCGACGGGCGTCCGGGGCCGCCGTCGGGTCACCCACGCGGTCTCCCCGGGTCCCGGGGCGCGTCTCCCCGAGGGTGGGGGGCGCCCACCGCGCTCAGCGGCGTGGCCAGGGACTCCAGGCTGCGGCGCTCCGCGCGGACGCCGAGCGCGGCCTCCACCAGGCCCGCCAACACCATCAGGGCGGCACCGATGCAGAACGCCAGCGTGGTGTCCGCCGGAACGCCGCTGCTCACCAGGCCGTTGAAGAGCAGCGGCCCGCTGATCCCGCCGAGTGCCGTGCCGACCGCGTAGAAGAAGGCGATGCACAGCGCCCTGGTCTCCAGCGGGAAGATCTCGCTGACCGTCAGGTACGCGGCGCTCGCCCCGGCGGAGGCGAGGAAGAGCACGGCCGTCCAGCAGGCGGTCATGGTGACCGCGTCCAGCCAGCCGCGCTGGAACAGGTACGCGGTACCGAACAGCAGGACCCCGGACCCCAGGTACGTCCCGGCGATCATCGGCTTCCGGCCCACCGAGTCGAAGAGGTGGCCGAGCAGCACCGGGCCGAGGAAGTTGCCGATCGCGATGGCTGCGAAGTAGTAGCCGGTGTGGCCGGTGGCAACGGCGAAGAAGGTGGTCAGGATGACGGCGTAGCCGAAGGTGACCGAGTTGTAGAGGAAGGCCTGGCCGGCGAAGAGGGCGAGGCCGAGCACCGTCCGCCGCGGGTAGCGCCGCAGCACCGTCCGCGCCACCGTGAGGAAGCCGAGCGGTGGCCGCTGCCGGATCACGATGGTCTCCTCGGGCCCGCTCAGCGGCCTGCCGCTGTCGGCCCCGGACCTCCGCTCGGCCTCCGCGACGATCCGCTCCGCCTCCTCGGCCCGCCCGTGGATGAACAGCCAGCGCGGGCTCTCCGGGACGTGCCGCCGCACCAGCAGGAGGGCCAGCCCGAGCACGACACCGATCGCGAAGGAGAGCCGCCAACCCACGTCGGTGGCGAACAGTGCGGTGTCCAGCAGGACGATCGAGGCGAACGCGCCGAGCGCGGCGCCGATCCAGAAGCTTCCGTTGATGATCAGGTCGATCCGGCCGCGCAGCCGGGCCGGGATCAGTTCGTCGATCGCGGAGTTGATGGCCGCGTACTCCCCGCCGATGCCGAAGCCGGTGAAGAACCGGCACAGGAAGAAGAACCAGGCGGTCCAGGAGACGGCGGTGACGGCCGTGGCGGCGAGGTAGACCGACAGGGTGACCAGGAAGAGCTTCTTGCGCCCGAGCCGGTCGGCGAGCCAGCCGAAGCAGAGCGCCCCGCAGCAGGCGCCCGCCACGTACATCGCCGCCGCCCAGGTGGTGACCTGCGCGGAGCTGATGGCGAGTCCGCTGCCACGCTCGGACAGTCGCCCGGCCATGTTGCCCACGATCGTCACCTCGAGGCCGTCGAGGATCCAGACCGTGCCCAGGCCGATGACGATCCGCCAGTGCCAGCCCGACCAGGGCAGCCGGTCCAGCCGGGCCGGTACGTCGGTCCTGATGTCGCCCGCCGCCGACCCCGCCTCGCCCACCGCCCCCGGGCCGGCCGCGCCGCCGCGCCGCTGTCGGCCGACTCCGCCGGGATCCGCCATGGCCGCCTCCCTCGTCCCTCCGGTACCGCTTCGGGCGGCGGTGCGTGTACCCCGTTTCCGTCAGATCGCAACCGAAGGGCGGTGGACATCCTCCGGACGGGTGACAGCCCCATTGGACTGTCCGGGGCAAATGGCAGCCTGCGTCTTACGGGTGAGGTGCGCCTTGCTGTGTTTCGGGCGCGTCCCGCGTGGGAAGTCCGGCGAGAATCCGGCGCTGACCCGCAACGGTGAACGGGGCCGCGGGCGCGCACCGTGCGCAGACCGGAGCTTCGTACTGCGCTACGCCGACCTGGTGGAGAGCCCGCGCAACCCGGCGGCGATCACTGCGCCGGGGGCGTATCTGCGCGAGGTGGCTGCCCGGTCGGCGTGGCGGGCGGGGCCTCGGCCGCCCGACCTCCGCGCACCGCCGGGGGCAGGCGGGCCGGGTCGTCCGCCAGAGCGGTCGTCCGAGCGTCATCGGCAGCAGTCCGAGGCCGAGCAGCCCCGCGCACAGCTCCAGCGCACCGGCGGGGGGAGACGGTCGAGCAGCAGGCCCGCCAGGGCGTTGCCGAGCGGGAGGCCCAGCATCAGCACCGTCATGGTCGCGGCGATCACCCGGCCGCGGAGTTCGTCTGGAAGATCAGCACATCGAGTTCGAACAGCAGCTGGCCGTGCTGCGGGTTGACCAGCGGAACCATCGACGGTCAACGCCCTTGTGCCAGGCCCCGGTTGAGCCGCCGGGGTGCTGGCGTAGACTCCCGGCATGGCGAAGAGCGTGTGGGACGAGCGAGACATACCCGACCTCACCGGCAAGACCGCCGTGGTCACCGGCGGCAACAGCGGGATCGGGTACCACGAGGTACGTCAACTGGCCGCCAGGGGCTGCCGGGTACTGCTCGGCGCCCGCAACCCCGCCAAGGGCGAGGCGGCGCTCGCCGGCCTGAAGGCCGCGGTCCCGGACGGCCGGATCGAACTGCTCCAGATCGACCTGGCCGACTTCGACTCGGTACGGAGCGCGGCCGAGAAGGTCGTCGGCACCTTCGACGGCCTCGACCTGCTGATCAACAACGCCGGGGTGATGGCCGTCCCGACCCGGCAGACCACCGCCCAAGGCCTGGAACTCCAGATCGGCACCAACCACTTCGGGCACTTCGCGCTGACCGGGCAACTGCTGCCGCTGCTCACCGCGCGCCCCGGGAGCCGGGTGGTCACGGTCTGCAGCCTGGCGCACCGGATGGGCCGGCTCGACTTCGGCGACCTCCAGTGCGAGCACCGCTACCAGGCCTGGGCGGCGTACGGCGCGTCCAAGCTGGCCAACGCGGTCTTCGTGCTGGAGCTCCAGCGCCGGCTCGCCGCGGCCCGTCTCGCGGTCGGCAGCTTCGGCGCCCACCCCGGCTTCGCCGCCACCGAACTGGCCGACAAGGGCCCGAGCCTCGGCGGCGGCAACCTCCTTTCGGTCCCCACCTCCTGGGGCGCCCGCCTGGTGGGCCAGCCCGCCGGGCGCGGCGCACTCCCCGTGCTCCGCGCGGCCACCGACCCGTACGCGATCGGCGGCAGCTACTACGGGCCGCTCGGGCCCGGTGAGCTGCGCGGCGCCCCCGGGGTGGTCTCCTTCCGGCGCAGGGCGTACGACACCGGGCTCGGCCGGCGGCTCTGGGCGGAGTCCGAGCGGACCACGGGAGTAACCTTCGAGTTCTGACCGCCGGCCCTGCTCGCCCGTACCCGGGCGGGGCCGCGAACTCTTGTCCGGCCCGAAGGCGCTCGGTAGGTTACCGGCAGGTTGCCCCGGTACGTCCGGCGAGCGGGGTCGGGGCGCGGGCGAGCAGGGGAGCAGCAGGTGGCGGACTGGGTCGGTCGGACGGCTGTGGAGATCGCCGGGGCGGTCCGGCGGCGTGAGGTGACGCCTCGTCAGGTGGTGGCCGAGCACCTGGACCGGATCGAACGGGTGGACTCGCAGGTCGGGGCGTTCCGCAAGGTCCTCGCCGGGCCGGCCCTCGCCGCGGCCGACGCGCTCGCCGACCGTGCCGACCTGGGCTCGCTGCCGTTGGCGGGCGTCCCGGTCGCGATCAAGGACAATCTGCCGGTGGCCGGTGAGGCGACCCGGAACGGCTCGGCGGCGACCCCGGACGCACCGGCGGCCGCCGACCACGAGACCGTCCGCCGGCTGCGGGCCGCCGGAGCGGTGGTGATCGGCCTCACCAACGTGCCCGAACTGTGCGTCTTCGGCAGCACCGACAGCGTCTTCGGCACCACCCGCAGCCCCTGGGACCTCACCCGGACCTCCGGCGGTTCCTCCGGCGGCAGCGCCGCCGCGGTGGCCGCCGCGATGGTGCCGGTGGCACTCGGCAACGACGGGATGGGCTCGCTCCGCATCCCGGCCGCCAACTGCGGTGTCCTGGGTCTGAAGCCGGGCCACGGCCTGGTGCCGGTCGACCTCGGGCGCGACGGCTGGCTGGGCATGTCGGAGAACGGCCCGATCGCCACCTGCTCCGCCGACGCCCGGGTGGTGCTGGAGGTCCTCGCGGGCCGCGAGGACCTGCCCGGCGCGGGCGGTGCCGAGGAGCAGCCGTTGCGGATCGCCCTCTCGGTGCGGTGCCCCACCGCAGGGATCCCGGTCGCCCCGCAGCTGGCCGCCGCGGTGCGCGACACCGGCCGCCACCTCGCCGCGGCCGGGCACCGGGTGGCCCGCGCCGAGGCGCCCTATCCGTGGTGGCTGGGGGCCGCCTCGGTGGGCCGCTGGCTGGCCGGCACGGCCGCCGACGCACGGGGGCTGCACCCGCAGCTGCTCGCCCCGCGGACTCGCCGGCACGCGGCGCTCGGCCGGGCCGTCACCCGGGCCGGACTGGTCCGGCAGTCCCAACGCGCCGACTGGCAGCGGCGGCTGGAGGTCTTCTTCGCGGAGTACGACGTGCTGGTCACCCCGACCCTGGCGCAGCCGGCGCCGCGGGCGCACCGTTGGCACACCCGGGGCTGGCTCCCCAACATCGTCTCGAACGTCAGGTACGCGCCGTACAGCCACCCCTGGAACCTCGCCCGCTGGCCCGCGCTCGCGCTGCCCGCAGGACACCACGCCGGCTTCGCCGAGTCCCTTCCGCTGTCGGTCCAACTGGTGGCACCGCCCGGCGGCGAGGGGCGCCTGCTCGCACTCGCGGCGGAGCTGGAGCGGCGCCGGCCGTGGCGGCGTACGGTGCCGGGCCTGCCGCACTGAGCCGGGTACCGGTGCCCGGCGCCCTCGCGGCGACGGGTCGCCGGCGGCCGCAGGACCTACGCGACGGCTGCTGTCCGACGGCCCCGCGAAGGCCCCGGCTTTCCGTCGGGCTCGGACAGGCGTACGGTGACGAGACGGCGCCGTACGCGTCTCCGCGGTGGGTGGAGGGGTGCACGGCGGGCCGGCCCGGTGTCGTGGTGCAGGCGCTGGAGGCGGACCGATGGGCGATCCGAAGGCATTCCTCAACAATCCCCGTAGACTCCGGGAGCGGCGGGCGGTACCCGATAGGGTCCGGGACTGGGCGGAGGTCTACCGGGAACGGGCGCTGCTGCCGATCATCAGCGGGCAGGCGGCCCGCTGCATGGACTGCGGCATCCCCTTCTGCCACCACGCCTGTCCGCTCGGCAACCTGATCCCCGAGTGGAACACGCTGGTCTCGGCCGAGGACTGGCTGAGCGCGAGCGCCCGGCTGCACGCGACCAACAACTTCCCGGAGTTCACCGGGCGGCTCTGCCCGGCGCCCTGCGAGAGCGCCTGCGTGCTGGCCATCGACTCCGAGGCCGTCACGATCAAGAACATCGAGCTGGCGATCGTCGACCGGGCGTGGGAGTCCGGCTTCGAGCAGCCGCAGCCGCCGGAACGGCTGTCCGGCCGGACCGTCGCCGTCGTCGGGTCCGGACCCGCCGGACTGGCCGCCGCGCAGCAGCTGACCAGGGCCGGCCACACCACCACCGTCTACGAGCGGGCCGACCGGATCGGCGGACTGCTCCGCTACGGCATTCCGGACTTCAGGCTGGAGAAGCACCGCCTCGACCGCCGGATCGACCAGATGCGGACCGAGGGCACCCGATTCCGTACGGGGATCGCGGTCGGCTCCGAGCTGCGCGCCGACGAACTGCGGTCGCGCTACGACGCGCTGGTCCTCGCGGTGGGCGCCACCGTCTGCCGCGAACTGCCGGTGCCGGGACGGGAACTGGCGGGAATCCACCAGGCCATGGAGTACCTGCCGCAGGCCAACCGGGCGGTGGCCGGTGACGGCAGCCCGGCGGTCTCGGCCGAGGGCCGGCGGGTGGTGATCGTCGGCGGCGGGGACACCGCAGCCGACTGCCTGGGCACGGCGCTGCGCCAACACGCGGCCGGGGTATGCCAGTTGGACATCAACCCCTGTCCGCCCGAGCGGCGTGCCGAGGGTCAGCCGTGGCCGGTGCACCCGAAGGTGTACCGGGTCACCACCTCGCACGAGGAGGCGCGGGAGTTGGCCGGAGCGCGGGATCCGCGCCGGTTCGCCGCCACCACGGTGCGTTTCGAGGGGGACGGGCAGGGGCGGGTGCGCGCGGTCCGTCTGGCCGAGGCCGAGCTCGGGACCAGGCGTCCCCGGCTGGGCACCGAGCAGGCAATCGAGGCCGAACTGGTGCTGCTGGCACTCGGTTTCTCCGGTCCCGAACCCGGCAGCGGCCTGGTCGAGCAGCTCGGCCTCGGCCTCGACGGCGCCGGGAACTTCACCCGGGACGGCGGGTACGCGACCGGTGTGGACGGAGTGTTCGTCGCGGGCGATGCCGGTCGCGGGCAGTCGCTGATCGTCTGGGCGATCGCCGAGGGGCGTTCGGCGGCCGCCGCCGTCGACCGCTATCTGACCGGCTCCACCGAGCTGCCCGCGCCCGTCAGTCCGGCGGACCGCCCGCTCACCGCGTAGGTGCGCCCGGCTACCGCTGCCCGCCGCGTTCCGGCCGTCGCGGTACGGCGCCGGTGCACACCGCGCCGCCCGGACTGCCGGGGAACCGCGAGGTGCCGCGCGGTTCCCCGGACCGGTCGGGTCAGCCCTTGCAGAGGCCCTTCGTGTAGTCCACGGTGGCGGTGTCCTGGGAGTACCTCCACTCCGGGGCGAGCAGCCCGGCGTCCAGCTGGGCAGCGGCGGTCCGGTCCTCGACGATGTAGCCGAAGTCCTGCAGCCAGGCCGGGTACAGGTTCTTGGAGCCGATGTAGAAGGCGGAGCCGTCCACCGAGACCAGCTTGTGGTGCAGGGCGAAGGGCTTGCCGTCCGCCCAGGTGGCGGTCGGCGCGGCGCGGAACGAGGCCAGCTGGAGGTTCTGGCACATGGTGGTCCGCGCGGCCCCGGCGTCGCCGCCGTTCAGCTTGCCGAGCCGGGCCAGCAGGGTGTCGCTGATCTCCGACAGGGACTTGATCTGCGAGTAGCCGCCGCTGCCGACCGCACCGCGGTTGGCCGGGTCGCTGACCACGATGCGCACCTTGACCCCGTCAGCCAGCTTGGCGGCGAGGGTGTCGTAGAGGCGGACGTCGTAGCGGGGGAGCGGCGGGCAGGTGCCGTTCACGTCCTGCTGGGAGATCTCGATGTGGCCCTCGGCGCTGCCGATCAGCGCGCGCAGGGCGTTCTCCTCCGGGTTGACCGTCTCGTAGTCGCGGTCGCCGTTGGTGTTGTCGTGCAGGCTGACCGGGCCGCAGCTGGTGCCACCGGAGGGCTTCGCCGCGGGCTGGTAGGTGGAGAGCGGGTCCTTGTCGCGGATGCCGACGCCCAGGCCGCCGACCGCGATCACCGGGGTGCTGCCGGTGGCGGGCGCGGCCTCCGGATTCCGGTCCTGCTCCATGGTCGGCAGGCAGGCGGAGCCGTTGGTGGAGGCGAACCAGGCGGCCGAGAACACACCGGTGTTCCGGCAGGTCCAGCTCCAGAGGGTGTCCAGGTAGCGGCCGGCCGAGGTGGCGGCCGGTCCGGTGAGCGCGAGGTCGACGTCGGACACCGGGTGGGTGGTGTCGATGTAGTCGTCCTTCCAGCCGTTGATGCCACCGGTGACCACGCTGCGGCCGTCGACCACCAGCAGCTTGGAGTGGTTCCAGGAGAACGCGGTCTTGGCGGTGGTCATCGAGGCCACCGTCAGGGTGATGCTGGGTGCGGCGCTGCCCAGCTTGCGGACCAGCTCGTCACGGTAGGAGGTCGGCAGGACGTTGAGGTTGTACAGCGGCGCGGCACCGACCAGGATGCGTACCTGGAGCTTGTTCCCGGCCGCCGTCGAGGCCTTCAGCCCGGCGACGATGGCGTCCTGGAAGGCGCCGTTCGGGAACGGGGCGAGGCTGGAGATGTCGACGGTGCGGGTCGCCCCGGCGATGTTCTCGGTCATCTTCGCCAGCAGCGCCTGAGTCCCGGGCCGGTCGGCGCAGCTCGCGTCGCCCCAGCACCCGGGGGTCTGCAGCAGCCAGCCGCCCGGGTTCCCGGCCGGCGCGTCGAGCGCGTTGCCGCTGGTGCGCTGCCAGACGGAGCCTTCGAGGCCGGGAGAGACCTGACGCAGCGTCTTTTCGACGGCGTCCAGGTGCGGGGTCGCCGATCCGGCGGCGGCCGAGGGGGCGTCGTCCGCGAAGGCGGGAGCGGCGGCGGGTATCGCACCGAAGATGGCGGCGCCGGCGAGCACCGTCCCGGTGACTCGGCGCAGACGGCGGGGCTGATGGCGGAACAAGGTGTGTGTGGTCCTTCGGAAAACGGTTTGAGAGTTAACTGTGCATTTACTGTACGGTAAACTGATTTTTCGTCAGTACCCGCCGAATGGCGGGTTCATGTCACAGCGATTGAATCGCCCAACTCCGCCGATTCCCCCCAGGGGTTGACGGCGCTCCCCGTCGACCGGCGGGGGTGGTCGCGCTCGACCAGGTCCAGGTCATGCCCAATGGTGTTGCGGTGCAGGTCCGGTACGACCGGATGTGAGCGGCTCAGGGGTCAGCAGGCGCCGCCGGCTCTCGGCGCGCGCTTTGCGGACCACTGCGTCGGTGGGGGTGAGCGGACGCGCCGCCGCCGTCCGGTCTCCTGTGTCGGGTGCTGCCGCGCCCGAGGATGCTCGAAGTCCGGCTCTCGTACTGGCAGTTGCTGCGCTCCACGGTGACGCGGTGCGTCCGGGAGCGGCTGCCGCGGCAGCGTGCGCCGCTCGGCCCGCCGGCCCCCGCGCGGCTGCCGATCCCTTCACCCGGCACTTGCTGTGGGCCCTGGCGGCCGGTGCCATCCTGCTCGACCTCGCTTCGCCGTGCCGACGGTGCACGGCACCAGCCGGACCCGGATCCAGTGCATCCGCCCGGCGGCCGCGGGACTCCTGACCGGTGCTTGCACGGTCTGCTACTCGATCAGAGGTGGCCTCGGCGCAAGTGATCTCCACCACAGCCCATGCGGCGGCCGGCCGGCCGGCGGTCTGCGCGCCGGACGTGAGGATCGGCCTACTCGCGCTGCTCTACTGGGCCGTGCGTGTCCGATCGGAGCCGAAGTGGCATCCGGCCTGCGCAGGTACGGCAGCTGTCCGGCCCGGGGCCGGGAGGTCTGCCGCAGCCGCGGTGCGACCTGATCGCCTGCCCGACCCGTGGGTAAGGCCGGGGCCGGTAGCCGAGCGGGTCGGCCGATGCGACTGGGGAGTGAGATGGACGATTTCCGTGAGGTTCTGAGCGATGAGTTGTCGCTCGAACCGCTGCCGCCCGCGCTGGGCGGACTGGTCGAGGAGGCCGCCCGGGCCGGGCGGCGTGCCCGGCGGCTGCGGAGATGGGCGGCGGTGGCGGGATCGGTCACCGCGGTCGCCGTCGTCGCCACGCTGCTCGGACTGGTGGTGAACCTGGGACCGGCGGGCCGGGGAGCTCCGGTGGCGCTCGATCCGGCCGCCGGCACGACCGCCCCGGCGTCACCGCGGCCCTCCGTGGCCGCCACCGCCCCGGGGGGCACTCCGCCGTCCTCCGGAGCCCGGGGGAGTTCCGACCCCACGGGTGCGGCCGGCGGTGCGACCAAACCCTCGGCCGGCTCCGGTGAGGAGAAGGTCCCCGCCACGCCCGCCGGGCTGCTGGAGCAGTTGCTGCGGCTGCTGCCGCCCGGTCGGACCGGCAACTACGGGGGGAATCCCGGAACCGGCATCTACGCGGTGAATTCCGGAATCGGCAACTACGCGGGGAATCCCGGAATCGGCAACCACGCGGGGAATCCCAATGACGCGCCCATGGTGCAGACGTTCCTGACCACACAGTCGGGAACCGGGATCATCCGGGTGAGCGTCTACTACAATTCGCACCCGGTGGACTGCCGTGGTGCGGCGCAGTGCCTGACCAGCGCGGCCGGCCACACCGTGCGGGTCACACACATGGCGGGCAACTGCATACAGGACACGGTGGTCGAGGCGGACCACGGTGACGGTACCTCGGTGCAACTCGCCCTCGGGACCTGCCTGAACTTCAAGGACGACGGAAGCCGGCTCGGAGTGCAGGCCCTGACGGTCGACCAGGCCGTCGCCATCGCCGGGGATCCCGCCCTGGGCCTCCGGCTGGACCCGGCCGTGGTCAAGGCGGGCGCGGTCCGGTTCGTGAACCTGCCCGACATCCCGTAGTACCCGATCCAAGCACCTATCAGCAGCGACCGACCGGCCGCGCTGCGGTCCCGACGTCACCGGGGGCCGCCGCGCCGATATCGTTTCCGAGCCGGTAAGCCGGCCAGAACGGGGGACAGCTCATGCGTGGTGAGCCCGAGTTCATAGCTTTCGCCGAGGCCAACGTGGTGCGGCTGCGGCAGATCGCCTACCTGATGTGCCGTGACTGGCATCTGGCTCAGGACCTCACCCAGAGCACGCTCACCAAGATGTACGTCGCGTGGAACCGGATCGGCCGCAAGGGCCCGGAGGACCCGTTCCACTACGCCCGCAAGGTCCTGCTGAACACCCTCCTGGACCACCGCCGGCTGCGCAGCAGCAGCGAGATCGCAGTGGACCAGCTGCCGGACCGGACCGCCGAGAGCGACCCCACGGCCGTACGGCTGACGCTGCTGGACGCGCTCGGGCGGCTGGCCCCGCGCGACCGGGCGATCCTGCTGCTGCGCTACTGGGAGGACCACAGCGTGGAGACGACCGCCGAGATCCTCTCGGTCACCCCGTCCCTGGTGAAGTCGCGCAGCATGCGGGCGCTGGCCGTGCTGCGCGAGCAGCTCGGCAACGAACGCGAGCTGTTCTTCGAGGACTCCGGCCGCGTGAGCGATCTGCGGCTGTGGAGCGCGGCGGCCAGGGCATAGGGCCTGACCTGTGGAGCTGGTCAGTGCGACCTGTGGGTGTCGTCGGGGGCGAGTGCCTCCGCGGCCGTCACCGGGGTGAAGGGCCCCCGCGCGGCACCGCCGTCTCCGCTCGGTCCGGATCGCGCTGATCGCCGAGGGCCGTGCGACCTTCGCCGCCGCGAACGCCCCCCCACCGCGAGGCCCTGGCCGAGGTCTTCGACGACCGGCTGGACGACACGGACATCGCGGCACTGGAGACGGTCCGGGCGAAGCTGAAGCGGCCGTCCGTCTGCGCGTCCGGCACGACCCGGGATCCACCCTGTTCTAGCTCACCCCTTCGCGGGGTGGAGGAGCGATCCCGGAGCTACCCCTGCGGCAGCCGCCTGAGTGCCAGGATCGCGGTGTCGTCGCTGAGCCGTCCGCGCGTGTGCTCCAGCACCATCCGCTCGACCAGCTCCACCAGCTCGCCGACGGAGAGCTCATCCCGTACGCCCGCGGTCCCGGACAGCCGGGCGAGGACCGGCAGGAACACCCCCTGCCCGTCCCTGGCCTCGCTCACCCCGTCGGTGAACATCAGCAGACTGTCGGACTTGCCGAACGGCACCCGCACCGCCCGCGGGACCCCGCCGACCAGTCCGCCCAGACCCAGCGGCGGGTGGCAGCCCTCGGGGAGCACCCGTACGCCGTCGGGACCGATGACCAGCGGGCCCTCGTGGCCCAGGTTGACCAGCTCGATCCAGTCGGGAGTGAGACCGTCCCGCGGCGGGGGGAAGCCCACCAGAACCGCCGTGGCGAACCGCTCGTCGGGACGGCCCATGGCGGCCGAGTAGTCGTTGTTGCGGATCATCCGGCTCTCCAGGCGCTCGGCCACGGTCGCCAGCTGGGGCTCGTGGTAGCCCGCCTCCCGGAAGGTACCGACCAGCGCCGAGGCCGCCGAGACCGCGCCGACGCCCTTGCCCTGCACATCGCCCAGCAGCGCGCGGGCGCCGTAGGGGGTGGCCAGCACCTCGAAGAAGTCGCCCCCGACCCGGGCCTCGCTGTCCGCGGCGAGATAGGTGCCGGCCGCGTCGAGACCGCCGGTCCCGGGCGGGATCGGCCGCAGCACCACCTGGCGGGTGGCGTCCGCGGCGTTCTCCACCCGGAGCAGATGGTTCTGGGCGCGGATGCGCAGCCAGGACACCACTACGGCGACCAGGCCGCCGACGATGACCAGCGCGTGGTCGGTCGGGCCCATCTGGTCGGGGTGCGGCCAGGCGTTGTCGAGCCACGGGTAGCCGAACGCCGCCACCGCGGCGAACACCGCGGTGACCACCGGGCCGCACACGGCCGCCGCGATGCCCGGTACCAGCACGATCCAGGTGACGATCCGGAACTCCCCGGAGGAGTTCCAGTCACCGAGCGCTATGACCGCCAGCAGCACGGTGGGCAGCACCCAGGAGACATCGCGGCCCCGGAAACACATGACCGGCTTGACACTGCGCGGGGGCGTCAGCGCCCGCAGGCCCGACGCGCGACGCGGGATGTACCGGTCCTCGGCCGTGTTCATCATTCCTCGCGCTGCTCCTCTTCCCCTCCTTTATGGCATATCCACGCCCGGTTTGACCCGTTCCGAGCCGAGCTACCGGACCTGATCCAGATCGAGCTGCCAGCGGAGCTCGCCGTCATCGCGGCGGCCGGCCGGGCGAAGGCCCAGGGCGGTGGCGACGGCGGCCGAGGCGTGGTGGTCGGGGTGGATGTGCGCGACCACGGCGGTGAGCGGTACGGCCGGGGCGAACGGCTGTCCGGCGAGGCGGTCGAGCAGGGCACGGGCGGCCTCGGTGGCGTAGCCGCGCCCCTGCCACGGCGTGCCGATGACCCAGGCGAGCTCGGCGGTGGAGCCGCTGACGGTGGCCTGGACGGTGCCGACCAGCCGGTCCTCCTCGCGCAGCCGAAGCACCCAGTTCAGCCACAGCTCCCCGGGTTCGGGGGAGCCCGCGGTCATCCGCTGGTAGCGCGCGCGCAAGGCCTGCGGACCGTACGGCTCGCCGCCGATGAAGGTGTGCAGCCGAGGATCGCCCAGCACCTCGGCCATCTCCTCGGCGTGCTCCACCCGCAGCGGCAGCAGGTCCAGCCGTCCGGTCGGCGGGACGTCGAGCACGGACACCGGTGAACGCGCGGCCAGCGAGCGCGCCTCGACGTGGGCCATCCGCTCGGCGAACACCTCGCGGGCCTCGGGGGTGAGGGTGCGCAGCGCCACCAGGGCGGCGAGGACCACGTCGCAGATCTCGTGCTGCACGTCCTCCCAGGAGTGGGTCACGCCCTTGCGCGGATTCTGCCCGGTCGCGCCGATGACCGCCTGCCCGACCTCGCCGACCTCCTCGGAGAGCTTGAGGATGCGCAGCAGCCGTTCGTCCCCCGCCGAGAGCCGGCTCTCACCGTCGAGCCAGCCGACCAGGCGGTCGACGGCGTCCCAGGTACTGCTGTCCATGTCGGCTCCTTCACGGGCGAGTTCCGCCCCGACGTACGGTCTTCGCCGGCGGGCGCTCACCGGTCCGGTCGGGCACGGCCCGGCGGCTTCGGACGGTGGCCGGACGGCCCGGACCCGCCGAAGCCGGCCGCCCGTGCGGCCCCAACCCTGCCCGGAACCCGGCCGGGTGGTCCGGTGCCCGCCTAACTCCCGTGCCGGACAAATCGGTTGCCGCCCACTGCGGCGAGTGGTCAGACTACCCGGCGTGATCGAGGCACTGATACTGACTTCAGACGACTGGGAGCTCTGGCGGGAGCTCCGGCTCGCCTCGCTCGTCGAGGCGCCGGAGGCCTTCGTCGCCACGCTCGCGGACTGGCAGGGCGAGGGCGACCGGGAAGAGCGATGGCGCTCGCGGCTGGAGCTTCCCGGCTCGTACAACATCGTCGCCGTCCTGGACGGCACACCCGCGGGGATGGTCAGCGGCGTCCCGACCGGGCAGGACAACACCGCCGAGCTGATCACGATGTGGGTCAGCCCCGGGGCCCGGGGCCGGGGTGTCGGGGACTTCCTGATTCTTGAGGTCGAGCGCTGGGCGCGGCGGCAGGGCGCGACCGCCCTCCGGCTGTCGGTGGCACCGGGCAACACCCGTGCCGAGAACCTCTACCGCCGCAACGGCTTCCGGGGCAGCGGAGCGGGCCAGGAGCGGCAGCTGACCAAACCGCTCGCCACCGCCGGCTGAACGCGCCGTGCGACTACTCGCGCCCCTGCGGCGCGACGGCCGCGGTTGCTGCGGGTGAGGCCGTGAGCGCCGTGCGTCGGCGCCGCAGCCAGAACGTCAGCGGGACTGCCGAGGCCACGCCAAGCAGCGCGGGGGACTCGGCGGCGGGTGCGTCGGACGCCGATTGCGCCCGGAGCTGGGGCTGGTCGAAGGTGTCCGGCTCCGGCAAGGTGGCCCAGTGCGAGACCGGCCAGGCCACCACGAAGGCGCGTCCGATGACGTTCTCCTGCGGGACGAAGCCGTCGCCCGCGGTGGTGAGCTGGTGGAAGCGCGAGTCCTCGGAGTTGTTGCGGTGGTCGCCCATCACCCAGAGCTTGCCCTTGGGCACGGTGACCGTCCCGACCGGGTCGTTGTCGCAGGGGGTCGCGCCCGGGTAGAGGTAGGGCTCGTTCAATGCGACGCCGTTGACCGAGACGGGGGAGCCCGCGGTGCACCTGACGGTGTCCCCGCCGACCGCGATGACCCGCTTGATCAGGTCCTTCTCGTCGGCCGACGGCATCAGCCCGACCGTGCTCAGCGCCGTCTGCACGCCACTGGCGTGCGGCGTGGGCTCGTTGGCCAGCCAGTCGCCCGGATCCCGGAACACCACCACGTCGCCGCGCGAGGGCGTGGAGCCGAACCAGGGTGTCAGCTTGTCGACCAGGACCCGGTCACCCAGCCGCAGGGTGTTCTCCATCGAGCCGGACGGGATGTAGAAGGCCTGGACGAAGAACGTCTTGATGACGAAGGCCAGTACCAGCGCGATCGCGGCCATGACCGGAATCTCCACCCACATCGGACGCTTCGCACGCTCCTGGGCGCGCGCTGCCCGATTCCGTCCCCGCCTGTGGCCCATACCGTCCCCCGTGTCCATGCCTGTGCCCGCGAGGACACGCGGTGCGCCCCCACCCCCATTCAACGCACGATGGTTCCCGGAACCCGGCCGGGCCGGATCGGAACCCGCAGGCCGGGCGCGGGCGCCCGTCCTGGAACCGGCCTCGGCCGCCCGGTGCCGGTGGCCGCCGGTGTGCCGACCACGCGGTCCGAGCCGGTGGACCCGGCCCCGGTCAGCGTGCCAGCCTCCCCATCAGGGCGGATGCGGTACCGATGCCGACGAGCGCGGCGCAGGCCAGCACCGAGAAGTCGACGGCGAGGTGGGCGGGGGTGCCGAGCAGCAGGCCGCGCAGCGCGTCGACCTCGTAGCTGAGCGGATTGCCCTTGCTGATGGCCTGCAGCCAGCCCGGCATCAGCGAGACCGGGTAGAGCGCGTTGGAGGCGAAGAACAGCGGCATGGTGATGGCCTGACCGATGCCCATCAGACGGTCCCTGGTGAGCACGATCCCGGCGATCGACACCGACAGACAGGCGAAGAACGCCGAGCCCAGCACGACCGCCACGGCGACTCCGGCCAGGTGCAACGGGTTCCAGCTGAACGAGACGCCCAGCGCGGCGGCGATCAGCACCACCACGACCGCCTGGATCAGGGCCTTGACCCCGGCGGCGAAGGCCTTGCCGGCGACCAGCGCGGACCGCGGGGTCGGCGTGACCAGCAACTTGGTCAGCACCCCGGAGTCCCGCTCCCAGATGATCATGATCCCGTAGAAGATGGCGATGAACATCGCGGACTGCGCGATGATCCCGGGCGCCAGGTAGTCCACATACGGCACGTCGCCGGTCGGGATGGCCCGGATCCGGGTGAAGGTCTCCCCGAAGACCAGCAGCCAGAGCACCGGCTGCACGGCACGGGTGTAGAGCTCGGTCCGGTCGTGCCGCAGTTTCTGCAGCTCCACCAGGCACATGGCGACCAGTCGGCCGGCCACCATCCGCCAGCCCCGGCGGGGCCGTGGCGGAGCCAGCAGCAGGCTCTCCTGGAACGACGGGGTGCCGGCGGACCCGGACGTGCCCGGATCCTGGTCAGCCGACGCGGGACGCGGTGCGGCGGGTACGGCGGACATCTCGGAAGTCGCCTCCGTCCTCGGTGGATCCCCGGCCGTCGAGGCCGCTCCCGGCGTAGTACCGGAAGACGTCCTCCAGGGTCGGTGCTGTCGGTGGCCCGTCGGTGGCGGGCCCGGTGGACCGCCTCGTGTGGACGAGGCCGGCCCTGAGCTCCTCCGGGGAGCCGACGGCCCGGATCCGCCCCCGGTGCATCAGGGCGACCCGGTCGCAGTTCTGCTCCGCCTCGTCCATGTAGTGCGTGGTGACCAGGACCGTCATCCCGGTGGCCACCCTGACCCGGGTGATGTGCTCCCAGACACTGGTACGGGCGATCGGGTCGAGCCCGATCGTCGGTTCGTCCAGGATCAGCAGGCGCGGCGCGCTGACCAGGGCCTGCGCCAGTTCCAGTCGGCGCACCATGCCACCGGAGTACGTGCCCGCGAGCCGGTTGGCCGACTCGGTCAGCCCGACCGCCGCCAGCGCCGCGGCGACCCGGGCGGCGCGCTCACGGCGCGGTACGTCGAAGACCCGGGCGAAGAGCGCGACGTTCTCCCGGCCGGTCAGCCCGCTGTCGGCCGACAACTGCTGCGGCACGTAACCGAGCAGGCGCCGCACGGCCATCCGTTCCCGGGCGCAGTCGTGGCCGAACACCTCGACCATCCCCGGCGGCACCCGCAGCAGCGTGGTGATCACCCGGATCGCGGTGGTCTTGCCCGCGCCGTTGGGGCCGAGCAGTCCGAAGACCTCTCCGGGCCGGACCTCCAGATCCACCCCGTCCACGGCCCGCGTGCTGCCGAAGTGGTAGCGAAGTCCGGTGCAGCGCAGCGCTTCCGGCCCGGGGAGGTCCGGCGGCCGGTCGTGCCCGGCAGGCTCTGCCACCGTCATGTCGGGTCTCCCTCCTGCCCGCAGTGGGCCGGTTCGCCGTGCTCCCGTTCGCGGTGCTCCCGATCGCCGTACTCGGTACCGCACTGACCCCGGCCGCACGGGTCCCGACCGGACGACTCCGGTGCCGCGCACTCCTCCTGGCACAGGCTCTCGGTCAGCCTGCGCAGCGCGGGGAGCGCGGCCGCGAGTGCCGCCCGGTCCTCCTCGGACAGCGCGGCGAGACGCTCCCGCACCAGGTCGTTGCGCCGGGTGTCCCAGGCATGCAGCCGGTCCACGGCCGCCGGCGTGACGTACAGCAGCGCCGCCCGGCGGTCCAGCGGGTCGGGCTCGCGGCGCAGCAGCCCGGCCTGGACGAGCTGATTGACCAGCGTGGAGACCGAGTTGCCGGCCAGGAACAGCTCCCCGGCCGCGGCCGAGACCCGGAGGCCGGGCCGGGCGTCCACCAGGCGCATCAGTTCGACCTGAGCGCCCCGAAGCCGCGGCGTGCTCAGCCCGCTGCGGAGCCTTCGCCGCAACACCCGTTGGAAGCCGGCCAACTGCTCGGTGAGTTCGCCGGCGAGGTCCTTCGGCGCCATGTCCACGATTTTAGCTCTGAGTGCGAGCTAACGGCAGGGTGGCCGACCTGAGGCGTGACGCGAACTCCCGGACCGGCTCGGCAGATCGGGCTCAGCCCGTGGCCGATCCGGCGTGGGCATCCGGCGGTGGGGGATCCGGCGTGGGCATCCGGCGGTGGGGGATCCGGTGCGGGGGATCCAGCTCAGCCTGCGGCCGATCCGGCGCGGACGATGGCGGCCTCGACCCCGTCCAGCAGGATGGTGAGCCCGAAGTCGAAGGTCTCCCTGGCCTCCCGTTCCAGATAGGGGGTGCCGTCGTCGACGGGCTGGACCGCGCCCTCGGTCTCCAGCCGGACCACCGTCGGGAACCGCTCGGCGAAGTCGGGTGCGACCTCCAGCAGCATGGCCGAGCGGGTCGACCACCACTCCGCGTCGCCGACCCCGGTGGCGTTCGCGGCCTGGCGTGACTCGGCGATGGTCCGCGCGGTCGCCCGGACGAGGTGGAACAGCGATCCCACCAGGCGCCGCAGCACCCCGGCGGGCAGGCCGGTCGCGTACAGGATCCGGACCACGGCCTCCAGTACGCCGTACTCGTTCGGCCCGAGCACCGGCCGGGCCTGGGAGACCTGGAGCACCCACGGGTGGCGCAGATAGAACGCGCAGGCGTCACCGGCCCAGGCCGTCACCGCCGCACGCCAGCCCTGGTCGAGCCCGTACTCGCCGGTGAGCTCGCCGAGCACCCGGTCGTGCATCAGGTCCAGCAGCTCGTTCTTGTTCGCGACATGGGTGTACAGCGCCATCGCCGTGCACCCGAGCCGGTCGCCCACCGCGCGCATGGACAGCGCGGCCATCCCCTCGGCGTCGGCCAGTTCGATCGCCGCGTCCACGATCAGATCCACGCTCAGGCCGGCGCCCCGGCGCGGTTCGGCGGTGCGGCGCGGTTCGGCAGTGCGGCGCGGTTCGGCGGTGCGCCAGAGCAGTGCCATCGAGCGGCCGGCGTCTCCCCGCCCGGCGAAAACGACCAACGCTTGTCTCCTTACGGTGTAAAGTCCATTCCGCGCCTCGCGCTTTACGGCGTAAAGGCTAGCATTCGGCCGGGCTCAGCCCGACGACTTCTGGGGAGTGCCATGGAAGAGCAGCTCGTCTCGTTCCTCACGGTGGCCGCCGTCCGCCGCCTCTCGCCGCACATGGTGCGAATCACCTTCACCAGCAAGGCACTTGGTGACCTTGCGAGCTGGCCGGACCAGCAGCTGAAACTGATCTTCCCGCGGCCCGGGCAGTCCGTTCCGCGGCTTCCGGTGTCGGAGCCGGACGGTGACGCGATGGGCTGGTACCAGGCCTATCTGGCGATTCCCGAAGACGAGCGGCCGTGGCTGCGCAGCTACACCGTCCGCGCTCACCATCCGGACCGGAGCGCGATCGACATCGACTTCGTCCTGCACGGGGATCCGCACCTGGAGTCGCACCAGGAGCCGGGGCGGGAGTCGGACTGCCGCGGTGACGGTCTCGGTCCGGCGACGCGCTGGGCGCTCGCCGCGCGGCCCGGCGACGTGATCGGCCGGTACGGTCCGTCGGCCGACTACGCCCGGCCGCTCGGTGCGGCCGACTGGTACCTGCTGGCCGGGGACCAGACGGCACTGCCCGCGATCGCGACCCTGCTGGAGTCGCTGCCCGAGGGCGCCCGCGCGCTGGCCTGGATCGAGGTCGGTGAAGCGGCCGACGAGCAGCGCATCGACAGCCGCGCCGAGGTGAGCCTGCACTGGCTGCACCGGGACGGGGCCTTGCCCGGGCGGAGCGGGGCGCTGCTCGAAGCCGTCCGGGCGGCCGGGTTCCCCACCGGCTCCGCCTTCGCCTGGCTGGCCGGTGAGTCGTCCGAGGTCCGGGTCCTGCGCCGGCACCTGGTGGACGATCGGGGGCTGGACAAGCAGTCGATCGAGTTCACCGGCTATTGGCGGCTGAAGCTGACCCAGGACGACGCCCCGACCCCGGAGGACCTGGCCGAGGCGCGGGAGCGCCTGGCCCAGGCCGGAGGGGTCGGGGAGGGGTGAGAGTGCCGGAGGGGTCGGCGCTCAGGTCCCGATGGGCCCGGGTGCCATCCCGTCGGCCCCCTGAGCCGCACTCCGCTCCCGATCGAGCCACACGGCCCGGCGTGCCGCTGCAGGTGATGTGCCGGGCCGTGTGGTGTGCCGAGCCAACTGCGACAAGTTAAGTACTACTTAATATGCCGTGCAGGGTGTCGTGGTCATGCCGAACGACGGGAAGGGGTTTTCTGCTGCTTGTCCTACTATTGGACCTAATGTCCAGTTTGATTCGGCCAGTGCGAGAGTCTCGCACTGTCATGAATGGATCCAAAACCCGTCAACTAGTCAGATTCTGGTAAAAGTGCGGTAGTTGCGAGCCGTTGACGCGCGTAGACTCCCACCGTACCTGTCCGGCGTTGTGGCCGGACCCGATTACACCTACGGAGCCCCCCTCATATGGACACCCTGTCCACCGCCGACTCCGACGGCGCCATCGAGACCCGAGGTATCGAGCCTGTACCGGACGGTGAGCGGCACGGCCGCGTCCGTGAGCTCTTCCCGACCTGGGTCGCGGCCAACATCAGTGTGCTGCTGCTCACCATGGGTGCCGCTCTGGTGGTCTTCAACCAGCTGGACTTCTGGCAGGTCCTGATCGTCGCCGCCTGTGCCGCTGTCGCGTCGTTCGGCATGGTCGGACTGCTGTCGGTCTCCGGTAAGTGGGGTGGCGCGCCCGGCGCGATGCTCTCCCGTGCGACCTTCGGTGTGCGCGGGAACCTCTTCCCGGGCTCGATCCTGTGGGTGGCCCGTTTCGGCTGGGAGACGATCAACGCGGTCACCGGCGCCTACGCCGTGCTGACCGTCCTCGACCTGCTCTTCGGCATCAAGAGCAACACCGTGCTCATCGTGGTGACGCTGTTCCTCTTCGTTGCCAGCACCTTCCTGGTGAGTGGCATGGGCCGCAAGGCGCTGAACGTGTGCAACAAGTGGTCGACCTACCTGTTCGGCGTCTTCAGCCTCATGGTGCTCGGCTACCTGGTCGCCAACGTGCACTGGAACGAGGTCTTCGCCAAGCCGGCCGGCACCACCGCGATGATGGTCGCCGGTATCGGCACCATCGCGGCCGGCGGCATCAGCTGGGTGCCCACCGGCCCCGACTTCGCGCGCTACCTGCCGCACAAGGCCTCCGGTAAGAAGATCGTCGGCGTGACGGTCTCCGGCGCCGGCATCGTGGTGGTCCCGATGGTGCTGATGGGTGGCGTCATGGCGGTCTCCACCCCGGACCTGGCCAAGGCGCAGGACCCGGTCTCCTTCCTCGGCGACATCCTGCCGACCTGGCTCGCCGTGCCGTACCTGCTCACCGCGATCGTGGGCATGCTGCTGATCAACAGCCTGTCGATGTACTCGGCCGGCTTCACCGCGCAGACCATGGGCGTGAAGCTGCCGCGTGCCCTGGCGGTGAGCATCAACGCGGTGATCTCCCTGGTCGGCGGTCTGATGCTGATGCTGGTGGCGAGCAGCTTCCTCGGCTCCTTCATCACCTTCCTGGTCCTGCTCGCGGTCTCCTTCTCCGCCTGGATCGGCGTCTACTCGGTCGACATGCTGCGCCGCCGCTCGCGCAAGGTGCGCTACGACGCCGAGGGCCTGATGGACACCACCCCCAGCAGCCGCTACTGGTACTCGGGCGGCTTCTGCTGGCAGGCGATGGTCGCCTGGACCGTCGCGCTGATCGCGGGGCTCTGCTTCACCAAGTGCGACTGGTTCACCGGCCCGCTGGCCTCCACCCCGGTCGGTGAGTACGGCCTCAGCTGGGCCGCCACCATCGCCATCTCGGCGCTGCTCATGGCCGTCCTCCCGACTCCGCAGGAGAACACCCCGGCCCCGGCCGAGCCGGCAGCCGCCGAGGCCGCAGTCGATGAGCGCGAGAACGCGACCGTCTGACGGATCACGCCTCCCGCGAGAACGCAGAGGTCCCCCACACCGTGCACGCGGCGTGGGGGACCTCTCCGTTCTGTGGGTGACCCCGGCGGACGGTCTCGCCCCCCCCGGGGGCCGGTGCGCCGTCGGGCACCTCGCCGCAGTCAGGGCGGGCGGTCGTCCGGCCCGCACGCCGTCCGGTGGCGGGCCCGGTCAGCGCCGGGGTGGGCCCCGGGGCCGGGTGCCCCGACGCGAGCGCTTACCGGTCTGCGGGCGGACGATCCCGGTGGACCCGGCTCCCCGGGGTTGGGTGGTGCCGGTCGAATGTCTGGGACACCGGCCGATCGTGTGATGGTCCTGTGATCACCTCGATGTGTCGAGTGTGCCCGGCAACGCGGAGGGCGGCAGGGTGGGAACCCTGCCGCCCCGGGGGACGCTCCGGCGTTGGGCTTACGAGGACGCGACCTCGCGGGCCCGGCGGCCGGCCAGCCAGACGTAGACCAGGATGCCGGCGAAGAGGAACAGCACGCCCTGGTAGACGGCCGCGTAGCCGGCACCGGCGAGCAGCCACAGGGAGAAGGCGAAGGCGCCGAGGCCGAGGACGGCGTCCCTGGTGAGGCGGCCGGGGGCCACCTTGCCGCTCTCGCCGCGGACCAGCCAGTAGAGCTGGGCGGCGGTGGAGAGGAGGTAGGGGACGGTGGCGGTGAAGGTGGTGACCAGTACCAGGATGTTGAACGCGCCCTGGGAGCCGGTGGTGAAGTTGAGGATGGTCAGCAGCGAGGCCAGCGAGACGCTGATCAGGACGCCGAAGACCGGTACCCCGCGCCGCTTGGAGGCGAAGGCCGCCGGGAACAGTCCGTCCTGCGCGGCGGCGTACGGCGCCTGCGCGGCCAGCAGGGTCCAGCCGTTGAGCGCGCCGGTCATCGACACCAGCGCGGCGACCGCGATCACCGTGCCGCCCCAGGAACCGCCGAACATGTTGTCCACGGCGTCGGAGAACGGCGCGGTGGAGTGGACCAGCTTGTCGTGGGCGACCGTCCCGAACACGGCGAGGGTGCCGAGCAGGTAGACCAGCGCCGCGCCCGAGGTGCCGAGCACGCTGGCCCGGCCGACGTTGCGCTCCGGGTCGCGGACCTCGCCGGCGCTCATCGCGGCGGACTCCACGCCCAGGTAGCTGAAGAGCAGGATCGCGGCGGCGGCGGTCATGCCGCCGGCCCAGCTTTGCCCGGAGGCGTTGAAGGGGCCGAGCTTGGACGGGTCGAAGAAGCCCAGGCCGCCGATCGCGACCAGCGCGAGCGGGATGAACTTCAGCACGGTGGAGACCAGCTGGACCGTGCCGACGTACCGGGTGCCGGCCAGGTTGGCCAGCGCGGGCAGCCACTGGACGGTCAGTGCGGCGCCGATGGTGAGCCACTTGGAGTGCTGGATCGGCACCAGCACGTCGAGGTAGCCGACCGCGGCCACCGCGAGCGCGGCGTTGCTGACCCAGGTGGTGATCCAGTACGACCAGGCCGACAGGAAGCCGGCGAAGTCGCCGAATGCCTCGCGGGCGTAGACGTACGGCCCGCCGGTGCGCGGGTTCCGTCGGGCCAGCTGCCCGAAGACCAGGGCGAGCGCGATGGCCCCCACCGTCAGCACGGCGAACGAGACCAGGCTGACCGTGCCGTAGGGCGCGACAGCCGCGGGGATCATGAAGATCCCGCCGCCGATGATGTTGCCCATGACCAGGGCGGTGGCGGTCGGCAGACCGAAGCGTCCGGTTCTTCCGGTGGCCGGGGCGGGCGCCTGCGCGGGATCGGGCGTGCTCGGTGGGGCTGCCTGCCGTGGTACGGCCGGACTGGTCTGCATGAGGGTGGTGTGCCTTTCCTGGTCCTGCTCGCGCTCGGTGGAGCGGACATCAATGCTGGCGTAGCGGACACCCCTTACCAAATCGCCAGGAATTGTGTCGCAAGCCCGATATCCCACCGAAAAACTTGCGGTCACGGGCCCCCTCGGCCGGTACTCGTCCTGCGCCGCCCGGCGCCGCCCGACGCAGGACGATGCCGTGCACCGCAGGCGATCCCCAACGGGAGCTTTCGAACATCTCAGTACCACTTATGGCCCAATTCACGCTTTCGAGTGAGTTTCCGTGAGGCGATGCCTGATGCTGCGCACCGGAACAAAACCGGCGTAATCGAACAATCTCACGCCGTGGCAATCGCTGTGGCGACAATCTCTGATGACCGGAAGAAGAGCTGATCCCCTTCTGCCATATGCGTTCTGACGCGCAGTCAGTTCTTCGGACCAAGGGACAAGGACCAGGACCTGCCATGACCGCCGAGACCGTCCAGCAGAACCAGCAAAGCCTCAGTACCTCCGCCGCCAGGAACCTGGCCACCACCACCAAGACCGTGCCGCAGATGCTCGGGATCACCCCCCGCTACCTGCTGCGCGCGCTGCCCTGGGTGGACCTGGAGGCCGGCGTCTACCGGGTCAACCGCCGTCGGGGCTTCATCCTCGGCGACGGGCTGATCAGCACCTACGTGGACGGTGGCGGCGCGTCCCGGGTGATCGCCGAGGACCTGCGCGAGCTGTCCTTCCTGCGTGACCAGGAGAGCCCGCTGCTGACCGCGCTGGCCGGCGGCTTCGTCCAGCGCGAGGTCGCGCCCGGCGAGCTCATCGGCGCCTTGGGCGCCCCCGTCGAGGCGCTGCACATTATCGCGTTCGGCCGCGCCGAGAAGCGCGCCACCGGCCAGTACGGCGAGGACGCCCTGCTCGCCGTGCTCGGCGACGGCGACTTCTTCGACGCCGGCGCTTGGGTGCGCGGCGAGGCCGTGCCGTACCAGGTCAAGGCGGTCACGCCGTGTACCGTGCTCTCGCTCGACCGCCGGGTGCTCACCGAACTCGCCGACCGCGAGCCCGCGTTGCGCGCCGGACTGGACGCCTTCGCCGCCGACGGCCAGGGGCCCGCCGACCGTGAGCACCCGATCAGCCTGACCTCCGGCCACAACGGCGAGCCGCAGCTGCCCGACACCTTCGTGGACTACGAGGAGAACCCCCGCGAGTACGAGCTGAGCATCGCGCAGACCGTGCTCAAGGTGCACACCCGGGTATCCGACATCTACAACTCCTCGATCGACCAGGTCCAGGCCCAACTGCGGCTGACCACCGAGGCGTTGCGCGAGCGCCAGGAGTGGGAGATGCTCAACAACCCCGAGTACGGGCTGCTCCACAACATCGTGCCCAGCCAGCGGGTGCACACCCGCACCGGCGCGCCCACCCCGGACGACATGGACGAACTGCTCGCCCGGGTCTGGAAGCAGCCCGCGTTCTTCCTGGCCCACCCGAGGGCGATCGCCGCGTTCGGGCGCGAGTGCACCCGGCGCGGAGTGCCGCCGCAGATCGTCGAGCTGTTCGGCAGCCCGTTCATGACCTGGCGCGGCGTGCCGCTGCTGCCTTCCGACAAGCTCGACCTCAAGGGCTCGGACTCGGCGCCCGGGACCACCAGCATCCTGCTGATGCGGGTCGGCGAGGCCCAGCAGGGCGTGGTCGGACTGCGCCCGGCGAAGGTGCCGGACGAGGTGGAGCCGGGCCTGTCGGTGCGTGCGATGGGCGTCGACCGCCAGGCCATCACCTCCTACCTGGCGACCTGCTACTTCTCCACCGCCGCGCTGGTGGACGACGCCATCGCGGTGCTCCAGAACGTCGAGGTGTCGAACTACTATGACTACTCCTGACGGACTGCCGCCCGGTACCGGTCCTGCCGCACCTGCCGCACCTGCCGCACCCGCCGCACCCGCCGCCGCCCCGGTCGCCGCCCCGGTCGCCGCCCCGGTCGCAGGCGGGCCGGCCCGGGCGGCCGCACCGGCGACCGGGGCGCCCGGAAGGTTTCCGGTACCGGGGATGCCGTCGGTGCCGGACCCGTTGCCCGCCGCGCTCGCCCACGCGGCCGGCGGCGCCCGCTACTGGTTGCCGCAACAACCGCGCCGGGCACCGGCGGTGACACCGCCCGTCGCCCCGCCCACCGCGCCGCCGAGCGGCTTCGACGTCGAGGCCGTCCGGCGGGACTTCCCGCAGCTGCACCGCGAGGTGAACGGCCGGCGCCTGGTCTGGCTGGACAACGGCGCCACCACGCTCAAGCCCCGCCAGGTCGCCGAGGCCGTCGCCGAGCACTACTCAACGGGCACCTCCAACGTCCACCGCGGTGCGCACAGCCTGGCCAGGCAGGCCACCCAGGTGTACGAGGAGGGCCGCGAGGAGGCGGCCAAGCTGCTCGGCACCCAGGACACCGACGAGATCGTCTTCGTCCGGGGCACCACCGAGGCGGTCAACCTGGTGGCGCAGACCTGGGGCCGGGCCAACCTCGGGGTGGGGGACGAGATCCTGGTCTCGGCGGCCGAGCACCACTCCAACCTGGTGCCCTGGCAGCAGATCGCGGCCGAACGCCGGGTCCGGGTCCGGCCGATCCCGCTGCTGCCCGACGGGCAGTTGGACCAGGACGCTTACCGGGACCTGCTCGGTTCGCGGACCAGGCTGGTCGCGCTGACCCATGCCTCCAACGTGCTGGGGACCGTCCCGCCGGTGGCCGAAATGACCGCGCTGGCCCACCGGTACGGCGCCAGGGTGCTGGTGGACGGCGCGCAGGCGGTGAGCCACTTCCCGGTGGACGTCGCCGCGCTGGACGCCGACTTCTACGCCTTCTCCGGACACAAGGTCTTCGGCCCGACCGGGATCGGCGTGCTCTACGGCAAGCGCGAGCTGCTGGAGGCCATGCCCCCGTGGCAGGGCGGCGGCAACATGATCGATTCGGTGAGCTTCGAGGAGACCACGTACGCGCCGATCCCGCACCGGCTGGAGGCCGGCACCGGCCACATCGCCGGGGTCGCCGGACTGCGGGCGGCCCTCAGGTACCTCGCCGGACTCGACCGGCAGGCCGCCACCGCGTACGAGGAGCAGCTCACCGCATACGCGATGGGCGCGCTGGCCACCGTCCCCGGGCTGCACTTGATCGGCAGCGCACCGGGCAGGATCGGGGTGCTGACCTTCGTGCTCGCCGGGACGGACCCGACCGCGCTGGCCGGGGCGCTCGACCAGCAGGGCATCGCGGTGCGCGCCGGGCACCACTGTGCGCAACCGGCGCTGGCCTCCTTCGGTCTGCAGAGCGCGGCCCGGGCCTCGCTCGCCCTGTACAACACTGCGCAGGAGGTGGACACCCTGGTCGCCGCGCTCCAGGAGATCCAGGCGCAGGCGCGGTAGCGGCACGACGGGCGGGCGCCGGCAACTGCGCCCGCCCGTCCGCTACTGCGCGGGCGCCGACTGGAGCCGGTTCGCCAGGGCCGAGGAGAACGAGGAGACGCACGCGGCGAGTTGGGAGGTGCTCATCTTCGCCGGATCCCCGCCGCAGTCGGTGGCCGACGGCGGCGCCGAGGGGGCGGTGGTGGCCGAGGGCGAAGGCGAAGGCGAAGGGGACGGAGTGCCACCGGGGGAGGGCTGGGAGCCCGGCGGACTCTGCTTGAGGTAGACCAGGTTGGGCGTGGTCCGACCGTCACCCGAGACGTCGATGTAGTCCTGGGTCTGCCCGTTGATGTCGACGAACCCGCGCCACATGCCCTGCCCGAACGGGATGATCTCCTGAAGGTTTCCGCCAGCTCCGGTGGTCACCGTGACACCGGTCTGCTGGGTGATCCAGGCGACCATCCGGCTTGAGAGCTCGGTCAGGTTGACGGGCCTGCTGGTGTCGCCCTGCACGTACACCTGGAGCTCGTTGAGATCGGCGTCCACCTCGTCGGCGCGCACCACCGCGAAGGCGATGATCGCCTCCGAGGAGCTGTTCCTCGGCACCAGCGGGGTCACGTAGTAGTAGTGCCCGTCGGTGGTCGAACGCAGCAGGTACTCGCCGGGGTTGGTGGCGTTGGTGTCGGTGGAGGTGTGGGCGAAACCGAAGCCGTCGCGGTTCTTCGCGCCCCGGCCGGCCAGCCACTGGACCGCGCTGATCTGCTCCTTGACGACCGATCCCGGGTAGACCGTGCCCGGCAGCTCACCGGGGTGCACCGTGCTCCGGTGCTCGATCACCGGCTTGCCGCTCGGCGAGCCGGTCAGCACCAGCACACCGTCCGGACGCTGCACTGTCCGCTTGTGCCAGGCGATCTGCCGGGTCACCGCGATGACGATGACCGGCTCGGCGGTGGCGAGGTCGGTCCCGTCGCAGTAGCCCCAGACGTCCTGGTCCTCGTAGAGGAGTTCGGGGAACCGCTCGGCCAGCAGGTTGCGCAGGCTGTTCGCCCGGTTGCCGCTGAAGGCCCGGTCGAAGGAGTGGTCGCCCTTGAACTCGCAGGCGCTGTTGCTGTTGGAGGTGCCGTCCCAGACGGCCACGCCCTCGGTGGGCTGGGAACCCGAGCCGTCCAGCACGCCCGTCCACACGCCGTGGCCCTGGCCCTTGCCCGGCAGGTAGTGGATGCTGTGGTCCATCAGGCTGACACCCGAGGCGAGGGCGGAGCCGGTCTTCAGCGCCGTCGCGGCCGCGGCGTAGGAGGCGGTGCGCGGCTCGAAGCCGAAGTTCGGCATGGGCCGCACCTTGATGCAGGCCGGGACGTCGGCGGCGCCGAGGTAGTCGCAGCGGTCGCCGTCGCCCTTGTGCGCGTCCCTGGTGAGCGGACGGGCGGAGGCCGGTGCGTCGGACGCCGAGGTCGGGATGTCCAGCACCGTGGCCCGAGCGTAGTAGCGACCCAGGTCCTTGTCGTTGTCCCAGAACGCCATCACCGTGCACCCGGCCGATGCCAGCACGGCCAGCGACGTGGCGCCGACCAGCAGGTAGTCGACCCACCGCGGCAGCACGGTCGCCACCACCACGTTGACCGCCATGACCAGGGTGCCGACCAGGCCGATCGCCGCCCAGATCCAGAACAGCGCCGTCGCGTGCACCGGAGTGCCGTGCGGGAGGAACTGCGCCTGGAGGAACAGCCGGTAGCTCTGGTCCTGCTGTCCGAAGCCGCCGAAGACGAAGTGCTTGACCACCCATATCAGCAGTGCGAGGGCCGGCATCCACAGCCACCACAGGGCGAGAAGGCCCAGTCTCCCCCAGAGTAACCTGCGTCGAGTCGTACCGGCCATGGGCCCCCCTGTCGGTGCTGTCGTACGTCAGCCCCGAGTCTGCCGCCAAACGGTCGAATTTGTCCGCGATTTGTTGAAGCATCAGCGAGGCGCAACCCGGCACCGGTTCAGCGGCTGCGCAGCGCCTGCCCGCCGAACCCGTTGCCACCGCCGGCGGCCTGCCACCACCGCTCGACCGCGTGCTGGTCCATCGCCGCCCAGTCGGGCGTCTCCTGGACCTGGGCGCGTCCCAGGCTCCGGCCGAGTTCGACCGTGGACCGCCCGACGGGCGCCCGCTCGGCGTCGTAGGAGTGCAGCGCCTCGGCCCAGCTGCCGGCCGAATCCAGGGCGCGCTCCAGCGCGGCGGCGTCCTGCAGTGCTTTGATCGCGCCGCTGCCGGTGGGCGGACGGGCGATCGAGGCGGCGTCACCCACCACGGCGAGCCGGCCGCGTGCGTAGTGCGGCGTGGCCATGTCGTACATCGGCTGCACGAAGCGCGTACCGGCGGGGGTGAGATGGATGACCTCCTGCCAGTAGGGCGGGAAGTACTCCTCCACCAGGCCGAGCTGGTGCTCGGACAGCTCGCTGGTCATGGCCCTGGGGTGCACGTTCGTCGGGTCGCCGAACCGCAGGCCGTCGGCGGCCGGCGGACTGGTGTAGAAGACCCAGTTGACGTCGGTGCCGTGGCCGCCCGGGCCGGGGATGCGATAGACGATCATGTGTCCGCCAGGGAACACCACCGTCGAGGCGTCGTGCACCGGGAACGCCTCGGGCGGGGAGGGCAGCCGGTCCGCGGGCAGCGTGCCGCGCCAGGCCACGAAACCCCCGTACTGCGCCTGGGCGTCCGGGAACATCGCGGCCCGCACCACGGACCGGTACCCGTCCGCCCCGACGACCAGGTCGAAGTGCTGCTCGCCGCCGTCCGCCAGGTGCACCACCGCGCCCTCGGTGCCGGAGACGACCCGGGTCACCGTGGCGCCGGTGCGGTAGTCGACGCTCTCGGGGATCCGGTTGCGCAACTCCTGCCAGAGAGAACCCCAGTTGTACGAGCGGAACGGGAACGGCAGCACTCCGATCTGCCGCCCGGCCCGCACCGTGCCCTCGCGCACCACCCAGGGCCGCCGGACCAGTTGGACCCAGGGCATCCCGGCGTCCAGATAACCGGCCGCCTCCAGCTCCGCGTACCGGTCGTTGTGCAGTGCCAGGCCGACGCCCCGGTCCTGAAGCCGGCCGACGGCCCGCTCGAACACCACCACCTCGTCCGCACCCGTGCGTGCCGCGGCCAGCGCGGCGGCGCAGCCCGCGATGCTTCCGCCCACTACGGCCACCCGTCCTCCGCGCACAGCCGCCTCCTTCCCTCGCCGAACGAGTATGACGGTGCGTCGGACGTTCAGCCGTCGATTCGGTGCAGTTTCCAGAACTCGGTCAGGTCGGTGCCGGTGGCGGCCTGCGCGGCGGCCTTGAACTCGGCCGTGGTCGACACGCCGTACCAGTGGCTCCGCGCGTAGGTGCGCAGGAGTTCGGCCATCGTGGTGTCGCCGATCAGCCGGCGCAGGTCGTGCAGGGCACACTTGCCGTAGTCGTAGACGACCGTCCCGTACCGGGTGGGGTGGGTGTCCCAGTAGCGCATCGAGTTGGTCAGCCGCTCGGCCGCGGACTCCCAGGACACCCCGCTCCAGCAGCCCTCGCCCAGCTTGCCGAGGGCCAGGTCGGTGGCGTAGTCGCTGAACGACTCGTCCAGCCAGGGGGCGTGGTACTGGTCGTCGCCGACGATGCCGTACCACCACTGGTGCGCGAGCTCGTGGACCAGCGCCGTGGTGCTGACCCGGTCGAGCACGAACCCCGGGTACTCCATCCCGCTGAACCAGAAGTCGTCGTCCAGCACGGCGGCCAGTCGGCCGTACGGGTAGGCGCCGAACCGCCGGGCGTGGGCGTCGACCGCCGAGGTCGCCAGGGCCAGCATCGACCGGGCGTCCGCGGAGCTGACGCTCGCCGTCGAGTAGACGTCGATCCGCACCCCGGCCGGGGAAGTGGCGGAGATCCTGGCGAACGGGCCCGCCGCCCAGGCGAAGTCACGGACCCGCTCCGCCACTGCTCTGGTGACGGTCCGTCCGGCGGACCCGGGAACGTCGACCGAGTGGCCGGTGGCGGGCACCAGCAGCCGAGAGGGGTGGTCGAGGGTGACGGTGAAGTCCGCGGTCTGAGTGTAGAAGGACTCGCCGTTGTCGGTGTACGGATCCAGGTGCGGGCCGGTGGCGTCCCGGATCGCCAGCACCGGCAGCGCGTTTCCGAGGAAGCTGTACGGGCCGTCGTGACCGAACCGATCGGTGCCGTCCGGGACTTCGACGCCCAGACCGAAGGCGATCACCCCGCTCGCACCCCGGCCGAGCGGCGCGGGCAGTGTGACCCTCAGCGCGGTGCAGCCCACCGACAGCGCGTCCGGGGTGCCGCCGGTGAGGCCGGTCACCGTGACGGGCTGTGCCGCGCAGCCGCCGTGCGCGTTGTCCCACAGCCGGAGGTAGACCTCGCGCAGCGGCTCGGCGGAGGCGTTGGTGAAGCGCACGGACTCATGGCCGTGCCAGCGCGTCCCGGTGCCGTCACTGCTCAGCTCGACCGTGTAGGCGGGGGTCGCGGGCGTGCGGGTCGGGTCGGAGTGCGGATCGGGCGTCCGGGCGGGTGTCGCGGCTGCCGTGAGCAGTACGGCGAGGGAGGCCAACAGGGCCAGGGTGCTCCGCATGTGATCCTCTCGGTCCGGGCACGCGATCGAACGGCCGGGCCGGGCCGCCCGGCGGACGGCCCGGACCCGGGCGACGCGAAGTCACCCCCTGCGGCCGGCCTCCCGATGGCGGGCCACCACCCGGCGCACCGCCCCGTCCACGGCGGGCAGCGCCGCGGCGATGTCCGTGTACAGCACGTACTCCACGGTCGCCACCGTGTGCAGGCCCTGGACCAGGAAGGTGTACTCCCGGCCCCGCTCCAGCAGCAGCACGATCGGTTTGTCGAAGGCGCTCGCCCAGCCCACCTCGACATGGGTGCCGGGTGAGGGCGGAGAGCCCGGCAAGGCGACGAAGACCTCGGCCTTGCGGATCTCCTCCTGATCCAGCCCGGTGCACTGCTCCGGACTCATCAACTCGGCACCCCACGCCTCCCGGCGGTGGGCGTTGTGGACGGAGATCCCCTGCGCCTCGAAGTGCTTGATCAGCAGGTCGAACGGGGCCCGGGCCTCGTCCGGCATCTCCCCGGTGGCCGGGTCGAGCAACTGGATGAAGGGACCGGCCAGGAACAGCGAACGGACGGCCGGTGCGTCCGGGTCGGCCGGCAGGCCGGCGGTCGGTGCGGTGGTCTCGGTGGTCATGCGGGTACCTCCGGAACGAGGCCGGCCTGCGGCGTCGGGTGGGGGCCGACCGGCGGGGCGGTCGAGGACTGGCGGAGCGGGGCCGCGGTCAGCACTTGCGGAAACACTGGATGTACGCGTCGCCGCTGGTGCCGTACGTGTACTCGGTGGTGTCGTACGCCGTGTACGGGTGGCGCTCGACCCGGATGGACGTGAAGTGCGGCAGGTACTGCCAGCGCAGTTCGGGCTTGGTGCTGAAGAACGGGATGAACACCCCGCCGGGACGCAGCACCCGGACCACCTCCGGCATGGTCCTGGCCCACAGGTCGGCGTTGGTCCAGACCTCCATGTCCAGCGCCGGGTCGAAGAACATCCCGTCGATGCTCTCCGAGGGCAGGGCGAGGACGCGCTGGAAGAAGTCGCCGCGTTCGATGGTGAGATTGTCGGGCAGCTTCGGGTGCCGGGCCCGGAACAGGTCCTCGACCTCCCCGAACAGCTCCAGGACCGTGTGGCTGCGGGTGGCGGGGTTGTTCGCGATGCGCAGTGCGGAGAGCCCGAGGCCGAGGCCGACCTCGTAGAAGTCGTGGCCGTACTCGCACAGCATGTCGGCGCTGGCCCACATCAGGTCCCGCTCCCAGGCCTGCATGGCCTGTTCACCGCCGATGCTCAGTGTCACCTCGCCATCGCGCTCGATCAGTTCGATCTCGGGCTTGGGCTGCGTTTCCATGGCAGACGTCCTTCGTTCCGTCAGTTGGGGGATCGCGGGGGCTGCTGACCGGTCAGGTGCGGCGAGGCAGGACTCCGAAGTGGCGCCGGGCCGTGGAGACGGCGAGGTCCTGCACGGCGAAGACCGTGAAGTAGTAGGCCTGCGGGGCCGTGGTGGGGGCGAACCGCAGGCGGAAGGCGACGTCCTCCGGCTGCCCGGCGGCCCGCACCCTGACGGTGGCCGGTTCCACCGTGGTGTCCTCGCGCAGATAGGTCGGGACGAACAGGCCGAGCCGGACCGGCCCCGGGCGCGCGGCGGTGAGCGCGGCACGCACCTCCAGCACCCCGCCCTGCTCCACCTCGTCCGCGGCGTGGGCCAGCAGCGCGGGTGCCTCGGGGAGCCGGAAGGTGACATCGCCGCAGCGCATGCAGACCGCGCAGGTGGTGTCCAGGATGTGCGGGAGCAGCCCGCGCCGGGTGAACTCCTGGGCCGGGCGGCCGCAGTGGCAGGTCACCTCGCGCACCTGTGGGTCGAGCGAGCTGCGGTCCCCGAAGTGCGCCGGGTAGTTCATGATCTCGTTCTCGGGGTTCGCCGCCACCTGCTCGGCGATCACATGGTCGAGCGACTGCAGATCGGCGGTGAGAGAGGAGCGGATCTCGTCCGGCGACTGGTCGGCGAGGTGGGTGGGCCGGGCCACCCACAGGTCCACCTTGCGGGCCAGCTTGGTCAGGCGGGGGCGGAGTGGATGGTTGTGCGGCAGCAGCTCGGAGGTGAGCAGGGCGGTCAAGCGGCGTCCCACCGTGATGACCAGAGGGTCGGGGCGATGGTCGGAGGGATGGGGGATCTGCCGTGCGGAGGTGTGCTGTTCGGAGGTGTGCTGTTCGAGGGGGTGATTCTCCGAGGCGTGCTCTTCCGAGGTGCGCTCCTCCGGGGTTTGCTGCTCCAGGGCTTGCCGAGGTGCGTCGGGCAGGCCGAAGCGCATGAACGCCGGGTAGGGGTGCGAGCCGGCCAGGCTGGCGTTGAGGACGTCCACCGAGTCCGCGCCGGTGAGCGCGGCACGCATCCAGGCGACGTTCTCCGGACGGTCGGAGTCATGCACCGAGACGGCGGAGACGACGGTACGGGCCGGGCCGTCAAGGGCGTTGAGCAGCAACTGGTACTTGGGGTCGTACAGCGCCAGGTCGGCGAGCGGACCGCTGTTGCACGCGCTGAGCACCAGCTCCACCGCCTCCACCCGATTGAGCGGCACCAGCTTGTCCTCGGGCTTGTAGCAGGGCAGCCCGTACGCGCACCGGGGGCCGAGCAGCCCCGGCCTGGCGGGGACGGCCGGGTTCAGACCGCAGATGGTGAACTCGCCCAGGTTGACGCTGTCGTCCTTCCCGTGGCCCTGGAAGGCCACCCGGCGCCACCGGGTGCCCAGGATCTCGGCCTGGATGTCCGCGCGCTCGAAGTCGCGGTCGTCGAAGACCCGCACACCGGGCAGGTGCGGCGGCCGGTCGGTGTCGGTGAACAGGCCCACTGCGTCGATGCCGGTCGCGGGCCGCGCGTACTGCTTGGCGATGTTCCAGGCGAGCGAGGCGGCGTCGCGGCCGCTCAGCAAGGTCAGCCGGTGCCGTCGGCTGCGGTAGGTCGCCAGCAGCAGGGCGCGCACCGGGTCGAGGTTGAGACGGTCGTAGCAGCCGAGCAGCAGGAGTTCTCCGGGATGCCGGCGGTGGAAGGCGGTGAGGTCGGCCAGCTGCTCCTCGTCCACCCACTCGCGGGCTAGTGGGCGGGCCAACTCGGCCACGCCTTCGGGGAGTTGCTCCACGCCGAGGACGACGCCGAGGTCGACCGGCCGCGGTGGCCGTACGGCGGTGTACACACGCGACGCCAGCTCCACGCTCCGTACCAGGTCGGCGCGGCCCTCGACCGGTACCGGTACCGACACCGCCGCCGGGTCGTCGGCGTCCAGGAACTCCTTGACCGCGGAGGGCAGTTGGCCGAAGAGGACCGGGCGGAAGAGCGGGGCGGCTGCGTTCATCAAGGATTACCTCGCGGGCAGGAAGGGCGGAGAGGGGGCGGGCCGGGCAGGGCATCAACGGGGTGCGCGGGCGGCGCGGGCCAGTGGGCGCCGTCGGGGCACGAGGTGCTCGGGCCACCGGGGACACCCGGTCGGGCACGCGGCGTCGGGGGCCCGGGCCCGGTGGGCGGGGGCCCGAGGAAAGCCCTGACCGCTGGGGACGGTTGGCGGGCCATCCCCGGGGGCTGTCGGGAGCGTTGACCGGTAATCCTCTGAGGTGCTTGGGAGCGTTCATGCCGGGCACTCCGCGGGGACGGTGGCGCGGCGGGACAGCAGCCCTCGGCAGGCGAAGGCCAGGCCGGCTCCGGCCAGGGCGAGGATGAAGGCGGTGGCGAAGACCCCGCGCGGGCCGATGCGGTCCATCAGCAGTCCGCCGGCCTGCTGGCCGACCGCGTCGCCCAGGACGGTGGCAAGGGAAGCCCAGGTGAACGCCTCTGCCAGGGAGCGGCTGTCCGCGACCGTGCTGACCAGCGTCAGCTCGCTCGCGGACACCAGCGCGATCGGTGCGCCGCCGATGGCCAGGGCGAGGGCGAGCACTGGTTCGGAGGTGGCCGCCGGCGCCAGCCCCGTCCCGAGGGCGTAGGCGAGCACCAGGCGCGGGAAGCGGACGTGCGCTGCGACCTGGGACTGCGAACGCCCCAGCCACAGCGCACCCAGCGCACTGCCGACGCCCCAGCACGCGTACACCGCACCGGTGGACCCCGGTGACCCGTGAGCGGCGACGAAGGCCGGGACGGCGAGTGTCATCAGGCCGATGGGGACGGCACAGGTGGCCATGATGCCGGTGAGTGCCAGCATCGCCGAGTCCCGCAGTGGGCCGAGAAGTCGGCGCGGCCCGGCTGCCCCGGCGTCCGCCCGCTCCGGCTCCGTGCCCGCCGGAAGGTGGACGAAGGCGAGCCCCAGGGCTCCCGCGCCGCCGACCACAGCGACGGTGGTCAGGGCCAGCCCGGCGGAGCCGGAGAGCATCAGGCCGGCGAGTGCCAGCGGGGCGCCGATCACCAGGACCTCGGTGAGCAGCGCCTCCCAGAGGTAGGCGGTGTCCCGGTCCTCCTCCTTCAGCGGAAGCCGGGCCCACAGCGACCGCATGCAGGCGTTCGCGGGCGGGAGCGCCACTCCGGCGAGTGCCGCCACCACGGGCTGCGCCCAACCGCCCGGCCGGGTGGCCCACACCAGCACGGCGAGCATCGACGGGTAGAGGACACCGGTGGCGGCCAGCACCGTCCGGCGTCCGCTGCGGTCCAGCCGCCGGGCGATCAGCGGGCCGCCGACCGCCATGCCGGCGGTGTACAGCGCGGCGACCAGGCCCGCTTGAGCGTAGCTGCCGCCCTGCTCGCGGACCACCAGCACCATGGCCAGCGACATCAGGTACACCGGCAGCCTGGAGACGACGCTCCACCAGGCGACGGCGCCGACACGGCGCTGAGTCAGCAGGGTGCGGAAGCGGTGGGGCAGGCCGTTCGTCACCGGTCCGGGCCCCGTCCCGCGGCCGGGCCCGGACCGGTGGCCGGGCTCACGGAGGTGACGGGTGCCAACTCGATGGCGAAGGTGTCGAGAACCTCGCGCATCCGTGTCTCCACCTCGCCGATCGACGCTCCCACGACATGGACGTACCCCGACGCGTTGTGCGAGGCCCGTCGGGCCGACACCGAATCGCCGACACCGACCTTGAGAACGGCGTCCACGACCCCGGGGACACGCAGCAGTTCCTCCGTAGGGGTGATGCGATGAACCGTCCCCGAGCCGGGAAGCGGCAGCAACAGGTCGCCCGCGCACCGGCGTTCGCGGTAGTGGAGATCGGGGCGCAGGCCGCGGTACACGTCCAGGGTGGCACCGAAGACGTCGAAGCCGTACGCGTGCCCGTGGTTGGCGGGGATCTCGCAGCCCGCCAACCGGACACCGATCTCGCCCGCGTACACCTCGCCGTCGACCAGGAAGAACTCCATGTGTGCGTAGCCGTGGTCGATCTCCATGCCGGTGACGATGCGCTGGAGCATGGCGCGCAGGTCGACCGGCGGGGCCTCGTCGGTGCCGACACTGATGTTGGCGTTCATCGCGCCGTCGACGATGTCCAGCGGACGGCAGGGCATCGCGCTCGGCCAGGCGGCCAGCACCTCGCCCCGGTGGATGACCGTGCAGACCTCCCACTCGGTGCCGCCGAGGAACTGCTCCACCATCCAGTCCCGCGCGCCGAGGTCGATCCCGGCCAGGTCCTCCCGCCCGGTGAGCCGGTAGGTGTCCACGCAGGCGAAGGAGTCCACCGGCTTGAGCACCACGGGCCAGCCGTGCTCCTCGGCGAACCACTCGACCTCCTGGACGCGGCGTACCCGCGTGAACTCGGCGGTTTTCAGGCCGAGTTCACGGAACCGGAACTTCATCTCGGCCTTGTCCCGCACCCAGGAGACCTGACGCTCGGTCAGGTGCGGCAGGCCGACCAGTGCGGCGAACCGCTGGGCGACGGCCTGGCGCGGCTCGGACGGGTTGCAGAACCGGGTCGGCCGGACCGGAAGCCCGGCGGCCCAGGCCTGGTACCGCGCGGCCTCCTCGGCCAGCGGCACCCCTTCGCGCACCCAGAAGGCCGGGAGGTGTGCCGTCCGGTGCAGGTGGTCCTCCGGCAAGTCCTGGCGGAACTCGGCGAACCGCAGCAGTACCAGGTCGTCCGGGAGGGTGTGGGCCGCATACCTGGTGAACGACGAGGGGCGGTCGTCCACCATCAGCAGCGCGGGACCGTCGGAGCTCATACCGCCTCCAGGACCCGCCGGACGGCCTTGGCCGCCAGGACCTGCTCCGGCTCGGAGAGTTCGGGCGAGAGCGGCACGCACAGGGTGCGCTCCAGCTGGTCGCGGGTGCGGGCGAAACCGTCGCGGCTGAGCGCCAGCGGCCCCTCGGGGGCGTGGTTCCACGGGAAGCCGTCGGCGTAGAGCGAGCGCCGGCCGGTGAGCACCGGGTGCTCGGACAGCAGGTACTTGCCGAGCGTCCAGTTGGCGATCCCCTCGGCGGTGAGCGCGGTGACGGCGGCGTCCCGCAACTCGCGGCTCTCGCAGCGGAACCGCAGGCTGAGCTTCACGTCGCCCTCGGCTCTCGGCCGTACCTCCAGGTCAGGGCGGCCGGGGGTCTCCGTCACGGCGATGGCGTACATCCGCTCCAGCCCGGCGAGCAACTCGTCGAGACGGCGGAACTGCTGGCACTGGACGGCCGCCACCTGCTCGCTGGTGACGAAGTTCTCGCCGTAGTGGGCGTCCGGGTTCCAGGTCGGGTAGCGGCCGGGGACGCGGGCCGAGCCGTGGTCGTGGTAGCAGCGCATGGTCGCCCAGGCGTCATCGTCGCCCGTGACGAGCAGCCCGCCCTCGCCCGAGGTGAGCACCTTGTTGTGGTGGAAGCTGAACGTCCCAGCGTAGCCCCCCGTCCCGACGTGCCGGCCGTCCGCGAACCGCGCGCCGAGCGACTGGGCGCAGTCCTCGATGAGATACGGCACACCCTTGGGTAGCGGGGCGACCGTGCCCTCCATGTGGGCCGTGATGACCCGCTGGGCGCCGGACGGCAGCAGGCTGGCGTCCAGCGAGAGCGAGTCGTCCGCGTCCACCAGGACCGGGATCAGGCCGCAGGAGAGCACCGCGCCGGCCACCGCGACGAAGGTGACCGCCGGGATGTAGACCAGGTCGCCGATGGACGGCCGGGTGGAGATCAGCGCCAGACGCAGCGCCTCGGTGCAGTTGTGGACTGCCAGGGTGTGCGCGGCGCCCAGCCGCTCGCACACCTGGCGCTCCAACCGGGAGGCCATGCTCTCGGTCTCCGTCTGGTAGCGGAACAGTACCTGATGGTCGATCACCTCTTTCAGTTCCGTCATGTCGGACCACGCGAGGTAGTTGGCGCCGTAGGGGAGGAAACGCTGGCCGAGTCGGTTGTCAAGGGTCATCTGGCGTCGGACTCCGTGATCGGGTGCACCGCGCCGTCGACGGCCATCTGCTGGCCCCGGTAGTTGCGGAGCAGCAGGCCGTCGGGGGTGGGGGTGAAGTACGGCTGGGCGATGGGGATTTTGCCGATCTTCGTGGTGAGTACGTACTGCGGCACCCCGAACCCGGTGATGTGGCCCTGCAGGCCCTCCATGATCTCCCAGCCCTTCTCCACGGAGGTCATGAAGTGCGAGACACCGGTGACGTTGTCGCAGTGGTAGAGGTAGTAGGGCCGCACCCGGATCCGCAGCAGCTCGGTCATCAGGGTGCGCATGGTGGCGACGTCGTCGTTGATGCCGCGCAGCAGCACGGTCTGGTTGCCGACCGGGATCCCGTGCCGCAGTAGGCGGTCCACCGCGGCGGTGGCCTCCTCGGTGATCTCCTTGGGGTGATTGAAGTGGGTGTTCAGCCAGACCGGGTGGTACCGGGAGAGCATCGCGCACAGCTCGTCGGTGATCCGCTGCGGCAGCAGCACGGGGAACCGGGTGCCGATCCGGATGATCTCCACACTGGGGATCGCCCGCAGACCGCTGATGATCTCCTCCAGCTTGCCGTCCTGGTAGGAGAGCGGGTCCCCGCCGGTGAGCAGTACGTCGCGGATCTCGGGGTGCTCGGCGATGTAGCGCAGGTCCTCGTCGAACGAACCGCCCTCGTCGTCACGGAAGTAGGTGCCGTTGACATCCGTGGTGTGGAACTTCCTGGTGCAGTGCCGGCAGTAGACCGGGCACGCCTCGGTGACCAGCATGATCACCCGGTCCGGGTACTTGTGCACCACGCGGTTGGTCTTGCGGTAGAAGGTGTCGCCGACCGGATCGACCTCGGCACCGGAGAACTCGACCAGCTCGCCGGTTGCCGGGACGGCCTGTTGGCGGACCGGGCAGAGCGGATCGTCCGGATCCATCAGCGACGCGTAGTACGGGGTGATGCTCCAGCGGTACCTGCCCGCCACCCCGGCGATCGCCTTCTCCTCGTCCGGGCTGACGTTGATCCACTGTCGGGCCTTCTCGACGTTGGTGATCCGTCGGCGCATGTGCCAGCGCCAGTCGTTCCACTGCGCTTCCGGGACACGGGGTCGGATGAACGTGGGGCCTGCGGTAGTCCCGGTTTCGCGGGGTGTGCCGGACATGGCGGCTCCAGGGTCGACAGGTCTTCGATTTGCTCGAGACGGGTAACCAGCGCACGGCCAGGCCGTGGTGTGGGGATGGCTCCCGACGGGTTCACGGTGGGGAGGAGGTCGAGGCGAGGTCGAGGCGAGGGCGGGCAACGGGTGGAGGAGCGTGCTTCACCGGGCGGGTTCACGGGGCGGGCTCGACAGGGAGCGCTGGGTCGGCAGGTGGGCGGAGTACCGGGCGGATGGGGCCACCGGGCGAGCCGGCTCACAGCGGGGCGAGGGAGAGCTGACGGAGGGTGCGGGCGACCCGCTGCGCACCGCGCAGGTCGTCCAGGGACGGATCGAGGGCGCTCCACTGGGCCGCGGCGCCGTCTTCGGGGGGCACCCACAGGGACGGGTCACCGGGGTCGGTGGCCAGCGGCACCGGGACCAGCTCTGTCACCCGCGCGGCCAAGTCCCGCTGGGCGGCTCCAAGCGGTGGTAGGAACGCCAGCGGCGCACGGCGGGCCTGGGCCAGTACGAGTGCGCCCAACGTCGGCGCTGCCAGGAAGACTTCGGCAGTGGCGTGCAACGCGTCCACGTCCACCTCGGCGGCGCGATGCACCTGTACGGCGGCGAGTCCGGGCTCGCGGGCGGACCTGGAGGCGGTGCCGGGACCGGAGTTGGAACCGTGGTCGGGACCGGGGCAGGGGCAGAGGCCAGGATCGGGGTCGGGGTCGGGATACCGGAGGGTTTCGCTGAGGCCGTCCAGAGCGGCGTGAAGCGGTGCGAGCCGGGTGTCGCAGACCACTTCGCAGTGTCCGTTGCGGCGCACCGCCTCGTGGACCAGGGCCCGCAGCGGCCCGGCGGCGAAGGCGTCGAACTCCTCCTCCGGTACGTCCCACGCGGAGAGCAGCAGCAGGGCTCCTGCGCGGTGCCGGTTCCTGGTCAGCCGAGTGGGCGCGAGTGCCCCCGTGGGCCGCGCCCCGCCTGTGGGGCCGAGCAGCCAGCCGGGCCGGTGCTGTCGGTGGAGTGCCCGCTCGGCCGGCCCGGCCGGCGCCGGGCCGGCATGGCCGGAACTCAGGTGCACGACCGGGATGCCCAGCTCCAGCAGTCGGCCGGTGGCCGCCTCGTCGTCGCAGACCAGTGCCACCTCGGGTAGCGGCTGATCGGGCAGCGCGGGATCGGTTGGCGGTGGCTCGGGCAGTGCCGGTGCGAGCGGTGCGTCCCCGGGAGGCAGGAGGACCGGACGGAGCCCGCTGAGGTGGGCGGCGACGCGGCGCAGGGCGAGCAGTGAGTCCAGCTGCTCCTCACGGGAGGCCAGCAGGACCCGGCGGCCCGGTGTCACCAGCTCGCCGCGGCCGACGGTCAGTACTGCCACGGTGTCACCGCCCCGAGGCGGGCGACGTCGTCGCTGTACCCGGCGGCCGTGGTTGAACACCCGCTGCACACCTCGGGCCCCCGCCGGCGGAAGAAGTCGGCATGCGCCCGGAAGACCGGTGTGTCCAGCAGGATCGCGCCGCCCTCGCGGACGGGGGCGCCACCGGGGCCGTCGTCGTTCTCCCGGTGCGGGATGCAGCTGCACGCGTACATCCGGCCGTGCTTGCCGTCGATGTAGATGACGTCGTCCGCGACGTGACACAGCGGGAGCGAGGCGCGTGGGGTGATGGACGCGGTGAAGTAGCGCTCCTGCTCCTCGGCGGTGTCCCCGTAGAACCGCTTGCCCATCGGGACCAGCAGGGCGCTCGGGTCGGCGTCGTAGATCGGGTCGCACACCGCGCGGACCTGGTCGTGGTCGGGGTAGTGGATGGGGCGGTCCAGCTTGAGCGCGGACAGCTCCCACTGACGCACCCCGGCCTTGGTCAACACCCGCTGCAGCAGCGGCATTTCGGCGAAGTTGTGCGGGCCGACCACCGTGTTGACCCGGGGCAGGATCCCGAGCGCGGCGGCGGCGCGAAGCCCGCGCAGCCCGGCGTCGAACATGCCGGGGGAGCGCCGGTAGGTGTCGTGGGTCGCGGCCGAGGCGCCGTCCAGGCTGACGATCACCTGAGCGAGCCCGGCCTCGGCGAGACGCTGCACCATCTTTGGCAGCAGCGAGCCATTGGTGATCAGGGACATCTTCATCCCCGCCGCCGTGCCCGCGCGGACTAGCTCCACCACATCCGGGTGCATCAGCGGTTCCCCGCCGGTGAACCGGACATAAGCCACCCCGGCCTCCTTGGCCTTCGGCAGCAATTCGGCGAAATCCTCGCGGGAGAAGCGGAATGTGTCGCGGGAGAGCGCGAAATCACACATGAAGCAGTCGGCGTTGCAGGCTTCCAGGATTCTGATGAAGAGATAGCGGTGACGCTCACGCACGGTGGAGGACATATCCGGGCCGTTCATGGGAAGGGGCGGGACGAGCCGGGCGTCAGGAGGGCGGGGAGGTGTCTCGCAGGGTGGCGAGCAGGGCGTCGGCGACCTGGGCCGCGCCGCCCGTGCCGACCGCGGTGGTGAGCGCGCCCCAGTCGACGCCCTCGGCGGTGGAGTGGCGCAGTGCGCCGAGCACGGCGCGGCTCAGCGCCCTGCTGGTGCCCCGGCCGTCGGCTTCCTGTGCCGCCGCGTCGATTCCGCCGTAGATCAACTCCAGGGCGCGGTCCTCGCCGTGCGACCGCAGCGACAGCGCCTCCTCCTCGACGAGGACGTCCTTGGGCCAGACCGCCCGGACCTCGGCGCCGACCGCCTGGCTGTGGAAGCGGCCGTTGAAGATCTGGCTGAGGTTCTGCGGCGGCAGGCAGACGGTGGGCACGCCCAGGCTGCCCGCCTCCAGCAGTGTGGTCAGCCCCGGGGAGGTGAGCAGGAGGTCACAGTGGGCGAGCCGGTCGAGGAACTCGCCGTGGTTGAGGGCACCCGTGGTCGTCCGCGGCGGCGCGACCGCGGCGTCGACCAGGCGCCCGGCGAAGTCGGCCGGGAGGTTGCCCGCCACGTGGACCTCGTGGACTCCGTGGGCGGCGAGTGCCTCGAGTACGGCGGGGACGACCAGGCGGGGGTAGTTGGTCCAGTCGGCGAGCCGGGGCGCCCGCAGGCCGCCCAGGCTGACCAGGGCGCTGCGGTAGTGCCGGGGGGTGCTCGGGGGAGGGCAGAGCACGGCCCTCGGCGGCGTGCCGATGACCGCGTCGACCCAGTGCAGCGCTCGGACGGAGGCCAGCACGTCGAAGCACTCGGGTGGCAGCTCGACGCACTTCTGGGCGCAGTAGACGGTGGCGTCCAGCGGCAGGGCGGAGCGGTCCCCGGCCGACCACATGAAGGGCAGGCTGTCCACGAACACGGTGGGCACACCGGCGGCCTGCAGCGCCTTGGCGGCGGAGCCGTCCAGCACGACGAGCGCGGCCCGCACTCGCTCCGAGCGCACGATCTCCGCCAGGGCGTCGGGAGCGCCGTCGGCCGACAGGTCGTACCAGCGGTCGACGGGGTGCTCGGCGAGCAGTGGGCGGCCGAGGGCCGAGCCCAGGCCGATGAATCTCAGCGGCGGTGCGGAGTGATCCGGCGGCCCTGGACGACCCGGTGGTGCGGGGCGGCCGTGCAGCGCGGAGCGGCTTTGCAGCGCGGAGAGGACCGCGCTGATTTTTCCCGAGCTGCCCCAGCCGAATTCCGCCCCGGCGATGGCGACGGTTTGCGAAGCTGAATCAGTGTGCATCGGATCTACCTCGGCTTCCTGGACGGGCCGCCTTCGATCGGGCACAACCTTTGCGTATTGGGCCGACCGGCGCAAGGGCTTCATCCGGATTTCCAGCCCGGGGGTGAATATTCGGAACTGACATATCCACATCCGATCTGATCGATGGTTTGTGTGAAAAGTTTGGACGTGGCTCAAATCGAGTGAGCCCGGGTTGCCCGGCCGGTAGGCTTCCGGGCCATGGGCTACCTCGAAGCCAGCGGCCTCGGCCACACCCTCGCCGACGGGCGTGAGCTGTTCAGCGACGTGTCGTTCCGCGTCCCGGCGGGGGAGACCGTCGCCCTGATCGGCGACAACGGCGCGGGCAAGACCACGCTGTTGCGGATGCTCTCCGGTGAACTCCCCGTCCAGCTGGGCTCGGTGCGCAGACACGGGGCCGTCGCGGTGATGCCCCAGTTCATCGGCAGCCTCCGCGACGACCGCACGGTACGGGACCTGCTGCTCGCCGTCGCACCCCCGGCGCAGCAGGCGGCCGCGGCCGCCGTGGACGCGCTGGAGCTGGAACTGATGGAGACCGACGACGAGGCCGTCCAACTCCGTTACGCACAGGCGCTGTCCGACTGGGCCGAAACCGGCGGCTACGCGGCGGAGGTGCTCTGGGACACCGTCACGGTCGCGGCGCTCGGCCTGCCCTTCCGGCTCGCGCAGTACCGCGAGGTCGGCACGCTCTCCGGGGGCGAGCAGAAGCGCCTGGTCCTGGAGGCCCTGATGCGCGGCCCGGCCGGGCTGCTGCTGCTGGACGAGCCGGACAACTACCTCGACGTCCCCGGGAAGCGTTGGCTGGAGGAGCAGCTGGCCCGCACCAGGCAGGGAGTGCTGCTGATCACCCACGACCGCGAGGTGCTGAGCCGGACGGCGACCCAGGTGATCACTCTGGAGGGCGGCACGACCTGGACGCACGGCGGCGGGTTCCGCACCTGGCACGAGGCGCGCGAGGCCAGGTGGAAGCGGGCGGCGGAGCTGCGGCAGCGCTGGACGGAGAAGCACGAGCAGCTGAAGGAACTCGTGCGTACGCTGCGCCAGCAGTCCGCGATCAGCGACGAGATGGCCTCCCGCTACCATGCCGCGCAGACCCGGCTGGCGAAGTTCGAGGAGGCCGGCCCGCCGGCCGCGCCCCCGCGGGTGCAGCGAGTCGCACCCGCCCTGCGCGGCGGCCGTACCGGAGTGCGGGCGATCACCTGCCGGAGCCTCGAACTCACCGGTCTGATGCGCCCGTTCGATCTCGAGGTCTTCTTCGGCGACCGGGTGTGCGTGCTCGGTTCCAACGGTTCGGGCAAGAGCCACTTTCTGCGCCTGCTGGATGAGTCCGGCGGTGAGGCCGCGCCGACCGTGGAGCACTCCGGTGAGTGCCGCCTCGGCGCACGGGTGCGGCCGGGCCTGTTCGCCCAGACGCATCGGCACCCGGAGTGGCACGGCCGCACCCCGGTCGACATCCTCGGCCGTGGTGAGGGCGACCGGGAGGGGCTCGGCCTGGAGAACGCGATGGCCGCCCTGAGCCGCTATGGACTCGCCGGGGCCGGCCGGCAGAACTTCGAGACGCTCTCCGGCGGTCAGCAGGCCCGCTTCCAGATCCTGCTGCTGGAGCTCGCCGGATCGACCCTGCTACTGCTGGACGAGCCGACCGACAACCTCGACCTCATCTCGGCCGAGGCGCTGGAACAGGCGCTGGACACCTTCACCGGGACGGTGGTGGCCGTCACCCATGACCGGTGGTTCTCCAGGGTGTTCAGCCGGTACCTGGTGTTCCGGGCGGACGGCCGGGTGGTGGAGACCGGCGAGCCGGTCTGGGACGAGGGCCGGGTCAGCTGCGCCCGGTGACCGCTGGTGCGCCCGGTGGCCGCCGCGAAGATCCCGAGAGGCTGGGGCTGCGGGTGCATCGACCAACCCGAAAACCCCGAAGGGCCCGGTGCGGGTGCACCGGGCCCTTTCGGGTGAAGCTGCTGGGAGCCTGTGGGTCGGCTTAGTACCAGTGGTGGGCGGCCCACCAGGACCAGGCGGCGTTCGGGCTGCCGTAGCGCTCGCACATGTACTTGTAGGCCCACTTGATCTGGGTGGTCGGGTTGGTCTTCCAGTCCGCGCCCTCGGAGGCCATCTTGGTGGCCGGCAGGGCCTGGCCCAGACCGTACGAGCCGCTGCTGGGGTTGGTCGCGGTGACGCTCCAGCCGCTCTCGTGCGAAATGATGTTGTCGAAGGAGGCCAGCTGGTTGGCCGGGACGATGCTGGCGGCGATCTGCTGTGGGGTGGCGGCGGAGGCGGCTGTGGGGACGACCACGGCGCCGACGGTGGCGACGCAGGCGGCACCGGCGAACAGAGCAGCGGACTTGCGCAGGCGAGCGGTGAAAGTAGACAAGAAAGGCTCCTGAGGTAGGGGGCAGGGGCTTCACGCCAAGGCAGGATGCGCGGCCGGACGAATGGCTCGTGCGTCAGGCGTGATGTCGGTGCGCGCCCTATTCGGGAGAAGCGCCGACTTGTCTGACATGGGTGGAGGGGACCACCGGTGTGTCGTTGCGACTGAAGCCATTGTTAGCGGGCCCCGAGGCGGGCTCCAAGGGGTCAAAATCGCTAAACCTACGAGGCCTGATCGTAGTCACAGGGCCCGAGGGTGCCGTCGGCCCGCCCTCGCGTACCCCCTCGCTCCGGAGCGAAACCTCGCGCACGAACTTTTTCTCGAGTGCCTTAAACATGCTTCTGACCTGCGCGGATGCCAGTCGCAGGGGAGGGGGCTCCAAGGGGGTGGTCGGGGGAGGGGGGCATGCCGTTCGGGTGACTCACGGCCCCCTGGGCGCGAACCACTATCGAAGGCAGTAGGTACTTGTTGTGATGTGCTCACCATCACAGTGGCATCTGCACTATTTGCCCGATTTGGGAGGTTTGGCGACGTTGCGAAGGCCTGGTGGCCTCAGATAAAGGGGCCCGCGGCCCGTGGGAATGGAGCGACCCGGGTCACAGCATGGAGTGACCCGGGTCACAGGAATTCGAGTGACCCGGATCGCATTCCGAATGGAAATGTGACCCAGGTCACTCAATTGGGATGGATGGTCAGCGCAGCGGCAGTACCAGCTCCGCGGGGTCGGCGGCGCTGGAGTCGAAGGAGACACTGCTCCCCAGTGGGGTGTGACCGCCGTACAGCGGGTCCTTGGTGTCAACAACCAGCGCCAACCGGTGTCCGGCGGGCAGGTCGTAGGCGGTGGCGAAGAGCTGTACGTCGAGGGGGAAGGCCCGGCCGGGCTGCTGGCCGGACCAGCTCTGCGGGGCGTGCGAGATCAGCTTCCCGATCCCGAGGGCGTCCACGTCGTAGAGGTAGGCGAACACCGTGCCCTCCGGTGCGGACGCGGTGACCGTGGTGTGCAGCCGGGCGGCGCCCCGGATGCGCTGGACCTCCGAGTAGGGCTCGGACTGCCAGACGGCGCCGGCCGAGCGGGGGAGTAGGGGGAGGGCGACGGTCGGCGGCAGACCGATGGCCTGGTCGAGGCCGCCGGACAGCCCGGGGACGCCGCCGTCCGCACCCGAGTCGGTGCCGCCGGCGACGGAGGTGTGCCAGTCGCTGCCGACCGGTCCGTCGAGTGCTCCGGTGCCGAGCCGGTTCGGGGCGCCGAGCCGCAGTCGGTCGGTCCGGGTGCTGGTCGCCTCCCAGTTCGGGTAGCTCTCGTGGGTGCCGGTCGGCCGGACCTCCAGTTCCACCGACTGCCCCTGGCCGCCGTCGCCCTTGAGGTGCTGGTCGAGCCAGCCGCGCGCGCTCGCCCAGGTGGGGTTGGACAGCCCCAGCAGGCCGCTCAGTTCCTGGGTGGCGTGGTCGCCGGGGCGCAGTTCGAGCCGCTTGGGCCCGGTCAGCCGCTGGTAGAAGGAGGTGATCTGGCTGGGGTTGAAGAAGCTGTCGCTCCACGCGTTGGCCAGGAAGACCGCCGTGCCGTTGGCGTTGATCCGGTCCAGGTAGGTGGCGGGGGACCTGGTCTTCGCCCACTGCACGACCTCGGGTATGTCGCGGTCGGCGAAGAGGTCGTCCATGGCCCGGGCGAACTCCGGGCTCTTGCGGCCGGTCAGCGCCTGGAGTGCGGCGAGCTTGTGGGCGGCGCCGAGGTGCCGGGTCTGTCCGCTGTAGAGCGAGTCGGCCAGGTCACCCCAGCCGCTCAGCGAGGCCACCGCCTTGATCCTGGGATCGAAGGCGGCACCCATCAGGGTCAGGCCGCCGCCCAGCGAGAGCCCCACCATGCCGATGCGCTGCGGGTCGGCCGGGGTGTGGGCGAGGGCCCAGTCGATCACCGAGGAGATGTCGGCCACGTCGGTCGGGCCGGCGACGTCGATTTTGCCGCCGGAGAGCCAGAAGCCGCGGACGGTGTAGGTGACGGCGACGTACCCCGCGGCGGCGAGCTGCCTGCCCTGGGCGACGTACTCCAGGTCGTTCTGTCCCCAGCTGGCCGGCTGTACGACCACCGGATAGCGGCCCTGAGGGTCGGCGCCGGGCGTGCCGGGGGCGGGAGTGAAGACGTCGGCCTTGAGGACCACACCGTCCTTCATCGGGATGTCCACCAGCCGGAACGGCTTGGCGCCGTCGACGGCTGCCACCGGTCCGGCGAGCGGGGCCGCCGATGCGGGAGCGGCGCTGAGCGCACCGCCGAGGGCAAGTGCCGTGACCAGCACGGCACTTGCCGCTCGGTGTCCGCCGGGGTGGTGGGATCGCGTCATGGGTGCTCCATCAGGATCTGACGGTGCCTCGGCGGCATCCGTCGGTCAGCTGATCCGGAGCGTATGGGCTGATCACCGGCCCTGACGAGATGATGATCAGCCAAACTTACTGGCGAGTAATCTTCGGTCGCGCCAGCCTTCCCGTCACACCAGCCCGACCCAGGAGTGGGTGCCGAGCAGGGTCTTGATGTCCGAGGCGAGGCCGTTGTCCGGGTTCACCTGGAAGCCGAGCTCGTACAGGGTGTTCTTGTCCCAGTTGGTCGTCAGCAGGCGAACCGGGGTGTCGCCCGGGTGTGCCTGCAGCGAACGCTTGAGTTCGGCCACCAGTTCCGGGTTGATCTTCCCGGCCGGCAGGGTGATCTGCACCGGTGGCTTGCGGCCGAGTTCGGCGGAGGAGACGTCCACGGTGGTCATCTCCGCGCCGAAGATGCTGAGCGCGCCGTCGCGCTCGTTGAGCCGGCCCTTGACCGAGACCACGTTGTCCTCGACCATCTGGTCGGCCATCAGGTTGTAGGTGGCCGGGAAGAACAGCACCTCGACCGAGCCGTCGCGGTCGGCCAGCGTGATGATGGCCCAGGCGTTGCCCGCCTTGTTGATCCGGCGGTCCACGGCGGTGATCAGGCCGGAGAGTTTGACCTCACCCTCGGTCCGGCCCGAGCCGAGCAGTTCGACGATCGAGACGTCGCGGTTGCGGGAGAGCAGGTGCTCGGCCCCGTCCAGCGGGTGGCCGGAGACGTAGAGGCCGAGCATCTCCCTTTCCAGGCTGAGCAGTTGCTTTCGCGGCCACTCCCGGTCGGTGAGTTCGAAGTCCAGTCCGATGGTCGGGGTGTCGTCGCCGCCGAGCGCGCCGAACAGGTCGTCCTGGCCGATCGCCTGCTGCTTCTTCACTCCGGTGACGGCGTCGATCGCGCTCTCGTGCACGGTGCTCAGCGACAGCCGGGTGTGGCTGAGCGAGTCGAACGCTCCGGCCTTGATCAGCGAGTCCACGGTGCGCTTGTTGCAGGCGACCAGCTCGACCTTGTCCAGGAAGTCGGGGAAGGAGGTGTACTTGCCCTTCTCCTCGCGGGTCTTGATCATCGACTCGATCACCGGCACACCGACGTTCCGGACGGCCTTCAGGCCGAAGCGGACGTCACTGCCGACGGCGGTGAAGTCGACCACGGACTCGTTCACGTCCGGGGAGAGGATCTTGATGCCCATAGACCGGCACTCGGCCAGGTAGACGGCCATCTTGTCCTTGTCGTCGGCGACCGAGGTGAGCAGTGCGGCCATGTACTCGGCCGGGTAGTTGGCCTTGAGGTAGGCGGTCTGGTAGGAGACCAGGCCGTACGCGGCGGAGTGCGATTTGTTGAACGCGTAGCCGGCGAACGGGACCAGCACGTCCCAGACCGCCTGGATCGCCTCGTCCGAGTAGCCGCGCTCCTTGCAGCCCGCGTGGAACGGCACGAACTCCTTCTCCAGGACCTCCTTCTTCTTCTTGCCCATCGCGCGGCGGAGCAGGTCTGCCTGGCCGAGGCTGTAGCCGGCCAGCACCTGGGCGGCTCGCTGCACCTGCTCCTGGTAGACGATCAGGCCGTAGGTGGGGCCGAGGACTTCCTTGAGCGGCTCCTCCAGCTCCGGGTGGATGGGCAGGATCTCCTGCTGGCCGTTCTTGCGCAGCGCGTAGTTGGTGTGCGAGTTCATGCCCATCGGGCCGGGCCGGTACAGCGCCGAGACGGCGGAGATGTCGGCGAACTCGGTGGGCTTCATCAGCCGCAGCAAGGCGCGCATCGGACCGCCGTCGAGCTGGAAGACGCCGAGGGTATCGCCGCGGGCCAGCATCTGGTAGGTGGTCGGGTCGTCGATCGGGATCTTCTCGATGTCGACCTCGACGCCGCGGTTGGCCTTGATGATCTGCAGGCAGTGATCGATGATGCCCAGGTTCCGCAGACCCAGGAAGTCCATCTTGATCAGGCCCATGGCTTCGCACGACGGGTAGTCGAAGCCGGTGATGATCACGCCGTCCTTGTCCCGCATGTGCAGCGGGATCAGGTCGAGCAGCGGGGTCGAGGAGAGGATGACCGCGGCCGCGTGCACACCCGTGCCGCGGATCAGGCCCTCGATGCCCATGCCGGTGTCGATGATCTTCTTGACGTCCGGCTCGTTCTGGTACATGGCCCGGATCTCGGTGCCCTCGTTGTACCGCGGGTGCGACTCGTTGAAGAGGTCGGCGAGCGGGACGCCCTTGCCCATCACGTCCGGCGGCATCGCCTTGGTGATCCGGTCACCCATCGAGAAGGGGTAGCCGAGGATGCGGTTGGCGTCCTTCACGGCGGCCTTGGCCTTGATGGTGCCGAAGGTGTTCACCTGGGCGGTGTAGGCGGCGCCGTACTTCTCGGTGACGTAGCGCACCATCTGGTCGCGCTGGCGGTCGTCGAAGTCGATGTCGACGTCCGGGGGGTTGATGCGCTCGGGGTTGAGGAAGCGCTCGAAGAGGAGGTCGTGCTCCAGCGGGTCCAGCTGGGTGATGCCGGTCAGGTAGGCGACCATCGAGCCGGCCGCCGAACCACGGCCGGGGCCGACCGGGATTCCGTTCTTCCGGCCGTACTCGCAGATGTCTGCGACCACGAGGAAGTAGGCGTCGAACCCCATCGGGGTGATGACGCCCATCTCCAGCTCGACCCGGTCCAGCACCTCCTGGCTCGGGCTGTCGCCGTAGCGGTGCTTGAGGCCGGCCTCGATCTTCTTGCGCAGGAACGAGGCCTGACTCTCGCCCTCGGGGACGTCGAACTGCGGCATCCGGTCGACGTAGTCGAAGACCTCCTTGTACGACTGGACCCGCTCGGCGATCACCAGGGTGTTGTCGCAGGCCTCGGGCAGGTCGCGGAACAGCTCGCGCATCTCCGCGGCGGTCTTGACGTAGTAGCCGGTGCCCTGGAACTTGAACCGGTTCGGGTCGTCCTTGTTCTTGCCCACACCGACGCAGAGCAGGCTGTCGTGCGCGTCCGCCTGGTCGGCGGTCACGTAGTGGGAGTCATTGGTGGCCAGCAGCGGGATGTTCAGGTGCTTGGCCAGCCGCAGCAGATCCTCCCGGACCTCGCGCTCGATGGACAGGTCGTGGTCCATCAGCTCCAGGAAGTAGTTCTCCTTGCCGAAGATGTCCTGGTAGGCGGCGGCGGCCTTGACCGCCTCGTCGTACTGGCCGAGCCGCAGCCGGGTCTGCACCTCGCCCGAGGGGCAGCCGGTGGTGGCGATGATCCCGGTGGCGTTCGCGGCGATCAGCTCGCGGTCCATCCGGGGCTTCATGTAGTAGCCCTCCATCGACGCGAGCGAGGAGAGCTTGAACAGGTTCCGCAGACCGGTCGAGTTCTCGGCCCACATGGTCATGTGGGTGTACCGGCCACCGCCGGAGACGTCCTTGCCGCCCTCGCCGTCGGAGCTGGCCGGGCGCTGGCCGCCCGGGGACCAGAAGGTCTGCTTCTTCTCGAAGCGCGATCCCGGCGCGACGTACGCCTCGATCCCGATGATCGGCTTCACTCCGGTCTTGGCGGCGGCGTGGAAGAACTCGTAGGCGCCGAACATGTTGCCGTGGTCGCTCATCGCGATGGCCGGCATGCCCTGCCGCTCCGCCTCCGCGAAGAGCTTGCCGTTCTTCGCCGCCCCGTCCAGCATCGAGTACTCGGTGTGGACGTGCAGGTGGGCGAACGTGTCAGACACTGCGGTTGGGCTCCTCGCGGATCGGGCCGGACAAGAACTGCTCAACCCTAGCGGGCTTCGCGAGCCGGCCCGGCCCGATCATGTGCGGAGAAGTGTTCTTGACGCGGTTTCTACGTGCGGACGCGCTCGCTATGCCAGAGTGATGCGGATGCCGACGGTGCCGTCGTTGCCGCGGCGCAGCCGGCTTCCCAGCAGGGTCAGCACGCCGAGCAGGCCGTACTTCTGGCGGAGCAGGGTGCGGTAGGCCGCGGTGCGCTCGGGGGTGCAGACCTCGGCCGTGGCCGGGACCTGCTCGCCGGTCGGATTGCCGCGGACGTCGCACGGGCCGACCAGGACGTCGGCGCGGTTGCGGATGCGGCGCACCTTCCAGGAGTCGGCCACCGTCCAGATGCCGAGCGCGTCGCCGTCCCGGACCACCCAGACCGGGGTGGGCACGCCCGTGCCGTCCTTCCGGAAGGTGGTGACCAGCAGATAGCTTCCGGCGGCGAGGCGGACCAGTCGTTCGAGCCGCTCCTGGGGCGTGTCGTTCATGCGCGGAGTTTAGACCGGCCGGCTGTGTCGCCGCAGTGGCGGGGAAACCGCGCGAGGGCAGGCTGTGCGGTCGCGGGTTTATCCGAGAACCGCCCGGGAAACCCTCGCCGGAACCGGGAAGGAACACCCCGGGGGAATTCCGGTACGGTGGAATTCACGTTGTTCGCGGGCTGATTTCCGAGCCGAAATCAGAGGGACCGGACGACAGGGCCCTAGGGGGCGAATAGGGGTTGTGGGGGTGTTGGAGCCGCTCTTAGCGTGACGCGGGGAGAGCAGCGTCTGCCGGCATTTTTACGGCTGTCATTACGGCGGTCACCGGTGGGGCGCCGCCCACGGCACACCGCCGCCCGGTCGGAAAAACCTCCTGCACGGGCGGCACCCCGCTCGCAGCTGCAAAGCCGTAAAGAGGGCACATCAAATGGCGAATGAAGAGACACTCCGCGGCTACCTCAAGCGGGTGACAGCCGATCTGCACCAGACCCGGCTGAGGCTGCGCGAGGTGGAGGCCAAGGACCAGGAACCGATCGCTATTGTCGGAATGAGCTGCCGCTTCCCGGGCGGCGTCAGCTCGCCCGAGGAGCTGTGGCAGCTGGTCGTCTCCGGCGGGGACGCGATGTCCGAGTTCCCGGCCGACCGCGGCTGGGACGTCGAGGCCCTGTACCACCCGGACCCGGACCACCCGGGCACCTCGTACACCCGTGAGGGCGGCTTCGTCCACGACCTCGCGCACTTCGACCCGGCCGTCTTCGGCATCAGCCCGCGCGAGGCCCTGGCGATGGACCCGCAGCAGCGCCTGCTGCTGGAGGCCTCCTGGGAGGCGTTCGAACGGGCTGGCATCGACCCGCTCTCGCTGCACGGCAGCCGTACCGGCGTCTTCGCCGGCACCAGCGGCCAGGACTACCTGGCCGTCCTGCTGAGCTCCACGGACGACGTCGAGGGCTACCTGGGCACCGGCAACGCGGCCAGCGTCGCCTCCGGCCGGATCGCCTACAGCCTGGGCCTGGAGGGTCCGGCGGTCACCGTGGACACCGCCTGCTCCTCGTCGTTGGTCGCACTGCACCTGGCGGTGCAGGCGCTGCGGAACGGCGAGTGCTCGCTGGCCCTGGCCGGCGGTGTCACCGCCATGAACACTCCCGGCACCTTCGTCGACTTCAGCCGGCAGCGTGGACTCGCGGCCAACGGCCGCTGCAAGTCCTTCGCCGACGCCGCCGACGGCACCGGCTGGAGCGAGGGCGTCGGCATGGTGCTGGTCGAGCGGCTGTCGGACGCCCGGCGCAACGGGCATCCGGTGCTGGCGATCGTGCGCGGAAGCGCCGTCAACCAGGACGGTGCCTCGAACGGTCTGACCGCTCCCAACGGGCCCTCGCAGCAGCGGGTCATCCTCCAGGCACTGGCCAGTGCCCGGCTCACCCCCGACCAGGTCGACGCGGTCGAGGCGCACGGTACGGGCACCCGGCTGGGTGACCCGATCGAGGCGCAGGCGCTGCTGGCCACCTACGGCCAGGACCGGCCCGAGGGCCGTCCGCTCTGGCTGGGCTCGCTGAAGTCCAACATCGGGCACACCCAGGCCGCTGCCGGTGTCGCCGGCGTCATCAAGACGGTCATGGCGATCCGGCACGGCGTGCTGCCGAAGACCCTGCACGTGGACCAGCCGACGCGGAACGTGGACTGGTCGGCGGGCGCGGTCGAGCTGCTGACCGAGCCCCGCCCGTGGCCGGAGACCGGCCGTCCGCGCCGGGTCGGCATCTCGTCGTTCGGTATGAGCGGCACCAACGCGCACACCATCATCGAGCAGGCGCCGGAGGAGGCCGACACCGCGGCGGAGGGCGAGCAGGGCCCCGCCGATGCCGTGCTGCCGTGGGCGCTGTCCGGAAAGGGCGAGGCGGCCCTGCGCGGGCAGGCGGCGAGGCTGCTGTCCTGGCTGGAGGCCGCACCCGAGTTCGCGACGGGCGACGTGGGCTACTCACTGACGGTGGGCCGCGCGGCGCTGGAGCGCCGTGCCGTCGTGGTCGCCGAGGACCGTGCCGAGTTCCTGCGCGCGCTGGGTGCGCTGGCCGCCGGTGAGGCCGCGGCGAACGTGGTGCAGGGCTCGGTGGTCGAGGGACGGCTGGCGTTCCTGTTCACGGGGCAGGGGAGTCAGCGGGCAGGTATGGGCCGCGAGTTGTACGAGGCGTTCCCGGTGTTCGCCTCCGTCCTGGACACCGTCTGCGCGGAGCTGGACGGGTACTTGGACCGTCCGCT
>NZ_JBVIMH010000034.1:0-81896 GCF_055579945.1 Kitasatospora sp. NPDC032150 | reverse complement strand
GCAGGGGGGACCCTGTGGGAGAGTAGGACGCCGCCGAACAATTTTTAGTGAAAGCCCCTCCCGGGGATACCGGGAGGGGCTTTCCGCATTTCCGGACAAGGCATGAATACAAGAGGGAGAGGCCCGGAGAGCGCGGACAGAGAAGCGGGGCCGGGACTCACCGAAGGAGTCCCGGCCCCGCAGGAGTGTCCGTGAGGACCCGACCGAAGTGGTCGGTAGCAGAAGACGGAAGGTCAGCGCTGGGCGCGCCGCTCGGCTTCGGCCTCGTCCTCGGCCTCGGCGACCTCCAGGGTGGGTGCGGTTCCGCCGAGGTGGGCGGGGAGCCACCAGGTGTCGTCGGGGCCGGCCGGCTCGCCGGGGTACTCGCGCTGGGCGCGGTCGAGCATCTCGGACATGGCGCTCCGCAGACGGCGGGTGACCATGACCGGCTTGTCCTGGGGGGTGAGCTCGATGGGCTCGCCGATCATGATGGTGACCGGAACGTGACGCTTCGTCAGCGTCTTCGGGCGGCCCTTGGTCCAGAGCTGCTGGGTACCCCAGAGCACCACCGGGAGCAGCGGAGCGTCGGCGTCCGCGGCCATCCGGGCAGCACCGGTCTTGAACTTCTTCAGCATGAAGGAGCGGCTGATGGTGGCCTCGGGGAACACCCCGACGACTTCACCCTGCTTCAGGGCCTTGACGGCCGCTTCGTACGCGGGCTGGCCGTCCGTGCGGTCCACCGGGATGTGCTTCATTCCGCGCATCAGCGGACCGGAGATGCGGTGGCGGAAGACGTCGTCCTTGGCCATGAAGCGGGTCTTGCGCTTGCCGCCCCGATAGGCACCCATGCCGGCGAAGAGAAAGTCCAGGTAGCTGATGTGATTGCTCACCAGGACCGCGCCGCCTTCGGAGGGGACGTGCTCGGCGCCGTCGATTCTGATCCGCAGGTCGAGTGCCCTGAAGACGGTGAGCGCCGTTCCGATCACTGGCGGGTACACGAACTCTGCCATGGTCAGCCCTACTTCCCACGGGCCTACCGCCCGGTCAGGTGGTACCCGGGGCGTGGGTGGTGGCCGACGGAAGGGGCGGCACGCCGCGGCGGCCACGGGTGATACACGGAGATAATCCCCCGAAGGGGTGCCCTCTGTCATCTGAGCACGTCCGGAGGTGACGAATGCCGCACTCCAGGGCGTCCCGGGCCGCGCATCCGGGCCGACGGGCAGGTTCCTCCTCGGGTGGAGCGAGCTGTGGTACGGCACAGCCTGTACGGCGAGCGGCGTCCCGGTGCGGGCAGGGCGACCGCCGCAGCCTGGCTGTGGGTGGTCGTCGACGCCATCCAGGGGCACTCGACCTGTGAGAACACCGGTGGCGCACACTGGGGCGATGACCGGGCAGGCGGTGCGGTGCACGTACTGGCGGGCGGCTGCGGGCCGCGATGGGCCGGGTGGGACGGAAGGGCTGAAGGTGCTGCAGGGACGGACGAAGGACGCGGTGGTACGGCTGTCCGCGGACGAGCTGGGCCAGGAACCGGGCGAGCGGGCGACGCTGGTGCAGTTCTCGACGGCGTTCTGCCAGCCCTGCCGGGCGACCCGGCGGGTGCTGGCGGAGGTCGCGGGGATGGTGGCGGGGGTCGCGCACGTGGAGATCGACGCTGAGGAGCGCCTGGAGCTGGTGCGACGGCTGGAGATCCGGCGCACCCCGACCGTCCTGGTGCTGGACGCGGACGGCAGGGTGGTGCGCCGGGCGTCCGGCCAGCCCCGCCGTGCGGACGTGATCGTGGCGCTGGGCGCGGCGATCTGAGGAGCTGTCCGGGGCCTCGCCGGGCCCGGTGGCGGGCGCGTCCGAGGGCTTCGCGAGGCCGACGCGTTGCAGGGCCTTGCAGAGCCGGGTGGCCGACGCGTTGCAAGGCTGTGCGCAGCCGGGCCGCGGTCGCGTTGTGAGGCCGGGCCGCAGGCGCGCTGCGAGGCCGATCCGGCGGTGCTTCGGGGTCGCTCCGCCGGGCGACCCGGAGGTGCCGCAGGCGGACCGTCCGGCAAGGTGAATCTTGTCAAGACCGTTCAATCTCACAGTGGATCTGCTGCGCAGTCAGGTGGAGTATGGCCCACCCTGAGGCAGGATGGGCGCAGACGGCAGTGCAGCCGTCCCGCACCTCCTCTGGCCAGCGTGCTTCGAGGGGTCCGGGACGCTCGGCCGGGCGCCGGCAGCGCTAAGCTACTGGCCAGTAGTGACGGCTAAGCTACTGGCGAGTATGCTGCCAGGAAGTTCCGGACGGGCACAGCTATGACCGCTGCCCGGAGTGGGCACTGGAGTGTCTCTATAGCCCACTTGCACAGCCGCAGCCGCCGGACGAGACCAGTACAGGAGACAGGCCGTGAGCTTGAGGATCGTTGTCTGTGTGAAGTACGTGCCCGACGCGACCGGTGACCGTCGCTTCGCGGACGACACCACCACCGACCGGGAGGCCGTCGACGGCCTGCTTTCGGAGCTGGACGAGTACGGTGTGGAGCAGGCGCTCAAGCTCGCCGAAGCCCACGGCGACGCCGAGGTGACCGTCCTGACCGTCGGCCCGGACGACGCCAAGGACGCCCTGCGCAAGGCGCTCTCGATGGGTGCCGACAAGGCCGTCCACGTCAACGACGAGGACATCCACGGCACCGACGTGATCGGCACCTCGGCGATCATCGCCAAGGCGCTGGAGAAGACCGGGTACGACCTGGTCGTGTGCGGCATGGCCTCCACCGACGGCACCATGGGTGTCCTGCCGGCCCTGCTGGCCGAGCGCCTGGGCCTGCCGCAGGTCACCCTGCTCTCCGAGGTCTCGCTCGAGGGCAACACCGTCAAGGGCCGCCGCGACGGCGACGCCGCCACCGAGCAGCTCGAGGCCGAGCTGCCCGCCGTGATCTCGGTCACCGACCAGTCGGGCGAGGCGCGCTACCCGTCCTTCAAGGGCATCATGGCCGCCAAGAAGAAGCCGGTTCAGGAGTACGACCTGGACGACCTGGGTGTCGAGGCGGACGAGGTCGGCCTGGCCGGCGCCTGGACGGCCGTGGAGACCATCACGGCCCGCCCGGCCCGCACCGCCGGCACCGTGGTCAAGGACGAGGGTGAGGGCGGCAAGCAGCTCGCCGCCTTCCTCGCCGAGCAGAAGTTCATCTGATCCATCTGACCCATTGACGTGGTGACTGCCCACACTGGAGTGGCGGGCAGTTCGGAGATACAGGAGACATTGAGCGATGGGTGAGATTCTCGTCCTCGTCGACCACGCCGACGGTGTGGTCCGCAAGCCGGCCCTCGAGCTGCTGACCCTGGCCCGCCGGATCGGCGAGCCCTCGGCGGTCGTCCTGGGTGCCGGTTCCGCCGCCGCCGACATCGCCGCCAAGGCGGGCGAGTTCGGCGCGGCCAAGGTGTACGTCGCCGACGGCGCCGAGTTCGCCGACCAGCTGGTCGTCCCCAAGGTGGACGCGCTGACCCAGATCGCCAAGGCCGCCGGTGCGGCCGCGGTGCTGGTCACCTCCTCCGGTGAGGGCAAGGAGGTCGCGGCCCGCGTGGCGCTGCGTCTGGAGTCCGGCATCATCACCGACGCCGTCGACCTGGAGGCCGGTGACGGCGGTCCGGTCGCGACCCAGTCGGTGTTCGCCGCCTCGTTCCAGGTGAAGTCCAAGGTGTCGCACGGCACCCCGGTCATCACCGTCAAGCCGAACGCCGTCGCCCCCGAGACCGCCCCGGCCGCCGGCGCCGTCGAGAACGTCACCGTCGAGTTCACCGGCAAGGCCGCCAAGGTCGTCTCCCGCACCCCGCGGGTCTCCTCGGGCCGCCCGGAGCTGACCGAGGCCGCGATCGTGGTCTCCGGTGGCCGTGGTGTCGGTGCCGCCGAGGGCTTCGGCGTGGTCGAGGAGCTGGCCGACTCGCTCGGTGCCGCCGTCGGTGCCTCGCGTGCCGCCGTCGACGCAGGCTGGTACCCGCACAGCAACCAGGTCGGCCAGACCGGCAAGCAGGTCTCGCCGCAGCTGTACATCGCGGCGGGCATCTCCGGCGCGATCCAGCACCGCGCCGGCATGCAGACCTCGAAGACCATCGTCGCGATCAACAAGGACGAGGAAGCGCCGATCTTCGAGCTGGTCGACTACGGCGTGGTCGGTGACCTGTTCACCGTCCTGCCGCAGCTGACCGCCGAGGTCAAGGCCCGCAAGGGCTGACGGTCCGCCAGGTCGTGGTGCGAACCTAGTGCGGCTGCCGGAGGGCGCGGCCACCCGGGACTCCGGGGGCCGCGCCCTCCGGCGTCGCGGGGCTCCCCGATCATGGCGTTGCGGGGCGGCGTAGAGTCCGGGGCATGGGACTGCTGACGGCACTTGAGGGCGGGTACGGCGACGCCGCCGATGCGCTGCGGATCGACGGGTACGCGATGTCACGCGAGCGGTTGTTGACCGCCGCGACGGCGGTGGCCGACAGGATCGCCGGCGCGCCGGCGTTGGCGGTGCTCGCCCGGCCGACCGCCGAGACGGTCACGGCTGTGGTGGGCGGCCTGCTGGCGGGCGTACCCGTGGTGCCGCTGCCGCCCGACTCCGGACCCACGGAACGGGAGCACATCCTGCGGGACTCGGGTGCGACCCTGCTGGCCGTCCGGCCGGGAGACGAGCTGCCGGTGGGAGGGGCGGGGGCCGGGATCGAGGTGCTGCCGGTCGAGCTGACGGCGCGTGCGGAGCGGGCGCAGCGCTCCGGCGGCGCCGGGGGCGCGTACCCCGAACCCGCGCCGGAGCGTACGGCCTTCGTGTTGTACACCTCGGGTACTACCGGCGCGCCCAAGGGAGCGCTGATCCCGCGGTCGGCTGTCGCCGCCGACCTGGACGCGCTGGCCGAGGCCTGGCAGTGGACCGCCGAGGACACCCTGGTGCACGGTCTGCCGCTGTTCCATGTACATGGACTGGTCCTCGGTGTGCTCGGCGCACTGCGGACCGGGAGCAAGCTGGTGCACACCGGCCGTCCCACGCCCGGGGCGTACGCCGCAGCTCGCGGCAGCCTGTACTTCGGGGTGCCGACGGTCTGGGGCCGGGTGGCCGCCGACGAGTCCGCGGCGCGGGCGCTGGGCGGGGCACGGCTGCTGGTCTCCGGCAGCGCGCCGCTGCCGGTGCCGGTCTTCGAACGGCTGGCGGCCCTCAGCGGCCGGGCCCCGATCGAGCGGTACGGGATGACCGAGACCCTGATCACCGTCAGCACCAGGGCCGACGGCGAACGACGGCCGGGCAGCGTCGGGCTGCCGCTCGAAGGGGTGCGTACCCGGCTGGTCGGCGAGGACGGCTCGCCCGTCCCGCACGACGGCGAGACGGTGGGCGAGCTGCAGCTGGCCGGTCCGACGCTGTTCGCCGGGTACCTGAACCGGCCCGACGCCTCCGCCGAGGCTTGGACGGAGGACGGCTGGTTCCGCACCGGAGACGTAGCGGTGATCGCCCCGGACGGCTTCCACCGGATCGTCGGCCGCGCCTCGGTCGATCTGATCAAGAGCGGCGGTTACCGGATCGGCGCGGGTGAGGTCGAGGCCGCCCTGCGGGACCATCCGGCCGTCGCGGACGCGGCGGTGGTCGGCGCGCCCGACGAGGACCTCGGCCAGGCCGTCGTCGCCTTCGTGATCGCGGACGGCGCGGTGACGGGTGACCGGCTGATCTCCTTCGTCGCCGAGCGGCTGTCGGTGCACAAGCGGCCCCGGCGGGTGGTGCTGGTGGAGGAGCTGCCGCGCAACGCGATGGGCAAGGTGCTGAAGAAGCAGCTGCTCGAACGGCTCTGAGGTCCTGCCGGACTCCCTCCCCTCGGCGGGCGGCGAAGCGGACCCCGCGGGCGGTGCAGGTCGGCCGCGCGGCCGAGCCTCTGCTCGGGGGGCTCGCGCTGCTCCCACGCTCCCGTGACGCCGCCCGGGCGTCCGCCGGGGCCGGGGGAGCGGCGGACATGTGCCGGGCGGCCGGGAAATGACGGTGCGGCGGCGGGCCAGGTATGGCCGGGGCCCCGGCGCGGGTACCACCACGATTGGCGCGAAGCCAGGAACATCCGAACCGCGCCGCCCGGTGCGTCCGGCATCGGGCGGCGCCGAAGGCAGGGGACGCTGTGATCGTCTGGGTCAATGGCACATTCGGGGCGGGCAAGACGAGCGCCTGCCGCGAGCTGGTGGAGTTATTGCCCGGGAGCGTGCTGTACGACCCGGAACTGGTCGGGGCGGGGCTGCGCCGGATGCTTCCGGTGGACCGGATGGCCACCGTCGCCGACTACCAGGACCTGACCTCCTGGCGGAGTCTGGTACCCGAGGTCGCGGCGGCCCTGCTGAGCGAGGTCGAGGGCCCGTTGGTGGTGCCGATGACTCTGCTCAGGGAGGACTACCGGGACGAGATATTCGGAGCACTCGCCGCCCGTGGACTGGCCGTGCACCACTTCGTACTGGATCCTGCGGAAACGATCCTGCAAAGGCGGATCGACGAACGGGAGGAGTGCCCGGGCGACCCCGAGGCCAGCGCCAGGGTGCGTACCTGGTGCCGCGAGCACCTGCCGCAGTACCGGGCCGCCAGACGCTGGCTCAGTCGTGACGCCCGGCTGATCGACACCGGCGGGCTGACGCCGCGCGAGACCGCCGAGATACTGGCCGAGCTGGTCAAGGACGGCGTCGCGCGCTGTCCCATCGTGCAGAGCGTCGACACCACCGGGGACACGGTGGCGGCCGCGGTCCTGCTCTTCGACGAACAGGACCGGGTGCTGCTGGTCGACCCCGTCTACAAGCCCGCCTGGGAGTTCCCCGGAGGGGTCGTCGAACGCGGGGAGGCCCCCACCGACGCCGCGCTGCGCGAGACCGCCGAGGAGCTCGGCCTGCGCCTGGAAGCGCCCGCGCTGCGCCTGCTCGCCGTCGACTGGGAGCCGCGCACCGGTCCGCGCCGGGGCGGACTGCGCCTGGTCTACGACGGCGGGCGGCTGGACGCGGCCGCCCGCGCGACACTGCGCCTGCCGCCGGAGGAGCTGCGCGGCTGGCGCTTCGTCACCCTGGACGAGGCGGCCGGACTGCTCACGCCCGGGCGGCTGCGCAGGCTGGCGGCCGCGCTCGACGCGCGCGAACGGGGCGAGCTGCGCTACCTGGAGGCGGGACGTCCGGCCGCGGCGGGGGCGGCGGCCAGGTGAATCCGCCGCCGAGCAGCGGGAGTTGACCGGAGGCGCGCGGCGGCCGGACCGGCGGTGGACACCACGTCCCGACGCCGGCAGCGCGTACGCGGACCGCCCGGAGTGTGGCTGGCGTACGCGCCTGTGCCATGAGCCCCCATGCCCCCGCGCTCGCCGTCGCGACCGGCGTGTCAAACGCTGATTGCTCGGCACGGCCCCGGTACCCATGGGCCGCGCACGCCGGTTCGCCGAGCAGCGGCGCGCACCGCTCGAGGGCGCGTGGCTGCCCACCGTGACGCAGCCGACCGGGCAGGATGGGTTCGTGCCGTTCACCTTGAGCCATCCCGTCGCGGTGCTGCCGCTGCTGCGCGGCGGACGGGGGCGCGGGCCACTGGTGGCACTGGGACTGGTCACCGGGGCGCTGGCGCCGGACGTGCCGTTCTACGCGGAATCGGCGGTGCGCGGGGCGTACGGGCTCGGGACACTCACACACCGGTGGTGGGCAGTGCCGACGGTCGACGTGGTCCTCGCGGGCGGGCTGGCGGCGGGCTGGCAGTGCCTGCTGCGGGAGCCGGAGCTGGCGCTGCTCCCCGCCCGCTGGGCGGCGGCCGCCCGGGCGGTCACCACGGGAGGCGGGCGCCGGGCGCTCGGGTGGTTCGCGGTTTCGGCGGCGCTCGGTGCGGCGACGCACGTCGGGTGGGACGAGTTCACGCACCAGGGGCGGGCCGGGGTTCGGACGTTCCCGGTGCTGGCGCGGCGGGTCGCCGGGGTGCCGGTCTACCAGGTGCTGCAGTACGGCGGTTCGGCCCTCGGGCTCGCCGGACTCGCCCGGTACACGATCGCGCTGCTGGCGGCCGAACGAGGGCCGGGACGGGTGCCGGAGCCATCCCGGCCGGCCACCCCGCAGGCGGCCGGAGTGGCCGCGCTCGGACTCGGTGCGGCGGTCGGTGCGGCACACCGGCTGCTGCGCCGCCGCGGGGCCTCCCGGCTCGACGAGTGCTGCTTCGGCGCGGGTGCCGGACTCGTGGTCGGGGCGTCGGCCCACGCGCTGGCGGTACGGCTGTTGAACCGGCCTGCGCAGCGCGGGTGACCGGCCAACTGGCAGTGGGCATCGAGGAGTTCGATAGTCGTGGTCAGCCGGTCAGCCGGTCAGCCGGTCAGCCGGTCAGCCGGTCAGCCGGTCAGCCGTCGAGTGTGGAGCCCTGGGTGGCGTCGCCGATCTCGTGACGGCCGCACCGGTGCGGCGGCGGAGCCGGCCGGTGCGGAGGAGAGCGCTCCGGTGCACCGGCCGGCCGCGGTGGCTACGAGGCCGAGCCGTCGGCGTAGTTGCGCAGGAACAGCGCCTCGGTGAGGGCCATCCGCTCCAGCTCCAGCGGGTCCACGCTCTCGTTGACCGCGTGGATCTGGGTGGTCGGGTCCTCGACGCCGATCAGGATGATCTCGGCCTGCGGGTAGAGGGTGCGCAACGTGTTGCACAGCGGGATCGAGCCACCCTCGCCGGAGGCGACCATGTCGACGCCGAAGGCCTCGCGCATCGCCGCGCCCATCGCCTCGTACGCCGCGCCCGTCATGTCGGCGCTGAACGCCTCACCACCGCTGATCCGGCTCACCGTGGCGCGGGCACCGAACGGGACCGCCTCCTCCAGGTGGGCGACCAGGGCGTCCTGGGCTTGCCGCAGGTCCATGCCCGGCGGGATCCGCAGGCTGACGCTGGCCTTGGCGGTGGCCTGCACGGAGGAGGTCGCGCCGACCACCCCGGGAGCGTCGATCCCGAGGACCGTCACCGAGGGCCGGGCCCAGAGCCGGTCCGCGACCGTGCCGGTGCCGGTCAGCGAGACGCCGTCCAGCACCCTGGCGTCGGCCCGGAACTGCTCCTCGGGGTATGCCACGCCGGTCCAGGTCTGGTCGGACCGCAGCCCGGCCACCGTGACGTCACCGTTCTCGTCGTGCAGCGTCGACAGCACCCGGATCAGCGCCTGCAGGGCGTCCGGCGCGGCACCGCCGAAGGCGCCCGAGTGCAGGTTGCCGGGCAGCGTCTCGACGGCGATCTCGACCACGGTCATCCCGCGCAGCGAGGCGGTGACGGTCGGCAGGCCGGGGGCGAAGTTGCCGGTGTCGCCGATCACGATGACGTCGGCGGCCAGCAGCTCCGGGTGCTGCTCGGCGTAGCGCTCCAGACCGCCGGTGCCCTGCTCCTCCGATCCCTCGACGATCACCTTCAGGCCGACCGGGAAGCCGCCGTGCACCTCGCGCAGGGCGCGCAGCGCGGTCAGGTGCATCAGGATGTTGCCCTTGCAGTCCGCCGCGCCGCGACCGTACCAGCGGCCGTCGCGCTCGGTCAGCTCGAAGGCGGGGCTCCGCCAGGCGGCTTCGTCCAGCGGCGGCTGCACGTCGTAGTGCGAGTAGAGCAGGACGGTCGGTGCGCCCTCGGGGCCGGGCAGCTCGGCGTAGACGGACTGGGTGCCGTCCGGGGTGTCGAGCAGGCGAACACCCGTCAGGCCCTCGGCGGCGAAGGCGTCGGCGACCCAGCGGGCCGCCCGCTCGCACTCCTCCACCGGGAACTGGCGCGGGTCGGCGACCGAGCGGAAGGCCACCAGCTCGGCGAGGTCGGCCTTGGCACGCGGCATCAGGGAACGGACGGCCGCCGCCAGGGGCTGCTGGTTCATCGACTTCTCCGAGGGACGTTCGGGGGACTGGTGTCCAGGGGGACTTTCGATCATAGGTCGGACCTGGCGGGGCAGCTCACGGGGCATGACCTGATGGCTCGGCGAGTCCGGTGCGCAGACTAGGATTGATGCCTGTGACTGACTCCGGTACCTCTCACGACCAGGCCCGCAACGACAGCCCCGCCGAGCCCGATCCGCTGGGTGGCGTGTGGGACGTGGTGGTGGTCGGCGCAGGGCCGGCCGGGTCCTCCGCCGCGCACGCCGCGGCCGCGCAGGGCCGCCGGGTACTGCTGCTCGACAAGGCCGAGCACCCGCGCTACAAGACCTGCGGCGGCGGCATCATCGGTCCGTCCAGGGACAGCCTGCCGCCCGACTTCAAGCTGCCGCTGCAGGACCGGATCCACGCCGTCACGTTCTCGCTCGGCGGCCGGTTCACCCGGACCCGCCGCTCGAAGCGGATGCTGTTCGGCCTGGTCAACCGGGACGAGTTCGACCTGCGTCTGGTGCAGGCCGCCGAGCAGGCCGGCGCGGTGCTGGTCACCGGGGTCACGGTCAGCGGCGTGGACCAGGACGAGGACGCGCGCACCGCGTTCGTCACCACCGCCGACGGGAGGCGGATCGAGGCCCGCGCGGTGGTCGGCGCCGATGGCAGCGCCAGCCGGATCGGCCGGCACGTCGGGGTCACCTTCGACCAGATCGACCTGGGCCTGGAGGCCGAGATCCCGGTGCCGGAGTCGGTCTCGGAGTTCTGGGCCGGAAAGATCCACCTGGACTGGGGCCCGCTGCCCGGTTCGTACGGCTGGGTCTTCCCGAAGACCGACTCGGGCACGCTGACCGTCGGCGTCATCTCGGCGCGCGGCGACGGCGAGGCCACCAAGCAGTATCTGGCCGAGTACATCCGGCAGTTGGGCCTGGCCGGGTTCACCCCGAGCATCGAGTCGGGGCACTTGACCCGGTGCCGGGCCGAGGACTCGCCGCTGTCCCGTGGCCGGGTGCTGGTCGCGGGCGACGCGGCCGGGCTGCTGGAGCCGTGGACCCGCGAGGGCATCTCGTACGCGCTGCGCTCGGGCCGGCTGGCAGGCGAGTGGGCGGTCAAGGTCGCGGAGGCGGACGGCATGACCGCGGTGCGGCGCCAGACGCTCAACTACGCCTTCGCCATCAAGGCGGGCCTCGGGGTGGAGATGCGGGCCGGGAAGGTGATGCTGAACGCCTTCGAGCGGCGGCCGCACCTGTTCCACGCGGCGGTATGCCTGATCGACCCGGCCTGGCGGGCCTTCGCCCGGACCACCCAGGGGCACACCACCTTCGCCCGGGTGGTGCGCGACCACCGGGCGGCGCGCAAGCTGGCGTCCTTCGCCGCCCGCTGAGTTCTGCCCGGGCGGACGGGCCGGGATCTCCGGCCCGCCCGCCCGGCGCTGCTCCGGACCGCTGCGCGCGGCCACCAGCGGGCCGACCACGACGTCGACATCGGCGTCCTGTTCTTCACCCGGCTCCTCGGCTTCGGTGCAGCTCAGGTCGGTACCGCGCTCACCGCCGCCGGACTGTGCGGAGTGCTGGCCGGCATCCCGGCCGGGCGGGCCGCCGACCGCTGGGGGAGCAAGCCGGTACTGGTCACCCTGGTCGCCATCGACGCTGTCGGGACCGTCGGATACGTTCTGGTCCACGACTACGTCGCGTTCCTGCTGCTCTCCTGCCTGGTCACGGCGGTGGACCGAGGGTCCGCCGCCGTCCGCAACGCCCTCTACGCCGAAGTCCTGCCCGCCGAGCGCCGGGTGGCCGGCCGGGCCTACCTGCGGGTGGTCACCAACGTCGGGATCGGTGCCGGTACGGCCGTCGCCGCGCTCGCCCTGCAGGCCGACACCAGGACTGCGTACGTACTCGCCTTCCTCGGCGACGCGCTCTCCTTCGTACTGGTCGCGGTGCTCTTCGCGCTGATCCCGGTGCCAGCCCGGGCCAGGACCGCCGACACCGAAGGACCCTCCGCCGTAGGAGGCAAGGACCGCAACCCCGCGCTGCGCAATGTGCCCTTCCTCGCGGTGACCGGGCTCAACGCGCTGCTCGGGCTGCAGTTCGCGATGCTCGAGGTCGGCGTGCCGCTGTGGATCGTCTCGCACACCCATGCGCCGCGGGTGATGGTCGCCGGCTCCATGATCGTCAACACCTCGGTGGTCGTCGCTCTCCAACTCCGGGCCACCAAGGGCACCGAACAGCCCGAGGCGGCCGGCCGGATCTTCGGCCGGGGCGGTCTACTGGTCGCCGCCTCCTGCCTGGTGCTGGCCCTGGCCGGTGGTGTCCCCGCCTGGGCCGCCGCACTGCTGGTGGTCGCCGGCGTCGGACTCCAGGCCCTCGGTGAGATATTCTCCCAGGCCGCCGGCTGGGCGCTGAGCTACGACCTCGCGGGCGAGGGCGCCCACGGTGCGTACCAGGGCGTCTTCGGCACCGGTATGGCCGCCGCCCAGATGCTCGGCCCGGCCCTGATCACCGCCGTGGTGATCGCCCACGGGCCGGTCGGGTGGGCCCTGCTCGCCGCGATCTTCGCGAGCAGCGGGCTGGCGATGACGCCGACGGTGCGCTGGGCACAGCGCCGGAAGGCCGGTAGGGGCGCGCACCAGGGCAGTTGAGGGCTTCCCCGTCCGCGGACGGCCGTCGTGGCGTGGTCGGCGTCCTCCCTCGCACTGCTAACGGACGACCGCGGGGAGGTCACGGAGGTACGGACGGTCGCGGTCGAGGACGGCGGTGTCGGGGCCGGCCGCGCGGAGGACGACGTCCAGGACGTGCTCCGGGTCGCAGCCGTAACCACCGCTCGCCCAGGCCGGGTTGGCCTCGACCACCGCCCAACGCCCGTCCGCGAGCAGGCCGATGTCGACCACCACCGCGCTCGGCAGCCCCTCCGCGCAGACCGCCAGCACCTCGGCGGCGAACGCCTCCACCTCCCGCCGCAGCGGATCCTCGGCCAGCGGCCGTACGTCCAGGTCGCCGTCGGTCGCGTAGCGGCTCGCCGTCCGCACCGCGCCGTCCAGGACGAACAGCCGGTACTCCTGGCGGAACGTCACCACGTCGCTGACCAGGACGAGGGTGTCGTCGTCCAGGGCGTCCGGTCCGGGCAGCCGACTGCCGTCCGGGTGGATCCGGGCCGGGAAGAGCTTGTCCACCGGGGGCTTGAAGAACGCCGAACGGCGGATCTGCCGGGCCAGGGCGAGCGTGGTGCACTCGACCCGGCGCCGGGTCAGCTCCCGGGGCAGGGCGGTGAGCCAGTCGGTCGGGGCGTCCAGCGCGGCGATGCCCAGCTCCCGGGCGACCGCGTCGGCGAACAGCGGGCCGCCGTAAAGGTACGCCGGGCGCAGGCCCGCCAGTTCCTCGGGCACCCGCCAGCTGCGGGCGGTGTGCGCACGCAGCCCGCGCCGGCGGGCCGCGGTCAGCAGCTGCAGGCCGGTCTCGTTGATCCTGGGGGCGAGGAGGAACAGGCTTCCGGTGCTCATGGGGAAGGATGCTGCCGCACCGGCAGCGGCGCGGGCCAGCGGATTTGCCGGGAGCTCTGGTTCCGGGGCGGGTGCTCGTGCCAGAGTCTCGTTCCGGGCGGCCGCAGCCACCGGCCGTCCGCCAAGGCGCGCACACCGGCCGTTCCGCGGGGTCCGGGTGCGCGTACGAGCCGACCGCACGCCGTCCGACCACCCCTCAGCCGGAAAGCAGGCCCAGCCGCGATGAACCCCGAAGTGCCGCTCGTCCGCATCAGCACCGCCGATGCCGTCACCACCCTGGAACTCGACTCCCCGCACAACCGCAACGCCCTCTCCACACGGCTGATGGCCGAACTCGCCAAGGGCCTCGCGGACGCGGCCGCCGACCCGGCGGTCCGGGCGGTGGTGCTCGGCCACACCGGCAAGGTGTTCTGCGCGGGCGCGGACCTCTCCGAGGCGACCGGTGCCGATCCCACGGTGGGGCCGCGCGGCCTGGTGGACATCCAACGGGCCGTCATCGACTGCCCGAAGCCGGTGATCGCCGTGGTCAACGGCGCCGCCAGGGCCGGCGGTCTCGGCCTGCTCGGTGCAGCCGACATCGCCATCGCCGGACCGCTCTCCAGCTTCGCCTTCACCGAGGTCCGGCTCGGTCTCGCGCCCGCGGTGATCTCCCTCCCGCTGCGCCCCAAGCTGGACTCGCGCGCCGCCTCCCGCTACTACCTGACCGGTGAGGTCTTCCAGGCCGCCGAGGCCGCCCGGATCGGGCTGGTCACCGAGGCGGTGGAGGATCCGGAGGCCGCGCTGAAGACCGTGCTGGACGCCATCCGGCTGGGCTCGCCGCAGGGCCTCGCCGAGTCCAAGCGGCTGACCAACGCCGATGTGGTGGCCTCCTTCGAGCGTGACGCGGACGAGCGGGTCGCCCGGTCCGCGCGGCTGTTCGGCTCCCCCGAGGCCCAGGAGGGCATGCGCTCCTTCCTGGAGCGCCGGCCCGCCCGCTGGGCCCAGTAGCCCTGCGGTAGCCACGCGCCCGGAACCGGGGGCGCGAGGGGCGCGCGACCGGGGCCTCGGCTCTCCGGGCCGCCCGGCTCCTCGTACCCCCGGTGGCGTGGCCTCCCGGCGGCCGGCCGTCCGAGTCCTGTGATCTTGGTCCCTCCGCCGTTCAGGGCGCGGCACCGGCGGGCTAGCGTTGGGTACATGTCGAATGTCCGTACGTTCCTGAACGCCGCCCGCTCCAGAGGCAGCCGCGTGGCCGGCCGGCTGGTGCACCGGGGGTGGAAGTGGGTGCAGGGCGTGGGCGCGGTCTCCAATGACAACCCGGGCCCGTACCGGTTCCGGGAACTCGGTGACGGCACCAAGCTGGCGTTCCCGCTCGGCGCCGTGTTCAACGAACAGTGGATCACCATCGGCCCGTTCTCGATCATCGGCGAACGCGTGACCATCTCGGCCGGGTTCCTGCCCGGTCTGGACCTCGGCCCCGACCCGATCGTGCGGATCGGCGGCGGCTGCGTGATCGGACGCGGCAGCCACATCGTCGGCCACCAGTCGATCGTGCTCGGCGACGACGTCTGGACCGGCCCGTACGTCTACATCACCGACACCGCGCACTCCTACCACGACACCGAGGTGCCGATCGGCAAGCAGTGGCCGCGCAACGAGCCGGTCGAGATCGGCTCCGGCAGCTGGATAGGCACGGGGGCGGTGATCCTGCCCGGCGCGCGGATCGGCCGCAACGTGGTGGTCGCGGCCGGCTCCGTGGTCCGGGGCGAGGTCCCCGACTTCAGCGTGGTCGCGGGCGCTCCGGCCAAGGTGGTGCGCAACTGGACCGACGCCGACGGCTGGCAGCCGCCACTGCGCCACGAACCGCCCAACCCGATCCCGGACGGCATCACCCCCGAACAGCTCCGGGCCCTGGTCGGCTGGGACCTGCGCCTGCCCGGCGAGAGCACCGGCGAACAGAGCTGACACCTGCGGGCCCCGTACGCCCGGCAGCGGGTCGGGTGAGCGAACCCATCCTGGCCGGCTCGCCGCTGTGACGGGCCGAGGACCGGACCGCCGATGCGACGGGCCGGATGGCCGGAATGCCGCTGCCAGTCGGGGTGGAGGTGCCGGACGCGCCCGTGTCGGCACGGCTTCGGGTGGGGACGGCCGTGGACCTGCCCGGGGCGAGCTCCGGTGCGGGTTCCGGTGCGGGCCGGCCCCCGTACGGCGGCACCAACCGGCGTACCGGTGTGCCGCCGGCGCCGACAAGCGCAGACCGCGCTGGCGGCGAGCCGCTAGGCGACCGGGTGGGAGCCCCGAGCGCTCGCTCGCCCGCTCAGCCTGCCCGGTGGAGCGTCACCACCGCCACCACGCCGTCCACCCGCAGCAGTTCCTCGCCCCGCTCCAGCAGGGCGGCGTCGTACCGGCCCAACCGGACGTCGGCGGTCTCGAGTTCGGCGGTCCCGGCGAGGCAGACCAGCAGGACGACGGCGGTCGGCGGCACCCTCAGCTCCCGTCGGCCGTCGGTGATCTCCACCTCGGCGGTCGCGTGTCCGCGCCGGGTCATGACGTTGAAGTCGACCACCGGTCCGTCGAGCAGACGGCACCCGGTCTCCGCCTCGCCCGAGAAGACGAACGGACGGTACGGCTGCGCGATGCGGTGCTCGGTACCGTCCACCGTCAGGGCCATACCGGCGCCCTCGACCACCGTGATCACCCGGTCCACGCCCTCGAAGCGGGAGAACGGGCCGCCCTGTGCCACGTCCGCGAGGCTCACCCGCCAGGCGAACTCGGTCAGCCCGGCGCCCGCCGGGAATCCGGCGAGCTCGCGGGTCACCCCGCCGCCGTTCAGCCACGGCGTCGCGGCCCGTCCTTCGGCCCGCAGTACCTCAACCGTCATCGATCGTCCCGTCCTCGCAGGTCGTGCTCCCGAGCTCCGGGGTGCCCGAGCTGTGGTGCTGCGGTGCTGTGGTGCTGCGGTGTTTGAGCATCCAGTGCTCCGACGCCGCTGCACCGCCGTGTTCGCTACTGAGCCTCTCACAGCCCCGTCCGGTCTCCGCGTCCGGCCGGATGCTCGGCTCGCGGCAGGAGCAGGAGCAGGAGCAGGAGCAGGAGCAGGAGCAGGAGCGGGAGCAGGCCAGTCCGGGACGAACCTCCCGTCGCGCTCCGAGGCATGCCCGGCACGCGTTGGTGGGCTTCTCGTGCCAGTTGAGGGTGGTGCCTCCCCAAGTCCTAGGCGAGCGCGGTGCGTTCGCGGGTACGCCGGGCACGGACGGCGACCGCGAGGAGACCGGCGAGCGCCGAGGTGGCGGCGACAGTGGTGAGGGCGATCGGCAGGCTGGTCGCGTCGGCAAGGAAGCCGATCACCGGCGGGCCGATCAGCATGCCCGCGTAGCCGAGGGTGGAGGCGGTGGCGACGCCCCGCGGGCCCCCGATGGCACCCGCCTGCGCGATGGCGAGGGGGAAGATGTTGGACAGGCCGAGTCCGATCAGGACGAACCCGGCGAGTGCCACGGGCACGTTCGGGGCGAGGGCGGCGATCAGCATCCCGGTACCGGCGGTGAGTCCGCCGCACAGCACCACCCTGGTCTGGCCGAGCCGGACGGAGAGCCAGGTGCCCGCGATCCGCCCGGCGGTCATCGCGAAGGCGTAGGCGGCGAAGCCGGTCGCGGCCAGTCCGGCGCTCGCCCTGACGTCGTCGGTCAGGTGCAGGGTCGCCCAGTCGGCGAGCGAGCCCTCTCCGTACGCGTCGCACAGGGCGACCAGCCCGAGCAGCAGGACCAGCATCCCGGTGGCGCGCGTGGGTATCGCGCTGCGGCTCCCGGTGGCCGAGCCAGCCCTGGGACCAGGCGGGTTGGCCGCGGGGGCGGGACCCGTCGAGTCGGGGCCGGCCGTCCTGGGCACGGGGCGCCTGACCGAGGCCGGGCTGCGCAGCAGAGCCGTGCCGGCCAGGGCGGTGACCAGCAGACCGAGCAGTCCGCTGAGACCGAGGGCCCAGGCCGTGCTGAGCCGGCCGGCGAGCAGGCCGCCGACCCCCGCCCCGAGCAGTCCGCCGAGGCTGTAGCCGGCGTGGAAGCTGGGCATCACGGGGCGGTCGAGCTCGGCGACGAGGTCGACGGCCGCGCTGTTCATGCTGACGTTCGCGGCGCCGTAGGCCGCACCGAACAGGAACAGGACCAGACCGAGCCCGAGCACCGAGTGCATGTGCGCGGGCAGCAGTACGGCGAGGCTGAGCGCGACCAGTGCGCCGACGGTGGTCGGGCGGCTGCCGGATCTGACGCAGAGTCGGCCGATCAGGGGCATGGTGGCGACCGCTCCGGCGGAGATGCAGAGCAGGGCCAGGCCGAGTGCGCTGTGCGATGCGCTGACCTGGGCCCTGATGTCGGGGATCCGCACCACCCAGGCGGCGAACAGGAAGCCGTCGACGGCGAAGAACGCGGTGAGGGCGATCCGGGCGGGGGACCAGGAGCGGCTGGGGGCGGTGCCGGGGCCCGGTGCGGTGCCAGGTCGGCCGAACGGGGGATCGTGGGCTTCTGAACGGGCGCTGGTTTTGTTTAGGGGCGACACAAAGTCAGAATAGAGGGGTGCCGCACACACCAACAAGTCAGTATCCGGCCGGTGACCCCCAGGCCTCCTCCGGCGCTGTGCGACGGTCGGGAGCTTCGGGCAGGCGCCGCCAGGGAGTCGCGGACACGCGCCGGAGTGTGCCGGACCGTGGCCGTACGCTGCTCGGGCCGGCGCTCGCGCTGATCCACACCGGCCGGGCGCCCACCCGATCCGCGCTCACCAGCGCGCTGGACGTGACCCGGGCCACCGCGGGCGCGGTGAGCGGCGAACTGGAGGCGCTCGGCCTGATCACCGTCGACTCCAGCCCGGCCGGCGGCGGACGTGGACGCCCCTCGCACCGACTGGCCATCGACCCGGCGGGTCCGGTGGTGATCGCCGCACAGATCCACGCGGACGGCCTGAGCGTGGCACTGGCCGGGCTCGGCGGCCGACTCGAGCCGCCGGTCCACCTGCCGCTGCCCTCCTCGACCGACCCGGTACGGCTGCTGCGCGCGGTCACCACCGTGGGTGCCGGGCTGGCCCGCGCGTCCAGCCACCGCTGCCTGGGCGCGGCGCTCGCGCTGCCCAACCCGGTGACCGAACCGGACGGCACCGCGTTGGCCGCACTGCACTTCGCCTGGCCGAGCGGCACCCCCGTCGCGGACCTGTTCGCCGAGGAGGTCCGCAAGGCCGAGCTAGGTCCCGGCGTCCCGCGCCCGTTCCCGAGCGCCGTCGCCAACGACGCCAACCTGGCCGCGCTCGCCGAGCACCGGCATGGCGCCGGACGCGGCGCACGGCATCTGCTGCTGGTCACCTCGGGCCACCGGGGTGTCGGCGGAGCGCTGGTCATCGACGGCCGGCTGCACACCGGCAGTGCCGGACTGGCGCTCGAGGTCGGCCATCTGACGGTCGATCCGCTGGGCCGTCCGTGCCAGTGCGGCAACCGTGGCTGCCTGAACGCGGAGACCGATCCGGACGCCCTGCTCGCCGCCGCCGGCCGCACCCCGGACCCGGACCGCCCGCTGTTCGACCAGGCCCGCGAACTGGCCCGGTCCGCCGCCGAGGACCCCGAGGCACTGGCCGCCGTCGAACGCGTGGTGGACCGCCTCGGCCTGGGGCTGGCCGGGATGGTCAACATCCTCAACCCCGACCGCATCGTGCTCAGCGGACTGCACCGTGACCTGCTCGCCGCCGCCCCGGAACGCCTGGCCTCGGTGGTCGCGGACCGCTGCCTGTGGGGCCGCAGCGGGCGGGTGCCGATCGTGGCCGCCGAGGTCACCCACGCCGGACTCGTCGGCGCGGCCGAACTCGCCTGGGAGCCCTACCTGCATGACCCGCAGGCGGTGGCCACGGCCTGACGCGCCGCCCGCCGCCGCCCTACGCGCGGCGGGCGGCGGGCGAACGCTCAGGGATCCTCTCCCTGTTTTACGCTCTCCGCTTCTCCGGGAGCGTGGTGCGGAGCGAACGGTTCGGCAGGGCGGAGCCGAGGCCGCGGGCATGGGCGGGGTGGGCGGGGGAGCGCGCGGGGCACAGAGGCCGGGCGTGCGCGCCTGCTGTCGCGCTCCGTCACCGGCAGCGCACCCCACGTGGTGGACGGGGTCCGCTGGTCCTAGCATGTCGTCTGCCGGTCCCGCTGCGGCCCGTCGGCCCGCGATCCCGGTAAGCCGCGCTTCCCCGCGCCGTCTCGGTGCGCTCGAGGTCGCCCTTCGGCAGGACGGATCCCAGATGATCAACAGGAGGAGCTTCTCCAAGGTGCTCACCATAGGCGCGGCATCGGTCACCGCCGGGGGTCTCTCGGCGGCGGCCGCCGATGCTCCCGCCAGCGGTGGGAAGCCAGGTTCGGCAGGCCCGGGCACGGCAGATCGGACCACGGCCGGTACGGACGGTACGGCCGGTGCCGCCGCTACCGCCGCTACCGCCGAGCAGGCCGGAGCCGACGCCGCGAAGCCGGCCACCGGGCTCGGGCCGGTCCGCCGCGTGCGCACCGACCTGCTCGACATCGCCTACCACCAGGCGGGGCCGGCCGACGGCAGGCCGGTCGTCCTCGGCCACGGCTGGCCCTACAGCCCGTACGCCTACCAGGAGGTCGTGCCCGAGCTGGCCCGCCGGGGTTTCCGCTGCTACGTGCCGTACCTGCGCGGCCACGGTCCCACCCTGTTCCGGCACCGGGACACCATCCGATCCGGCCAGCAGGCCGCCCTCGGCGCGGACGTCATCGCGTTCATGGACGCGCTGGGCATCCGGCGCGCCATCCTCGGCGGATACGACTGGGGCGGCCGAGGCGCCTGCGTCACCGCTGCGCTGTGGCCGGAGCGCTGTTCCGGGCTCGTCTCGGTGAACAGCTATCTCATCCAGGACCTCGATCCCTCAGCGATCGACCGACCGGACCCGCCGGACGTCGAATCCGCGCACTGGTACTACTACTTCCTCCTGACGAAGCGAGGCGCGGCAGGACTGGCGAAGAACACCAAGGAGTTCGCGCGGGTCGTCTGGAAGAGGAACTCGCCGGAGTGGCGGTTCACCGAAGCCGATCTCGACCGTGCGGCCCGGCTCTTCGAGAACCCGGACTACCTCGCCGTCGTGCTGAACTGCTATCGCATCCGGCGCCTGTCGGCACCGGGCGACCCCCGGTACGCCGAGCTGGAGGCGCGATTGCTGAAGCAGCCGCCGATCACTGTCCCCGCCGTCACCCTCGACGGCAAGGCGGACGGAAGCCTTCCGTGGACCGACGGGACCGCGTCGGCACCGCACTTCACCGGACCCCGGGTGCACCACGTCGTTCCCCACGCCGGACACAACCTTCCCCAGGAGGCGCCGAAAGCCTTCGCAGCCGCCGTCGTCGAAGTCAGCCGCCTGGCCCCGACGACCGCGCGGGCGGTGTCGAAGTCCGGTCCCGTGAAACGGAAGCACGATCCCGGGGAAGCGCCGGAGGTGTCCGGGATCCGGCTTTGACGACGGACCCGGACCCGGACACGGCTGCGGCAACCTGGCACTTTCGTTGGTGATAGGAGCCGCTGAGGTCGAGGCCGTCCGCACCGTCCCGCGCCGCAGGGGTGCCCTCGCTGGTCCTCGACGCCGGCCGCGGCCCGGGCCGCGACCTGGCCCGGTTCATCGCCCACGTCGCCCGCGGTATCGACCTGAACCCGGTGTTCGTCGCGATGGTGGGCGCCCACGCGCCCACCACCGAGGGCGATCTGCGCGACATCGGCATCCGGCACCCGGCCGGTACCTTCGACGGGATCTGGGCCTCCGCATCGCTCGTCCCCTCCTCGCGGCCGAAGTCGTGGACGTCCTCGGCCAGTTCGCCCGGCTGCTGCGTCCCGGCGGAAGACCGTACGTATGCCTCAAGGCCGTCGGCCGCACCGGCTGGCTCGACGAGCCGGACGGCAGGCGCGGGTACACCGTCTGGGGCCCGGAGGAGTTCGCCGCCGCCGTCGCCGGTGCCGGGTTCACGGTCGACGAGGTGGACCGAGGTGTCTTCGTCGAGGTGTGGGCCACCCGCAACGGCTGAGGCGGGAGCGCGTTCCGAGGCGGGTCCGCTGTCCCCTTCACCGTGTGCGCGGGCGCATGATCGCTTGGGCAGAGCCGCGCGCCCCCGGAAGTGCTCTTTCCGCCGTGGCGGCAGGGGAATCAACCCGTCCGGGGCGGTGTTCGGGATCGGCATGACGATCTCTGCCGAGGTGCTGCGCTACACGGCATTCACCACCGACCCCGACGGCGGCAACCCCGCCGGCGTGGTGCTCGACGCCACCGGCCTGGACGATGCCGCCCGGCTCGCAATCGCCGCCGAACTCGGTTACTCCGAGACGGCCTTCCTCACGCCGGGCCCCGAACGTTCCTACACCGTGCGGTACTTCAGCCCCAAGGCGGAGGTGCCGTTCTGCGGACACGCAACCGTGGCCTCCGCCGTGGCGCTGGCCGAGCGGATCGGCCCCGGCCCGGTGGTGTTCGAGACCCGCGCGGGTACGGTCCCGGTCGAGGTGACCACGGGCTCCGGCGGGGTCCTAGAGGCCACCCTGGCGAGCGTCGAACCGTACATCGAGCAGGTCGCCGACGCGGACGTGGCGGAGGCGCTCGCGGCACTCGGCTGGCGCCGCGAGGAGCTGGACGAGACCATGCCGCCGCGGATCGCCTACGCCGGGGCCCGCCACCTGGTCCTGGCCGTCGCGACCCGTCGCCGACTCGCCGACCTGGCCTACGACTTCGATCGGCTCGCCGCCTTCATGACCAGGCTCGACCTGACGACCCTCCAGCTGGTCTGGCGGGAGTCGGCCGACACCTTCCACGTCCGTGACCCGTTCCCGGTCGGCGGCGTGGTCGAGGACCCGGCCACCGGTGCCGCGGCCGCCGCCTTCGGCGCCTACCTGCGGGAGCTCGGCGAGCCGACCCCGACCGCGGAGTCCGGTGCCGCAGTGCTGACCCTGCACCAGGGCGACGACCTCGGCCGCCCCGGCCTCCTGCGGGTCGAGCTGCGCCCGGGCGACCCGCGGATACGGGTCAGCGGCGCGGCGGTCCGGGTACCGGCTGGTGCAGCCGGGTAGGGCGACCCGATCGGCTCGGCGACGAAGACGAAGGGGACGCCCGGGTCAGCCTGCCGCGGTGACGGGGCGGCTCCCGCACCCGAGCGGCCGGTCCGTCGGCGCGGTGCGCGGCCGGGGCCACTGCGGATGCCCGGCCTACCCCGGCGTCCGGTCGTCCGGCTGTGAGACGGCCACGTAAGTCCCGCACTCCCGAGGTGACGGGCTCGGTCGGCCAGGACCTGCTTGAGGGCCTCGGCCCACCTGCATGCCTCACGGACCAGGCCCACCGACACGGCTGACCGGCGCGACCGGCCGGTACGACCGACCCGGCGCGCGTCGGCTGCTGCGTGCCTCCCGCACGCTCGACCGCCGGGCGCGGAGCGGAAAGCAGCGGATCGCACGGCTACCGCGTGCGCTCCTCCACCAGGCACAGGGCGTTGCCTTCGCTGTCCTTGAACCAGCTGCAGCGCATGCCCTCCGCCTCCGCGACACCGTTGACCGTCTTGAGTCCCGGCAGGTCGTAGTCCTCGAAGACAACCCCGCGCGAGCGCAGCTCGGCCATCTCCGCGTCGAGGTCGGCGACCTGCCAACTCGCCAGCGTGTGCCCGGCCTTGCCGCCGTTGGGCGTCCGGTAGACCGAGAATACGGTGCCGCCGCTCTCGAACCGGACCTCCTGCTCGGACTCCAGCGCGAGCTTCAGGCCCAGGGTGTCGCGGTAGAACGCGGTGGCCCGTTCGAGGTCGGTGGCCGGGATCACGGCGTGGACGGGGGCATCGGTCAGCATCTCCACCACCTCCTCCTCCAGGCTAGGCAGTCCGGTGCCGCTACGCCCCGGGGAGTCGCGCAACTGCCGCTGCCCGTACGACGCGTGGCGGCCGCCGCGGCGGGAGGCTCAAGGTGTCCGGGGCCCAGGACCGACCCACAAGCGTTCTGGGCCGGCAGGCCCGCCGTCGGCAAGTCCAATAAGCGGAAGCTGGGACTCTTAAAAAGATTACTTTTCGTAGTCGATTGTTACACTCGGTTGGTCGTACTCATAGGCTCTTCGCCGAGTTTCCGCCGATCCGAGAGGGTGCGCAATGAGCATCGAGACGCTGGACGTGGACCGTTCCGACCTGGAGTACCGGGCCTGGCTGAACGAGGCCGTCCGCAAGGTGCAGGCCGATGCCAACCGCTCCGCCGACACCCACCTGCTGCGCTTCCCGCTCCCCGAGGAGTGGGGCATCGACCTCTACCTGAAGGACGAGTCGACCCACCCGACCGGCAGCCTGAAGCACCGGCTGGCCAGATCACTGTTCCTCTACGGCCTGTGCAACGGCTGGATCAGACCCGGCAAGCCCGTGATCGAGGCGTCCAGCGGCTCGACCGCCGTCTCGGAGGCGTACTTCGCCAAGCTGATCGGTGTGCCGTTCATCGCGGTGATGGCCAAGACCACCAGCCAGGCCAAGATCGACCTGATCGAGTTCCACGGCGGCACCTGCCACCTGGTCGCCGACCCGGCCGAGGTGTACGAGGTCTCGGCCCGGCTCGCCGAGGAGACCGGCGGCCACTACATGGACCAGTTCACCTACGCGGAGCGGGCCACCGACTGGCGCGGCAACAACAACATCGCCGAGTCGATCTTCGCCCAACTCCGCCTGGAACCCCACCCCGAGCCCACCTGGATCGTCGCCACCGCCGGCACCGGCGGCACCTCCGCCACCATCGCCCGCTACGTCCACTACATGCAGCACGACACCCTGATCTGCGTCGCCGACCCGGAGAACTCCTGCTTCTTCGAGGGCTGGGTCAACCACGACCCGTCCGCCACCTGCGATCGCGGCTCCCGGATCGAGGGCATCGGCCGCCCCCGGATGGAACCCAGCTTCGTCCCCGGCGCCATCGACCGGATGATGAAGGTCCCCGACGCCGCCTCGATCGCCGCCATCCGGGTCCTGGAACACCAACTCGGCAAGAAGGCCGGCGCCTCCACCGGTACCGGCCTGTGGAGCGCCCTGCGGATCGTCGCCGAAATGCGCGCCTCCGGCCAGCGCGGCAGCGTCGTCGCCCTGATCTGCGACCCCGGCGACCGCTACCTCGACAAGTACTACTCCGACGACTGGCTGGCGGGCCATGGCATCGACATCGCCCCGTACCAGGACGAACTGGAAGCCTTCCTCAACGGCACCGGCCTGCTGGGCTGACGCGGCGCCACCGTCGGGAAGCGCCGACAGGCGTACCGGACGCAGACGTTCCGCCAGCCCGCGCTATCGACGCCGTGCCCAGCCCCGGGTACCTCGACCGGTCAGCCGGCCAGGACGAGTTCCCGTACGTGCTCGCGGGCCACCGACGCGGCCTCGGCGGGCAGGTCAGAATCCGTCACCCAGGTGTCGACCTCGGCGAGGGCGGCGAAGGTGGAGAGGCCGACGATGCCCCACTTGGTGTGGTCGGCGACGGCGATGACGCGGCGGGCGGAGGCGATGAAGTTCCGGTTGGTCTCCGCCTCGGCGAGGTTGGGGGTGGTCAGGCCCGCCTCGGGGGAGAGGCCGTGGGTGCCGAGGAAGAGCAGGTCGAAGTGGAGGGAGCGGATGGCCCGGTCGGCGATCGGGCCGACCAGGGCGTCCGAGGGGGTGCGCACGCCGCCGGTGAGGACCACGGTGGCGCCCGGGGCACCGGTCGTGCGCTGTGCCCGGTCGAAGACGTCGGCGACCCGGACCGAGTTGGTGACCACCGTCAACTGCTCGATCTCGGTGAGGTGCTGGGCCAGCGCATAGGTGGTGGTGCCGCCGGAGAGCGCGATGGCGCTGCCGGGGGTGACCAACTCGGCGGCGGCCTGGGCGATCTGCTCCTTGGCGGAGAGTTCGAGGACCGACTTGGCCTCGAAGCCGGGCTCGTGGGTGCGGGCCTCCTCGGCCATCACGGCGCCGCCGTGCACCTTCTCGATCACGCCGCTCCGGGCCAGCGCGTCCAGGTCCCGACGGATCGTCATGTCGGAGACGTTCAGCTGCCGGGTCAGCTCGTTGACCCGGACGCCGCCGCGCCGCCGGACCTCGTCGAGGATCAGCGCGCGCCGCTGCTCCGCCAGTAGATTGCCGTTGTCGGCCACGTGCCCACACCTCCCGTTGGCTCGTCCGGTGCCATCCTCGCAGACGTCCCGGACAGCCCGTCGGCCGGTCGGCGGGTCCACCGGGTCGGGTGCGAACCACAGGCCGGTGGGTCGGCAGATCGAGGGAGGAGAGGATCAGCCCGGCTGCCCGGCCGACCATCAGCCGGGCAGGTCCGTCGGGACCAGCAGTTGGAGCTCCTCGGTGGACGGGTCGGGGAGCTGGGCGACCCGCATCGCATGGCGCTCGACCATGGTCTCGAAGACCAGCCGGGCGGTGCGGCCGTTGCCGAAGCCGGGACCGCGCTCCAGCGAGCCGAAGTGGTCCAGCAGGGCGGCCTCGGCGGCCTCGGTCAGGGCGTACTCGTGCTCGGCGCACTGGGCCCGGGCGATCTGCAGCAGCTCGTCCGCCGAGTAGTCGGGGAAGGTGATGGTGCGGGAGAACCGGGAGGAAACACCGGGGTTGGCGGACAGGAAGCGCTCCATCTCGGCGGTGTAGCCGGCCACGATCACCACCACCTCGTCCCGGTGGTCCTCCATCAGCTTGACCAGGGTGTCGATCGCCTCCCGGCCGAAGTCCCTGGCGCCGTCCTCGGGCGCCAGCGAGTAGGCCTCGTCGATGAAGAGCACCCCGCCCCTCGCCCGGTCGAAGGCGGCCTGGGTGCGGATCGCGGTGGAGCCGATGTGCTCGCCGACCAGGTCGACCCGGGCCACCTCGACCAGGTGGCCGCGCTGCAGCACCCCGAGTGAGGCCAGGATCTCGCCGTAGAGCCGGGCCACGGTGGTCTTCCCGGTGCCGGGGGAGCCGGTGAAGACCAGGTGGCGGCGGAGCGAGGGCGCCTTCAGCCCGGCCTGCTGACGCCGCCGGCCGACCGAGATCAGGTCGATCAGCGTGCGGACCTCCTGCTTCACGGTGGCCAGGCCCACCAGCGTGTCGAGTTCCGCCAGTGCCTCTCCGGCCGGGCGGCAGTCGGGGATCGGCGCGATCCGCGCGGCCGAGGCGGCCGACGCCAGCGGCACGGGGGCGGCCTGCGCCACGGCCCGGACGACGGCCCCGGCCGGGGGTACGCTGCGCGGCGCCGGGACGTCCGCCGTCGAAGGCACGTCGTCCGAGACGCACCCCTCGGCGACCGGCCCGGGTTCGGAGAACTCGAAGCCCGCCCGGCCGTTCTGCTCCGCCCGGCAGCGGGTCAGCACGGTGCGGCAGCCGTCGATGATGTGGAAGCCGAAGCCCCCGCCGTGCGAGACCCGGCAGTCCTCGAAGACACCGCGCCCCTGCGCCGAGACGTACACGGCGGCGTCCGCGCTCTCCCGCACGGTGCACTCGCGCAGCTCGGGGTCGGCGCCCTTGGTGACGATCACACCGGTGGCCACCTCGGAGATCTCGCAGCCGGTCAGCCGCCCGCCGCTGCCGTGGTCGCGGAACCACAGGCCGGTACCGGCGTCCTGGATCCGGCAGTCGGAGAGGTCGACGGTCGCGCCGCTGCTTACCGAGACGGCCGAACTGCGGATCCGGGTGAACGAGCAGTCCTTGGCGCTCGCACTCGAGTCCCGGTCCAGCACGAACAGGGCGTCGGGGAGGTCGTGCAGCGAGCAGTCCACCAGGGTGAGCCCGGCGCCGTCGCTGACCCAGACGGCGGGGTAGTCGCCGTCACTGCTGTGGATCTCGGTGGCGAGCGCCTCGGCACGGGTGCCCTGGTCCCAGATGGACAGCGCGCCCCGTCCGAAGTCCCGGACGGTGCTGTGCTCCAGCACCAGCCGGGAGCGGCCGCGCAGGTCGGCGGCGTTCTCCGGCAGATCGTGCACCCGGCAGCCGGTGAGGGTGAGCTCGGCATCGGTGTCCAGGGTGAGGCCGTTGCCGGAGACCCGGCGGACGGTGCAGTCGGTGAGCCGGCCGACCGCCTGGCCCTCCGCCTGCACACCGCTGCCCCGGATCTCGTAGACCTCACAGCCGGTCAGCTCGGCGCTGCTGCCCGGGTCGGCGAGGAGCAGCCCGGCGCCGCTCGCGTGGTGCAGCCGGCAGCGGTCCAGCGTGGCGGTCGAGCCGCCGAGGACGGCGAGCGCGGCCTGTCCGGCCTCGGCGAGCTCGCTGTCCTCGATCACGGCGGCGGCCTGCGCGCGCACCCGCATGCCGAGGCCCGAGGGATTGTGCACGGTGCAGCCGCGCAGGGCGGCGCGGGCCCGGTCGGCGACCTCGACACCGGCCGAGGAGCGCGCCGTCACCCGGCATCCGACCAGTTCGGCGGCAGCCTCCGGACCGGTCACCAGTACGGCGGGGGCGGACAGTTCGCTGCCCTCGACCACCAGCTCGCGCACCGTGACGGCGGCCGTGATCAGCAGCGCGACCCCGCCGGGCGGATCGATCCGGACGGTGCCCGGGCCCTCGGCGGCGACCAGGGTGACCGGCTTGTCGACCACCAGGCCCTCCCGGAAGGTGCCGGGACGGATCGTCAGGGTGTCCCCGGGTTCGGCCGCCGCGAGCGCCTCGCCCAGCGTCTGGTAATCCCCGGCGCGCCGCCGCCACCGAGAGGCGCTGTCCTGCGTGACCCGGACCCTGTGCTCACCCATGACGAACCGTCATCCCACCTTCATCGAACCTGCCCGCCCCGTGCCCACGGTAGCGTGCCCGGCCCGGGCCCTTGGACGCTCACCGAGGACAACGAGCGAGCGGACGCCGGGTGCCGATGCCTCAGCCTGCCACGGTCAGCGCCGGTCACTTCCGGTCAGCCCCGGTCAGCGGCGGTCCGGCTCAGGGCGCGGACCCTCCTCCAGCACGGTGACCTCGTCACCGAGCCGGACGGTGCCGAGCAGGTCGCCCGACACACCCTCCGGGCGGTCCGGGATCAGGTTCTGGCCGAACACCAGCCTCTTCCCGAAGCGGCGGTACTTGGCCAGCGTCCGCAGCGGCTCCTGGAAACGCTCGCCGGTCTCCTGGTCGGTGGTGGTGATCACGCACCGGCCGCAGGGCTTGACCACCCGGAACGTCAGCTCGCCGACCCGGATCCGGCGCCAGCCGTCCTCGGCCCATGCCCCGGTGCCGGAGACCACCAGGTTGGGGCGGAACCGTTCCATCGGGAGCGCCGCACCCTTGACCTCGTCCCCCGGGTGTTCGGCGGCGATCAGCTCGTTCAGCGCGGCGAGCGAGGCCGTGGTGGTGAGCAGCAGCGGGAAGCCGTCGGCCATCGACACGGTCTCGCCCGGCTCGGAGTACTTCGGGCTCACCGCGCGGCTGCGTGGATCGTCCAGGTGCAGCAGCCGCACACCCGGAAGCCGCTCGCCGAACCACCGCTGTGCCTCCTCGCCCGCCGGCGCCGCCTCGAAGACCGAGCCGAAGATGTCCGCCTTGACCCGCTCGGCGCCCGCGGCACCCGACGGCGCGGCCACCACCAGGCGGGCACCGTCCGGACCGGTCACGGCCAGCGAGCCGTCCTCGCCGGGCAGCACCTTGAACCGGCCGACGGCCGGGTTCTCGCGCTGGGTGTACGCCTTGCCCCGTTCGTCGACCAGCATCCACCGGCGGTCGCCCGCCAGGCCCCAGGGTTCGACCCGGGCGCTCCCGGGGCTCAGTCGGTAGGCGGACTTCAACGGGTGGATGTGAAGTGCGGTGAGCTGTGGCATGTCGACATCCTGCCAGCATCAGTAGCGCATATGTGCGAGGGCCGTCCCCACCGCAGGCATGCTGCGATCGGGACGGCCCTCGCGGACGACCCTTGCCCTGCCGGGCCCGGCGCCCTCGTTCGCCGGGTCCTGTGGTTCTCGGGGTGTTACTCAGTGGGCGCGCGGCCGGTCAGAAGGCGTTGGCCTGCAGACCGCCCTGCGGGTTGGCGAACTGTTGGCCCAGGCCCTGCTGGTACTGCTGCTCGCCGTACTGCGCCGGACGTTGCGGCTGGACCGGCCGCACGGGCGCGACCGGCGCGGCGGCGCGGAACTGGTTCCCGCCGAGGCTCTGGTCGGCGAAACCCTGCTGCGGCTGGCCGCCCATGCCCTGGGCGCCGAAGGCCTGGCCGCCGAACTGCTGGCCGCCGAAGCCCTGCCCGCCGAAGCTCTGGCCGTTCGGCCCGCCCTGGCCCGGCAGGCCGCCGGACGGTTGCCCGCCGAAGCCCTGCGGCGCCGACGCGAAGCTGTTCTGCCCGCCGAGACTCTGACCGGCCTGAGGCTGGAACGACTGGGCGGGGACGGGAGCCACCGGACGCTGCGACGGCAGGACCGGCTGCACACCGCCGTAGCCGGGTGCGGGCGGCTGCGGTGCGGCCGCGTACCCGGCCGGGACCGGGGCCGCCTGCGCGGGCAGGTACGCGGTGGCGGGCCCGCTGCCACCGGAGCCCGGGCCGAGCGCGAGGCGGGCCGGAGGCAGTGCGGGCAGGTTGCCCGTCGGGCCGTCAAGGCCCTGGGTGCCGAAGCCCGGAGCCGGGAGGCCGGGAGTCGGGATCGCCGGGGCGGGCAGGCCAGGGGTGCCGAGGCCCTGCGTGCCCGGGCCGTAGCCGGACGCACCGTAGCCGGACGTCGAGGCGTAGCCGGACGGGAGGGCGGGCGGCAGCGCCGCCGGCACGTTGATCGGGGCGATCTGCGGCACCCCGCGCTCCGCGACAAGGCTGTCGTAGATGGGCGTGCCGGAGGAAAAAGACGGAGAGGGGTAGCCGACTCCGTCGTAGGAGCGGGGCGAGGTCATGGGGCATACCGTAAGCCCAACTGTGCCTGCTGAGGAGACTGGAAGGCCCAGGAGTTCGAGTGTTTACAGAGTCTTCGCTCGCACAAACCGCTCGAACTTGCTTAGATCCGACATTTTGCTGGTTCAGATTCGGCCAATCCGTCGTCTGATGGACAGTCGAACAGCGGACGAACGCCACCTTCCGGACGTAATCCGGTGTGCTGGTCGCGAACCGAGGGCGCGCGGAGGTCGTCGGCAAGCCCCCGGCGCCCGTACCCTGGTCACAGGGCGAGGGCGCCGGGGGCTGAGCGCCCGTCAACGGGCATGCGCCGAGGTCAGCGGTTCTGCGTCGTCTGGGCCGGCACTCCGGGCTGACCGGCGAGCTCCGAGGTGCAGTACGCACAGCGGGTGGCGGCGACCGGGACCGAGCTCAGACACGCGGGACAGTCGGTCTTGGTGACCGGGACGTCCTTCACCGGGTAGAAGCGGTCCTGCAGCCGGCCGACCGGCACCACCACGAAGAAGTAGATCACGGCGGCGATCAGCACAAAGGTGATCAGCGCGTTCAGGAAGGCGCCGTACGGGAAGGTGGTCCCCGCGACCGTGAAGTGGTTCTGGCTGAAGTCGCCCACGGCACCGGCCGCGACTCCGACCAGCGGGGTGAGGAAAGCCGTGACGAACCCGGTGACGACGGCGGTGAAGGCTGCACCGATGACGATGCCGACGGCCAGGTCGACGACGTTGCCGCGCAGCAGGAAGCTGCGGAATCCCTTGAACACCGGGAACTCCAAACTCGGGGGCAGGCATGGGAGCGGGGCCGACGGGCCCGGCCGACGATCCTGCCGATCCAACGCCCTTGTGGTCCAGCCGAGTTCACCTGAACTGGCTAACCGTCGCAGCTCTGTCCCGGCTTCGAACGAGAGTCCCGGTCCCCGGGGGCGACCGGGTGTGCGTCCGGAGGCCGCACCGCGGGCGTGAGAGTGTCAGGTGCCGCACTGCCGCCACGGCCCCGGAAGCGGGCGCTGCCGGGGGACCGCCGTGCGGAGCTGGACGGACGTGCGAGCCGAAGCGCTTTCAAACTGCTCTGGTCGGGTGAATGGCCCTCAACGCCCCGATCGGTGACTGGCCGGTCGCTCTCCGTGACTGGCAGGGTGGCGCCCATGAACCCTCTGCTGCGCACTGCCGCCCTGCTCGTCCTCGCCGGTGGACTGCTCACCGGCCCCTCCGCCGCCGCCGTCCCCGAAGTCCCGCACGACGGTGCCCAGTTCGCCCACCTCGACCACCCGCGACCGGTCCGGACCGCGGAGCGCCAGGAGGCCGTCGAGTTCTTCTGGTACGGCTGCCCGCACTCCCATCAGCTGGAGCAGCCACTGGAGCAGTGGGCCGACCGGCACCACGGGGACGTGACGCTGCGCAGGGTCCCCGCGGTCTGGCCCGGCGGGCCCGACGAGCAGGTCCAGCTGGCGCACGCCCGGCTGTACTACACCCTGGAGAAGCTCGGCGAGGTGGACCGCCTGCAGCTCGCCGCCTTCCGCGCCGTGCGGGATCAGGGCGAGGACCTGACCGGTGAGGAGCAGGCCGCCGACTGGGCGCGGCGTCAGGGCCTCGACGCCCGGGCGTTCCGCGAGGCCTACCGCTCGCCGGAGGTCGACCGGGCCGCCAGGGGCGCGTCCGACCTGCTGGTCAGGTACGAGGTGAAGGAGGTGCCGACCGTCGTGGTGCAGGGCGGCCGTTTGCGTACCTCGCCGAGCCGCGCGGGCGGCGTGGAGCGGATGCCCGAGGTCCTGGACGACCTGATCGCCCGGTCCTGAGTGCCGCGCCCCCGGCTAGCGGGCGGTGCCGGTGCCGCCCGTGCCCGGGTCGGCCGTCCGCCGCAGCGCCAGGGTGACGAACCCGAACGTGCCCCGGTAGCCGCCGAGCCACTCCGCGCGGTGCTCGGCGGCCACCGCCGCCGCCTCCGCGCTGTCCGGGTCCTCGGGGTGGTCCAGCGCCCAGGCCGCGAGCGAGCCGGTCCAGCAGAACTCGTAGTCGTCCCACTCGGACCGGCTGCTGACATGCCCGTACACCGGCGTCCACCCGGCGGCCGTGACCCGGTCGACGGTGGTCGCCAGATCGTCGTAGTCCGCGGCGGACGCTCCGCCCAGGCCCGCCAGCGCGGCCCCGGTCGGCTCCCGCTCCCAGAACCCCTCGCCGACCAGCGCCACACCGCCCGGCGCCAGATGCCGGCCGATCGCCGTGAGCGTCGGCAGCAGACCGCCGAAGGCGTGCGTCGAACCCACGCACAGCACCGCGTCGAAGAGCTCCGGATGGTTGAACTCGCGGGCGTCCTGGTGGTGCAGCCCGATCCGCTGCGACACCCCGAGCACCGCGGCCGCCTGCTGGGCCTGAGCCAGGCCTCGGGCGTCCAGGTCCACGCCGACCGCGTGCAGCTCCGGCCGCGCCGCCAGGGCGCGCAGCAGCCAGGCGCCCTCCCCGCAGCCGAGATCCAGCATGCGTCGGGCACCGGCACCGAGGGCGCGGTCCAGCAGCCCTCGCACCGACTCGTCGGAGAGCGGCGCCGCGACGGGGTGTTCGGCGTGCGCGATACGGGAGATCAGATGACGGTCCATCGGGAAAGTCTGCGCCGAGACGGCCCGGTTGTGAACCGAGTTTCGTCGAACCGCGTTCCGCCCGGCTCCCGGAGCGACGCAGCCCGTCGTCGGCACCGCTCTCACCGGTACGTCCGGCCCTTCCACGCCGCGCCCCGACCGCGCCAGTGCTGGACCGCCGAGTCCACCGTCATCAGCAGGTAGAGCAGGGCCGTGAACGGGAGCAGCAGCGCGGACCAGGCGGGCTGCCGGTAGTAGCGCAGCATCGGCAGGAAGGTGCCCGCCATCAGCCCCCAGGCCGCCCCGCCGGTCGCGGCGAGGCCGGCCCGCCCGGTGGACAGGCCGGTCAGCAGCGCCGCCGGCGGCAGCAGATAGACCAGCCCGAGCCCGGCCACCGTGCCGGCCAGCAGCGGGGGCGAGTGCCGCAGCTGGGTGTACGCGCTGCGCGAGACCATCCGCCACAGCTGGGCCAGTCGCGGGTACGGGCGGACGCTGTCCACCTGTTCGGCCAGCCCCAGCCAGGTGCGGCCGCCGGTGGACTTCACCGCGCGGGCCAGCGACACGTCGTCGATCACGGCGCCCCGGATCGCCGCGACCCCGCCCGCCCGCTCCAGCGCCTCCCGCCGGACCAGCGAACAGCCGCCCGCCGCCGCTGCCGTCCGGGCCCCGGGACGGTTGCTCCACCGGAACGGGTACAACTGCGCGAAGAAGTACACGAACGCCGGCACGATCAGCCGCTCCCAGCCGGTGGCGACCCGCAGCCTGGCCATCTGCGAGACCAGGTCCAGCCCGTTGCTCTCGGCGGCGGCGACCAGGTCGGCGACCGAGTCCGGACCGTGGGCGATGTCCGCGTCGGTGAGCAGGAGGTAGTCGACCTGACCGGCGAGTTCGACGCCGTGCCGCAGTGCCCAGAGCTTGCCGGTCCAACCGGACGGCACCGGGGGAGGCGTGGTGACGGTCAGCGGCAGTCCGCCGGTCTCCGCGAGGTGCCGGGCGAGCGCGCCGGTGCCGTCGCCGCTGTGGTCGTCCACCAGGACCACCCGCGCCCGGCCCGGGTACTTCTGCGCCAGCAGACTCGGCAGGCTCAGCGGCAGCACCTCCGCCTCGTCGCGCGCCGGGACGACGATCGCCACCTCGGGCCGGCGGCCGGGCGGCCGGCGCGGTGGCAGCCGCTGATCCGTCCGCCAGAACATGCCGTGGCCGGCGGCCAGATAGAGCCAGCCGAGCAGGGACACCACCGACAGCCAGCGCAGTACGGTCACCCCGGCAGTCTGCCCCACGGGTGGCGCCCGCCCACCCCAACCGGCGAGCGCGTTCTCGGTGTGGCGCGCACCCCGGGTGTCCCGGGCCCGATGCAGTCACGTTCCGCGCCGGCGTCGGCCTGCCGAAGGCCCGGCCCGCCGGGGACGGATGGTGGGTCAGAGGCGTTCCCCGAAGCCGCGGCGCGGAGTCCAGTAGAGTCGTGCCCTGTGAAGATCGCACTGATGGACTCCGGAATCGGCCTGCTCGCCGCCGCGGCAGCCGTGCGACACCTGCGACCCGACGCGGACCTGGTGCTCTCCTCCGCCCCCGACACCATGCCCTGGGGACCGCTCACGCCGGAGGGCGTCACGGCGCACGCCCTCGCCTGTGCGAGGGCCGCTGCCGCGCAGCGCCCGGACGCCCTGGTGGTCGCGTGCAACACCGCCTCGGTGCGCGCCCTGGAGGCACTGCGGGTCGAATTGGAGCCGGACCTGCCGGTGATCGGCACCGTACCGGCGATCAAGCCGGCCGCCGCGGGTGGCGGCCGGGTCGCGATCTGGGCCACTCCCTCCACCACCGGCAGCCCGTACCAGCGCCGGTTGATCGAGGAGTTCGGCGGAGCCGCCGAGGAGATCACCGAGATCGCCTGCCCCGGGCTGGCCGATGCCATCGAGCACGGGGATGACGCCGCCATCGACGCCGCCATCGCGAATGCCGCCGCGCGCACCCCTGCCAGCACCGACACCATCGTGCTCGGCTGCACCCACTACGAACTGGTCGAGGACCGGATCCGCGCCGCCGTCGGCCAGGGCGCCCCGGGACCGGTCTGCTTCGGCTCCGCCGCCGCGGTCGCCGCCCAGGCCCTGCGGCGGATCGGCGCCGCCGCGTCCACCACCGGCGGTGGCACCCTCACCGTCCTGCATGGCGGCCGCGTCACCGAGCTGCCCGCCGCCGCCTCGAACTACGCCCAGGGCCGGGCGCTGGTCGCCCCCGTCCCGGCCGCGGGCTGAGCATCCGTCCCATGCTCGGCCGAGCCTTGCCCCCGGCCGGCCGCGTCCGGTGCGTCCCGGCTGCGGGGCCCCAGGTCACTCCCCGTCGGGGTGCCTGCGCCAGCGCTGCACCGCCGGTTCGAGCCCCGAGAGGATGGTGTCGAACCGGCGGGTCGAGGTCGTCGAGTCCACCTGCAGCCGGCTGATCCGCAGCGGGTGGACCGGCAGCCGGGGGCCGAGCCGGTGGTCGGAGAGGAAACCCAACCGGTAGCCGAGCCCGCGCAGTACCGAATCCGCCCGGGGCTCGTACCCTCCGTTGGGGTAGGCGAAGGCCGTCGGAGGCTCGCCCAGCCACTGGGTGAGCGACCGGTGCGCGCCCACGATCTCGGCGGCGACCGTCGCGTCGTCGCACCGGCTCAGACACGGGTGGCCCATGGTGTGGTTGCCGATCGCGACCTTCGCCGCCCGCAGCGCCCGCAGATCCTCCGGAGCGAGCTGCTCCTGACCGGGCGGACGGCGGCTGGCACTGACCCGCAGCTCGTGCAGCGTCCGCCGGCGGTCCGGGTCGGGCAGCGCCTTCAGCCGCGCCAGCAACTGGTCGGGACGGCCGCTGGTCGACAGCGAACGCGCCTGACCGCCGTGCTGGGCCAGGAACGCGGCCTCGTGCCACCAGAACGGGCGGTCGGTGCCGATCAGCTCGGCGATCACGAAGGCCGCCGCCGGGATCCGCCGCGCCGCGAGTGCGGGCAGCGCGTGCGTCAGCACCGTACGGTCGGCGTCGTCGAAGGTGATCAGCACACTGCGCGGCGGCAGTGGCTGGCCCTCGGAGATCGCCCGCTCCACGGCCTGCAGCGAGACCGGCGTCGCGAGCCGGCGCAGCCGGTCCAGCTGGGCGCCGAAGGAACGCGGATCGGTCACCCCGTGGTACGCGAGCACGGCCAGGCGCTGCGCCGCGCGGGCCCGGAAGAACGGCTGGACGGGGGAGAAGCGCAGCCAGCCACCCCGGTCCCGCTCGGGTTGGGGAGCGGCGGGGAGGACGGCCGGTGACGGGCCGCCGGGGCGGGTGCTGACGGTGGTGGATTCGGGATACGGCACAGGTCCCCCTCGGTCGCCGATGCGGCGTGGTGGCGCCGCCGGAGCGCCGTCACAAGGCCTCCGGCACCAGGGCGCGGCGGCTCCGCACCCGAGATCTCCGGCCCGCGACGGGGGGACTCCCAACCCTCGCCGGGGACGGTCCTGGATGGTCCAGCTGATGCAGTGGTCTGGCTGACGCGGTTGAAGCGGGCGGGTGGGTCGGATCGGTGGTGTGGCTCGGTCGATGTAATGGAGACCACTCGGGCCCGCGGATGGTTGTACGGCGGCCAATGGATTTTTACGGCGGTGCGAGGGACGCTCAAGGGGCGCGCTGCAGCTCGTCGGGGCTCACACGGGGGCGCGTGGCGGCACTCGCGGCCGCGCTGGACTGGACCGCACCGAGCTCCGGCAAGGCTGGGGCCGGACCGCGCCGGGCGCCGGCATGGGCGCGCTGCCGGGCCGAACGGACCGGGTGGGCCGAGCCGCTCGGGTATACCGTGGGTGCCATGGGAGAGACCCAACGTGAGCAGCCGGGCGGCCGTCTCGCGCGGCTGTTCGGCGGCTGCGCCGTGGAGCGGCACCAACTGCTGATCAGTGCGGTCGGCGTGGTCTGCGTCGCTGCCGGGATCGTGGTGGCGGTGGTGGTCCCCGAGAGCGACGGACCGGCCTGGGCGATGGCGGTGGCCGGTTGCCTGGCGGCAGGCGTGCTGCTGCTCACCCGGGTGGCGCTGGCCCTGTTCCGGAGCACCGGGCCCTGACCGTGCGTCCGGGCCGTCCCGTGATTGTGGGAGGCGCCTGTTGCGCAGGAGGCGGATGGGGCGTCAGCGGGCTCTCGGTGAGTCCGGGGAAGTGCCCGGCGCGTAAGGTCTGCCCATGGCCATCCCTCCATTCCTCGCCGATCTCCGTTCCTTCGTCGGGACCCGGCCGCTCTGGCTCTCCGCCGTCACCGCGGTGGTCGTCGACGAGCAGGACCGGCTGCTGCTCAACCTCAGGTCAGACACCGGCCGCTGGGCGCTGATCGGCGGCATCATCGACCCGGGGGAGGAGCCCGCCGACGCGATGGTGCGGGAGTGCCTCGAGGAGACCGGAGTGAGGGTGCTGCCGGAGGCGCTCACCTCGGTGACGGTCTCCGAGCTGCAGCAGTACCCGAACGGGGACCAGGCCCAGTACCTGGACCTGACCTTCCGCTGCCGTCCCGTGTCGGGCGAGGCGCGGGTGAACGACGACGAGTCCTTCGAGGTCGGCTGGTTCCGGCTGGAGGCCCTGCCCGAGCTCGACGAGTACACCCGGCGCAGGATCGACATCGCCCTGGCCTTCGACGGCGCGACCGCCTTCAGTTTCGCGGGCGCCTAGCGGCTGCTCCGGTTCCGGGACGCCCAGCGGTTGCTGAGGTTCCAGGACGCCCAGCGGTTGCTCCGGGCGGTGGCCGTCGGCGGGGTGCTCAGAGCTTGTGCTGGCGGTACATCTCCTCGGCCGCGTCCAGAACCGCCGAGAGGTCGCCGCCGGCCGTGGCGGTGGCCACCGCGGCGACCGCGCCCTCGACGAACGGGGCGTCGGCGAAGCGGACCGGGAAGGGCAGCCCGTGCTCGTCCGCCTCGGCCAGTACGGCCAGGACGGTGGTGACCGCACTGCCCAGATCGGAGAGGACGGCGACCCCGTGGCCCTGGTCGACCCGGCGGGCGGCCGCGGCGATCAGGACCGCGCTGGTGCCGGGGCCGTCACCCAGGCTACCGCCGGTGGTGGCGACCGGGGCCGGGTCCTCGCTGTGCGCCAGGGCCACCGCCAGCGCGCCGGCGGCGGCGGCGAGTTCGGCGCTGTGCGACACCAGCACCACACCGACCCGGCCGTGTCCCGTCGGCCGACCCGGCCGCGCGGCCGGGGCCTCGGCGTGCGGCGCGGACGGCGCGGAAGAGATCGGGATGACGTCGGCCTGGGGGGCGTCCCGGCGGTCCATCGGCTGCTCCTGTCGGCCTGGGGGCGTGGAATGGGCCCGGCTGGTGGGCGGGTCAGGGCGGGTGGGCGGTGCTGGCGGGATCGGCGGGCGAGAAGGGGTTGGCGGGCGAGAAGGGGTTGGCGGGGCTAGGGGCCGGCGGGCTTGGGTAGTGCGGCTCGCCAATGGGTCGGCGGGTGGGCCGGCAGGAGTGGTGGGCGGGCCTGGTAGGGCCGGTGAGCGGGGGACTAAGGGTGGTGGATCGAGGGCAGGGTGATGGGGGCGTGCGACCAACACTCTCGCAGCCCGGCGCGTCCGCCGGGGCGAACCGGGGCCGTGTCATCCGATAGCACAGTCCCCGCCCCGCCACGGCTGGAACCGGTCGACTGGCCCCGGTCGGAGGAGACCTGGGCGCAAGGTCTTCCGCGCGGGCCGGGCGTGGCTACCCTGGGGCTTCGGAACTTGTCGGGAGGAGCACAACGGTGGCCACTAGCGGGACGAGCGTGGAGAACGGCGGCACGGGGACCCTGGAGGGCAGCCGGAAGCCGAAGTTGGATCTCACCGACGCCGAGTGGCTCTCGAGCAGCCAGGGTGTGGGCGATGTGCAGATCGCCTTCGTCGAGGGGTACATCGCGATGCGGGACGGCCGGCAGCCGGAAGGGCCAGTGCTCGTCTTCACGCCGGCGGAGTGGCGCGCCTTCGTGCTCGGAGCCAGGGACGGCGAGTTCGACCTCACCTGATCAGGACCAACCGGTCCGGAACGCTCCGGTCCCGGTGAGGATCGAGCTGATCCGATCGGAACCGGGGCGTTCCGCTCAGGATCTGATTCGGCCGGGGCCGTCGGCCGGATTGGAAAGTCGACTGAGACGATGTCAGGTCCGCTCTGTCCCATCCGAGTTGGAGGGATCGGGTCGACCGGGCCGGGATGCACCCGCGGGGGAATCGCCGACCGCCCGCCGGAGGCTGAGAATAAATCTGGCGGCCGAAAACTCGTTGACTGCTGGACAAGCAACGGCCCACAGTAGGAAAAGACAACAGACGCCGTGACGGCCGCCCCCACGCGGCCGAACACGGCGCCTGCTGTACAGCCCGGCACGAGTGCCGAGCACCTCCCGTAGGTGAATCCCCGAACGCACCCGGGTGCGTCGGCCGGTCCCGGCCTCCGAAGAGGCCGGCAGTCGCCGGGAGGCGTGGCTCCAGTAGCCCAAGAGCGACTCGGGCGGTGGAACCGGTGCCCGGGATCCGCACGCCCCCACGCGGCGGTGTCCCGGGCAGGTCCGCGAGTGCGACGGGCCTGGGGCCCCGCGAACCTGGCTTCTGGTGTTGTGAGTTGCTGTTGGTGGTCTGTGGACAGCTGGAAGTGATCCGGCGGTTCTGGTGTGTGTCGTACGGCATGTGCGCAGTGAGGGAACGCGCACGCGGGCGCGCCGCGACATGCCGCCCCCCGGTGGATCGACTCCACAGCGGCTGCCGTGCAGAACCGAACGTAGCCCGGGTGGTTGCTCAGAGTCAACATTGGTCTCTGAGCGTGGATCTCGGCCGCGCCCCCACCCACCCCGTGAAGTGGCAGCTGACAGGCACGTACGATGGGTGTCATGTCATTTCTCCGCCGTCGCTCCGGCTCGCCCGCAGGACCGGACTTCGACGTGCTCGCGATGGACCCGGGAGACTGGCCCGGCCACTTCGGCGCCATGATGATGAGCGCCCCCGACGGCTCCTGCCAGGGCATCTTCCTGCGGTACGACCTGTTCGGCGGTCGCGGTCCGGCGATGTTCATCGGCAACCTGCCGGAGGGCTCTCCGGCCAGGGACGCGGCCGACGGAGTCCCGTTCGAGGTCCACCAGCTGCTCGAGGCGCTGGAGAACGACGAGCCGGTCGAGTTCGTCTCGGCCGAGGACTTCCCCGTCATGCTCGGGGATGACCTACTGATCGTGAAGAAGGTCAAGGTCAGCGAGGAGCGGGTGTTCTGCGCCCAGTTCGGGCGCAGCGACGGCGTCCAGGTCACCATCGCCTCCTGGGACCGGCCGATTTCGGACGATCTCTACCAGCTGCTGAAGCCGCTGCCCGCGGAGATGTTCCAGCAGGGCTGATCCGCCCTCGCCACCGCTGCGGCGGGGGTCGGCCGGGGCGGGCACTCCGCCGCCTCCCGGGTGTGCTTGACGGCTTCGATCAACGCTTCGTACAGTCACCAGCATGTCGTGTCGCCGCCCGCCGCTGACCCGTCGCAGCTATCTCGACCTGCGGCGAACCGCGAGCGCGGCGTGTCGAAGCCGCTGAGGGGGGAACCTTCCGTTCCGCAGGCGGCGCGTGCCCGGCCGAACCGATCGGCCGGGCTGCCGTGTTTCGGGGCGCCGCGTCCGAAACCGCACGCCGTCCGTTGTGCCACCGAAGTCCGCCGAGGTTCACGCTGCCGCCCGGAGGCCACAGCACCATGACCACCCGCTCCGCCGATCTTCCGACCGACGGCCCGTCAGCTGTCGCCGAGGCCCTCGCCCGGCTGCCCCGGGTGGTCGACCTGCTCGCCGCCCGCGCCGAGGAGCACGACCGGGACGCCACCTTCCCGTACCAGGGCGTCGAAGCCCTGCACGAGGCCGGGCTGCTCACCCTGACGATGGCCCCGCGGTACGGCGGCCGGGGCGGAACGCTCGCCGACACCGTCCGAGTGCTGGGCCAACTCGGGCGCGGCGACGCCTCGGTGGCGGTGCTCGCCGCCTTCACCCTGCTCCAGCACGCCGAGCAGGCCAGAGCACCCCGCTGGCCTGCCCAGGTCTACCGCAAGCTGCTGGCTGAGTCCCGGCGCGGGCCCGCGCTGGTCGACACCCTGCGCACCGAGCCCGGCGGCGGATCCGGTCTGCCCGCCACGGTGGCCCGGCGGGCGGCCGACGGGAGCTGGGTGCTGCACGGCCGGAAGACGTACTGCGCCGGGTCCGAGGCACTGGCCTGGATGGCGATATGGGCCAGGACTGACGAACCGGCTCCGCGGACCGGTCTGTTCCTGGTCCGCGGTGATGCCGAGGGCATCGAGATCGACCCGGTCTGGGACCAGCTCGGGCTGCGTGCCAGCGCCGGGCACGACGTGCTGTTCGCCGGGGTGCGGGTGCCGGCCGAGGCCGCCGTCGGGCTGGCCGAGGCGAACGGACCGCGTTCGGAGGACGTTCTCGCGGCCGAGCGGCTCGACCTGGCCTGGCGCGACCTCGCGCTGTCCGCCGTCCTCCTGGGCGTGGCGCGCGCGGCGCAGGATTGGCTGGTCCGCTTCCTCGACCGGAAGGCTCCCGCCGACCTGACGGAGCTTCCCCCGGATTCCGGGCCTCGGAGGCCGGGGGGAGGGCACCTCCTCGCGAACCTGCCCCGCTACCGGACCGCGCTCGGCGAGATGGAGAGCTCGCTGATTGCCGCCGAGGAACTGGTGACCGGTCTGGCCGCCGGGGTCGACCGGGGCGAGCCGACGGCCGTGACCCGCGCCGCCGCGGCCCAGCTGACCGTCAACCGCACCGCCACCACAGCCGTTCAGCAGGCCGTCACGCTCGCCGGGAATCCCGGACTCAGCCGCCGCCACCCGCTGGAGCGCCATCTGCGCGACATCCTCAGCGGCCGGGTCTACTTCCCGGCCGAGGACGCGGTGCTCGACGCGCTCGGGTGCGCCGCTCTGGAACGCGGCACACGCCGGGCGTACTGAGGCATCCGAGGGGCGCGCAGACCCTCCAGGGCGCGAAGTTGCTTTCCGGGGGCGCGCAGAAGGGCGATCCCGCCAGGGGCGCAGGACCCGGCGCAGAGCCGAAGGTCGCAAGCCGAAGCAGTCCCGAAGCCGGTCGCGCCGCCCGGGAGCGCGAGGCTGACCGAGCAGAGCCCCGCGCCCCCGGACGGCAACCCCACTCGCTTGAAGGGGCGGTTGCCTTCCCTGCGCGCCCCGAGTGCCTGCCCTCCCGGTACACCCGGGAGGGAGGTTCAGCGAGTACCGACCGCCGCACGGACCGCCCGACGGGCGAGCGCGGCGTCGTCGTACAGTCGCCGGATCATGATGCGCTGCTCCTCGCCCGCGCCCGGCACGTCGTGCAGCCGGATCTCCCGCATCAGCACCAGCACCAGGTTCACCAGGAACGCGTCCCGCGCCACCGTCCCGCCGGACTGGGCGAGTTGGCTGATCTGGCGGCGGGCGGCGGTGTCCCCGGAGAGGACGCTCCACAGCACCGCGAGGTCGTACCCGGGCAGGTACCAGCCGGCCTGTTCCCAGTCGAGCAGGACCGGCCCCGACGGCGCCAGCAGGATGTTGCCGAGGAGCGCGTCGCCGTGGCAGAGCTGCCAGGAGGTGTGCTGGACCCCGTGCAGCAGCTGGCGCAGGTCTCCCGCGTCGCGGTCGGTCAGTTGCCCGACCGAGTGGAACCTGGCGACCTCCAGCTGGTAGTCGAGCGGCTTGCCGAAGACGTCCGTCGGCGGGCGCCACAGGTTGAGCGTCCGGACCGCGCCGAGCACGGCGCGCACCTCGCCGGGGGTCGGCGCGTTGACCGGGTGCCGCTCGCGCGAGGCCGGACGGCCCGGGACCCGCTCCAGCACCAGGACGCAGCGGTCGTGGTCGGCCGCGACCAGCCGCGGCAGCCGGACCGGCGGACGGTGCCGGACGAAGGCCCGGTAGACCGCCACCTCGTGGTGGAAGCGCTCGATCAGCTGGACGTGCTGCTCACCGCGCAGGGCCTGCGGAGACAGGCACTTGGCGACTACGGGGGCCCGGCCGATGGTGCCGGCGATCAGGATGTGCTGGCTGCCCTCCCGGAGCACCTGGCGGGGGAGGAAGGCGGGACATATCCGCGAGATGTTGGCCAGCACCGCCCGCACGGCCGGCGTCTGCAGGGCAGCCGGGTCGACCCGGTCCACCGAAGGGTCCAGATGCCGGCCGCGCAGCAGCCGGTCGGCCCCGGGGCGCCCGGCCAGCTGGTCGGCCGGCCGGAGCGGGACCTGTCCGACCGGACCGCGGCCCGCCAGTACGCGCGGGTCGCGGAGTTCGGCACCACGCGGAACCGGGCCCTGCGCGGGCCGGCCGCCGGCCGCTGCGTTGGGGGGACGCAGCGCGGTGCGGGTCTGGGTGGTGCCGCTGGTGGCTGAGGAGTACATGGGGTGGTGAGAGTCCCTTCCTGGCCGATCGGTGGCCCCTGCCGGTGAGAGCTGACGCCCTGACGTGTACGGACTGCCCCGGTGGCGCGGGTCCTGGCGCACCGTCAGGGCTCCGACCGGCCGGCAGTCGGACGCGTGGCGTCCGTGCACCCGACTGCCGGCCGGTCTTCCGGGGGTGGAACGCAGGCGCCGGGCACGGACGGTACGGCTGTGGGAGCCCGCGGCGGCGGTGGCGGGCCGCCCGCACCCTGGGGAAGTGCGGAGGCCGCAGCCGCCGTGGCCGTGCCCGGCGCCTGCGCGCCACCCGGCCGCGCCACCCCTTCCGACGAGGCCACGGGAGAGGTCGCCGACGACCGGTCAGCTGGTGTGCTGACCGGGCCTCGGCCGTCCCGACCCGGAGTCGAGGTGGCGCACTCCTACCTGACACCCGATCGCCACTGGTACACCATGTGGCGGACCCTGGCGAAGCATGGCGAATGGTCGCGTGGCACATGACACGGCTACTAGTGTCGAGGTCAGCCGAGGAACCTGGGGGCTTCACGTGAGCAAGGAGCCGAACGCCAGACTCGCCGACCTCTTCGCCCTGACCGGCTGGTCCAAGGGCGAATTGGCCAGGCTGGTCAACCGGCGCGGTGCGGCCATGGGCCAGCAGCAGCTGTCCACCGACACCTCGCGGGTCCGGCGCTGGATCGAGCAGGGGGAGATCCCACGCGATCCCGTGCCGAGACTGCTGGCTGCCGTGTTCACGGAGCGGCTCGGCCGTGTCGTCACCACTGAGGACCTCGGTCTGGAACGACACCGGCGAACCAGGTCCGGAACGACGCCGTCGGCAGAACCCTGGGAGTCGGATCGGACGGCCGCGGTCCTCACCGAGTTCACGGGAATGGACCTCATGCTCAACCGACGCGGATTTGTGGGGGCGTCAGCCGCGCTCACGGCCGGTGCCGTCATCGCCGACAATCTGTACGACTGGCTCAGCGGCCCCGACGTGGCGTACGCGGCGGAACGTCCCGGGCCTCGGAAAGTGATCGCCCAGGGCGGCTCCAACCCTGTGGTGAACGTCTATGAACCCGGTCCGGTCGGCGCCGACGAGGTGGCTGCGCTCGAGCACTCGGTCGAGGTGTTCCGGGCCTGGGACGCCTCCCGCGGCGGTGGCCTCCAACGCAAGGCGGTGGTCGGCCAGCTGAACGAGGTGGGCGGCCTGCTGACGCACGAGCTGAACCCCGGGGTGAAGCAGCGGCTGTGGACGGTCGCGGCCAACCTCTCGGTGCTGGCCGGCTGGATGTCGCACGACGTGGGCCTCGAACCCACTGCGCAGCGGTACTTCGTGATCGCCGCCCAGGCCGCCCGGGAGGCCGGCGACCGCCCCCGGGCAGGCGAGGCGGTCTCCCGCGCGGCCCGCCAGATGCTGCACCTCGGCCGGGCCGACGACGCCCTGGAGCTGATGCAGCTCGCCCAGGCCAGCAGCGGTGACCGCGCCCTGCCGCAGACCAGGGCGATGCTGTACACCATCGAGGCCTGGGCGCAGGCCTCGCTCGGCCGCTCGGAGGCCACCAGGAGGGTGCTGGGCGAGGCCGAGAAGCTCTTCGTCCAGCCGGCCGACGACCCGGCACCGAGCTGGATGCTGCTCTTCGACGAGGCCGAGCTGCACGGCATGCAGGCCCTGGTCTACCGGACGCTCGCCGAGCACGACCCGGGCGCGGCCAAGCTGGCCGAGCTGCACGCGCGCCGAGCGATCGAGAAGCGGGCCATGAGCGGCCGGGAGCGCTCCGCCCTGATGGACCGGATCACCCTCGCCTCGGTCTACTGGATCTCCGGCGAGCCGGACGAGGCCCAGGTGCAGGCCAAGATGGCGCTGGCGGCGATCAACCAGACCTCCTCGATGCGGACCTGGGACCGGCTGCGCGAGATGTACCGGCTGTCGGCGAAGTACCAGGGCATCCCGGCGGTGGCGGAGCTGCGGGACGAGATCCATTCGGTGATGCCGCCGAAGCCCCGCGCGATCTGACAGGGTCCGCGGGCGGCATTCCGGCGGCGGCGCGGAGCGGCGTGGTAGTGGCTTGATCCAGTCGCTGCCGTGCCGCTTCCGCATCTGTAGTTGTGTGCGAGCAGGGTGCGTTGTCGGGAGATTTCGGTACTGTTCCGGGTGGGATCGGTACGGATGGACCGCTCCCGGTGTCCCGATGTCGGACCGCGGGTAGTCCAGCTCGGTCCTGTGTGCGTAAGGAGCGCCCAGGCGGTAACCTTCGGTGATTCCGGCGCCCGGGGCGCCCTTGCACGACCGACCAGTTAACCCCCGGCGACGGAAATCCCGTTGCCCACGACGACCGCCGCAACGGATGCTGACCTCATGTTCGAGCCAGTGATAGCGCCCAGCGCCAGCCTCCTCGGCCTCCTCCAGAGGGGTCGCGGTGACGGGCAGCTGCATGCGCTGGCAGCCGACCGCGCCGAGGCACTTGCCGCCCTTGAGGAATGCGTCACCTGCGACCCGCGTGCCGACTGGCAGGTCGAGAACCGCTCCCTCTACTACGCCCGGCTGTACATGGAGCTGGAGGCTCCGCTCACCGGCCTCGAGCAGCATCTGCACGACCCCGCCGACGTCTTCGACCAGGACGAGGGTCGCACCGGCCTCGCCCTCGCGGTGCTCGGCCACCTCGCTGCCTACGGACGCCGCGACGCCCTCGACCTGCTGCGCGGCTACACCGCCGTCGGCGCCAACTGGGCCTGGGCCCTGGACGAGCTGGCGCTGCGCGACGACGACCGCTCGCTGCTCTCGCTCGCACCCGCCGTCCTGGCCCGCTTCCCGGAGGGCGAGCGCGGCGAGGCCGAGCTGCGCGCCGCGATCCGCTCCGCGTACGAACCGAGGCCGTGGCGGCTGTGGGCCGCCCACTACCCGAGGGTGGCCGCTGCGAGCGAGCAGTCCCCGTTCGACCTCTGGCAGCGCCAGCTCAACCGCAGCGGTGTCACGCCGGGCTGGAGCACCGCCGACGTGCTCGCCTGGGCCGACCGGTCGGAGCCGGGCGCGGCCGCGGTGACCGGCGAACCTCCGGAGGGCGGAGCGCTGGCGCGCCGGGCCGCGGCGGCCGCCCGCTGCCTGGCCGCCGTGGTCCGCCGCCCGGAGGACCACGAGGCCGTGCTGGAGGCCGCCCTCGACGGTGCCCCCGGTGCTCGGATCGCCGCCCTGCGGTACCTGGTCGACCAGCAGGATCCCGAGGCGGCCGCCCTGATCGAGACCGCCGCCGCCGACATCGACGAGCGGATCGTCTGCGCCGCACTGGAACTGGTCAAGCGGATGCGCGGCCCCGAGGTCCTGGGCCACGCCCGCCGCTGGGCGGATCCGGACAACGGCGGCGCCGACAGCGCCCTCGGCGAGGCGGCCGTGCAACTGCTGGCCGACACCGGGGAACCCTGCGACGGCCCGCTGGTGGTCGCCGCGCTGCGCCGCTGGCTCTCGGTCCGCGGGGTGGCCGGTGCCGGGCTCGGCACCCTGGTCGACGGAGCGGGACGGCTGGCCGCCGCGCACGCCGTACCCGCCCTGCGCCACATCTACGGTGAGGCGGCCTCCTCCGAGCTGCGCGGCCGCGCGGCCCGGGCCCTCGCCGTGACCGACCCGCACTTCGCCCGGGGTATCGCCGTCGAGTGCCTCTGGGACTGCGAGGAGTCCACCCGCGAACTCGCCGCCCGTCACGTCACCACCACCGGTGACGTCCGGGTGCTGGAGCGCCTGCGCCGCCTCGCCGCCGACCCGGCCGAGGAGGCCGAGGTCCACGCCGCGGTCCGCGGGCGGCTGACCGCGCGGGACCGTACCTGACGGGATCGTACGGAGGCGTACACCGGGGGCGTGCGGCAGCGCGCGGTGGGCGCACCGAGGCACACCGGGGAGTGCGCGGGCGTCCGGAGGCTAGATCGGCGGTGGTTCGGGAGCGCCGACGGCGCGCGGAGGCCCTGTACCCGGCACGGCACCGGGTGGGGCATGATGGCGGGGCTGTCCGGCCGATCCGTCCGCGGCCGTCCATGGGCTCCGTCCCGTACCCCAGCCCCGTGCCCCCTGGAGCAGCTGTCCTCATGAACCGTTCCCGTTCCCGTTCCCGTGTCCTGGCCCGTGCCGTCACGCCGATCGTCGCCCTGACCGGTGTGCTCGCCTTGACGGGCCCCGCGTCGGCGCATGTCGAGGTCGAGTCGGACGGGGCACAGGCGCTGGCCGTCGGCGCGGTCGTCTTGTTCAACGCGGAGGGCGAGTCGGACACGGCGGGCATCAACCAGATCCGCGTCGCACTGCCGACGGGCATCGCGCCCGCGGACGTGACGCTCACCGACGGACCGCAGGGGTGGATGCTCACGCCCTCCGCCGACGGCTACACCGTCGCCGGCCCCGCGCTGGCGCCGTCGAAGGCCGCCGGCTACAAGATCAAGGTGCGGCAGCTGCCGGACGCCAAGGAGTTGGTGTTCAAGTCGCTGGTGACCTACACGGACGGCCACGTCGACCGCTGGATCGAACTCCCGCAGGGCGGGGCCGCCCCGGAACACCCGGCGCCCGTACTCAAGTTGGCGGCCGCAGCCCCCGGAGCCACCCCGCTGCCGGCCGACCCGTCGGCTGCGCCCGCCACGCCGACCGCCACCGCCGGTTCGGTGGGTGCCTCGACCGGCGCGTCCGCCTCGCCTTCCGCGTCCGCGTCCGCTGCGGCGCCCGCCTCGGCCACGGCGAAGGCATCCGGCAGCGGCTCGTCCTCCGGCAGTGTTCCCGTGGTCATCACGGTCGTGGTGGTGCTGGCCGCGGCCGTCGGCGGCATGGTCTGGTGGCGCCGCCGCGCTGCCGGGAACTGAGGCGCGCGGCAAGCCGGGTGCGCCGCAGAGCGACGTAGGGCCGGGCCGGGCACCCCGGGCCGCGAGTCCGGCCCGGATCGCGCCTGCCGGGAGGCGTTGAGGCGGTCGCGCGCATCAACAGAGCGTCAGGACGGCTCGAACTGCCGTTCTGCGGCCCGGTGCTGTGCGAGGCTGGCAGGGTGACGATCTCCGAGTTCCCACTGCGCTACGACAGTTGGTTCCTCCCGTTGGCCACCGTGGTCGGTCTCGGGCGGCGCCGGGCGGGTGCCCGGGTCGGGGACGGCGCGGTCACGGTGCGGATGGGCTGGGCCTTCCGCGTGCGGATCCCGTTGGACGCGATCCGCTCCGCCGGACCGGACAGCGGCTGGGTCACCGGCTGGGGCGTGCACGGTTTCGCCGGTCACTGGCTGGTCAACGGCTCGTCGAGGGGGCTGGTCCGGCTGGGAATCGACCCCGCGGTACGCGGATACGCGGTCCATTTCCCGGTGCGGCTGCGGGAGTTGCGCCTGAGTCTCGAAATGCCTGACGCGTTCCTCGCGGCGCTCCGGAGGAACTGACCGGCTCCCGGTGGAGGTGGTGCCCGCTGGAAGGGCCGGACCGCGCTGACTCGATGCCGCGGACCGAGGCGATCCGCGGGTGCCGGAACGGTTCGACGGGAGCCGCCACGACGGTGGCGAGGACCCCTGGTCCCGGATGACCGCCAGAGGTCGGCGCGCGGCGCGATCGGGTGGCGCCGGACCGACGCACGGCCTGTCGGAGCGCGGCCCGGCGAGTGGACTCGGTAGCGTGCGGCCGTGTCGTCCGACCTCGGTGCCGTCGCGGTCGGCCCGGCCACCGGCTTGCCCGATGACCGGAGCCGGAGCGGCCCCGGTCGCAGGATCGGCGCCTGAAGTTCATCGGATTTCCGAGAATCCGAAAAAACTTCTCAGGGGGTGTCGAATCCGGCGGACCTGCGGCGTCGTCCTGGATGAGGCCGCCGAACGAGCGGCCGATACCGACCAGGCCGATACCGACCGAGGAGTCACGATGCCCAAGTACATGCTGCTGAACTATCTGCCGACCAAGGGCGGCCCCGCGCCCGAGGAGATGCGCGAGCAGCACGCCCGGTGGATGCGGTACGACCAGGACCTCAAGGAGGCCGGACTGTTCCTCGCCAACGACGGGCTCGCCGGACCGGACGCGGCGACGACCGTCCGGGTGCGGGGCGGTGAGACCCAGCTGACCGACGGGCCGTTCGCGGAGACCAAGGAGTACCTGGCCGGCTACTTCCTGATCGAGGCGCCCGATCTCGACGTCGCACTGGAATGGGCCGCGCGGATGCCGAGCAGCAGCTATGGTTCGGTCGAGGTGCGGCCGGTCTGGGGCCAGGCCTAGGCGGCCGGGGCGGGACAGGAGTGGGATAGGGCGTGAGCTCGAACGACGCGTGGCGGCCGGCCGCTGAGCCTGCGGCACCGGCTGGTCCGGCCGCCGCCGTCGAACGCACCTTCCGCGCCGAACAGGGTGCGGTGCTGGCCACGTTGATCCGGCACCTCGGCGACTTCCAGCTCGCCGAGGACGCCGTTCAGGACGCGTTCGCGGCCGCGCTCGCCGCCTGGTCCGAGGACGGCGTCCCGGCCAATCCGGGAGCGTGGATCACCGTGACCGCACGCCGCAAGGCGATTGACCGGCTGCGGCGCGAACGGGCCATCGCCGACCGCGCCGCACGGCTGGCCGAACTCGCGCGCCTCGACGCCCAGGAGCACCGCCCGGAACACGGAGCCGACGAGGGCGGTGAGGTCGTCGACGACCGGCTGCGGTTGATCTTCACCTGCTGCCACCCAGCCCTCGCGATGCCCGCCCGGGTGGCGCTGACACTGAAGACGCTCGGCGGCCTCAGCACCGGGGAGATCGCCCGGGCCTTCCTGGTCTCCGAGACCACGATGGCCCAGCGACTGGTACGGGCCAAGCGCAAGATCGCCGAAGCCGGCATCCCGTACCGGGTGCCGGGCGGTGCGGCGCTGCCCGGGAGGCTGGAGGGCGTGCTGTCCGCGGTGTACCTGATATTCAACGAGGGTTACGGCGCGGCGGAGGGCGACCGGCTGGTCCGGGGCGAGTTGTGCGGTGAGGCGATCCGGCTGGGGCGGCTGCTCGTTGCCCTGATGCCCGAGGACGCCGAGGTGCGCGGTCTGTTGGCGCTGATGCTGCTGCACGACGCCCGCCGCGACGCCAGGCTCGACGCCGACGGCCGCTACGTCCCGCTGGACCGGCAGGACCGCTCCCGATGGGACCGGGACCGGATCCGGGAGGGGCTCGGCGCGCTCGACGCCGCGATGGGGCTGCGCCGCCCGGGCCCGTACCAGTTGCAGGCCGCGATCGCCGCGCTGCACGTCGAAGCACCCGGCGCCGAGCAGACCGACTGGGCGCGGATCGCCGGACTCTACCTGGCACTCGGCCGCCTGTCGCCCTCACCGGTGATCGAGGTCAATCGCGCGGTCGCGCTCGCCCGGGCGGTCGGCCCCTCGGTCGGTCTGGAGGTGCTCGCACCGCTGCTCGACGACTCCCGGCTGGCGCGCTACCAGCCGCTGCACGCGGCCCACGCCGAGCTGCTGCGGCAGGTCGGAGACCGCGAGGGCGCGGCCCGGGCCTACCGGCGCGCACTGTCGCTGACCGGCAACGCGGTCGAGCGGACCGAACTGGAGCGTCGGCTCTCCGAGTTGGGGGAGTAACCCGGCCGCCGAGCCCGGCTCGGACGTCCCGGCGACGGTGGCCCGCGGTCTCCGGTCGGCCCGGCCGCATGCGCCGGTGACAGCGTGCGGCCCACCGGGCATCCCCCCGGGCAGCGCCTCACCGCATGGCGGCAGGCTGCTGAACCGTTTCGGCCGCTGACAGGAGACCGTGGTGCTGCTCTCGTGCCGGCCCTGGCCCTTGCCCGCCCTCCGTCTCAGCTGCCGGACCGGTCCCGGGGACCGTGCAGCAGGGAGAAACGCAGCGGGGTACCGGGGCGGGCCTGGGCAGCGGCGGCGAGGTCGGCGGCCGGGACGACGCCGATCACCGGGTAGCCTCCGGTGGTCGGGTGGTCGGCGAGGAAGATCACCGGGAGGCCGTCCGGTGGCACCTGGACCGACCCCAGCATCACTCCCTCGCTGGGGAGTTCGTCCTCGCGGGCCCTGGCCAGCGCCGGTCCCTCCGTGCGCAGCGCGATCCGGTTGCTGTCCGTCGACACCCGGTAACGGGCGCGCGCCAGACCCGCGAGCGCCTCGGCGGTGAACCAGTCGGCCCTCGGGCCGGGGCGCAGGCGCAGCATCAGTTCTACCGGGGGAGCGGGCAGTGGGGCCAAGTCCACCGCGGGGTACGGCCCGACCGCCGGTCCGACCGGCAGTACCTGGCCGGCCGTCAGCGGTGCGGGACCGAGCCCGGACAGCAGATCGGTCGAGCGGCTGCCGAACACCTCGGACACCGCGAGCCCGCCGGCCACCGCCAGATAGCTGCGCACGCCGTACGTGGCGGGCCCGACCTCGACCACCGCCCCCGCCGGTACCACGACCGGCGCACCCCACGCGGCCGGACGCCCGTCCACCCGCACGGGTGCGGGCGCGCCGGCAACCGCGACGAGCAGCGGGGAGAGGGCCTTCACCGCGACGCCGCCCACGGTGGTCTCCAGAGCCGCGGTGCCCGGCGGGTTGCCGACCAGCCGGTTCGCCGTCCGCAGAGCGGGCTCGTCCAGTGCGCCGCCGCGCGGTACGCCGAGGTGTGCCACACCGCGCCGCCCGAGGTCCTGGACCGTTGTCAGCGGGCCGGGGCGCACGACGAGCAGGCCGTTCATTGATACCTCCAGGAGATCCCCTGGCCTCAGCCGGGGGGAATCGGACTTCCTGCGGAGCAGGTCAGGAAGCGGCGTTTCGCCGGCAGGGCGGACCATGGTGCCCGGTAAGCGGTAGCCAAGCTTGCCGGGCCTACCGCAGGGCTGGCGGGAAGTCAGGTCCGTGGAGCTGATGCGAGACCGATGGGCGGTGCACCGCCCCTCCGCCGGTAGTTCCAGGACAGCTGCCGGCTGTGGAGCGGAAAGCCCGAACCGCGAGGGTTGGATTCCCCCTCGTTCACGAGGGAGAGGAAGTCAACGGTGGTCCGTTGCCCGGCTGCCCGCCGGTGGGAGCCGACTGCCGCTCAGGGTGTCCGGAACCGGGACGAACCGTACCCGGACGCCCGGGGCGAGTAGGGCGGGCGGGTCGTGCCGGACGTCCCAGAGCGTCAGCGTGGTGCGGCCGAGGAGCTGCCAGCCGCCGGGGGAGGAGTGCGGGTAGACCCCGGTGAACGAGCCTGCCAGCGCGACCGATCCGGCCGGCACGGAGCTGCGCGGGGTCTCGCGGCGGGGCAGTTCATAGCATTCGGGTAGACCGGTCAGATAGCCGAAGCCCGGGGCGAAGCCGCAGAACGCCACCCGGTACTCCGGTTCGCTGTGGATCCGCACCGCCGCCTCGGACGAGACGCCCCAACGCGCCGCGACCTCGGGCAGATCGGCGCCGTCGTAGACCGTCGGCACCTCGACCAGCGGGCCCTCGGCGGGCAGGTGCAGCGGAACCGTCCACTCGGCCAACTTCCGTAGCAGCAGCGGGCGGTCGGTGACGCCGTCCAGCAGGACGGTGCGCGCGGCGGGCACGATCTCGGCTATCTCCGGGAGTTCGTCCCGCCGGGCCAGCAGCTCGACGTACAGGGCGGTCACCCGCTCGATCCGGTCGGCCTCCACGAGCAGTGCGTCCTCGCCGACCTGACGCAACATCAAACCATCTGCCATGTTCCGCCATTCCCCGCCATAGCCGCCAACCGCCGCTTCCTGGCCGTGCCCGTGCCCGTGCCCGTGCCCGTGCCCGTACCGTGTCCGCGCCCGGACCGGTCGCCCACCCCTGCTCATCCGCCTGTCCGCCTGTCAGTCCGGGCCGTTGCCCGTGCCGGGGCGTGTCAGGCGAACGGTTCGACCCGTACGCCGGCGGACGCCAGCGCTCCGCGTACCCGCCAGGCGAGCTGGGCCGCGCCCGGGGTGTCGCCGTGCACGCAGAGCGAACGGGCCTCGACGGCGACGGGTTCCCCGCCGACGGCGGTGACCAGGCCGTCCCTGGCGATGCCGACGGCGCGCGCGATCACTGCCTCCGGGTCGTGCACCACGGCGTCCGGGTCGCGGCGCGGGACCAGGGTGCCCGCCCAGGTGTACGCCCGGTCGGCGAACGCCTCGGCGACCACCGGCAGTCCGACGCCCTCGGCCACCGCCAGCAGCCGGGACCCGGGCAGGCCGAGCACGGGCAGCGGCCCGTCGCACACCGCTCCCGCCCGCAGCACCCCGGCCACCACCGCCTCGGCCTGCTCGGAATCGCCCACCACTTTGTTGTAGAGCGCGCCGTGCGGCTTCACGTACGAGACCCGGGAACCGGCCGCCCGGGCGAAGACCTGGAGAGCGCCGATCTGGTAGGCGATCTCGTCGGCCAGTTCCTCCGGCGGTACGTCCATCGCCCGGCGGCCGAAACCCGCGAGGTCGCGATAGGAGACCTGGGCGCCGATGCGTACCCCGCGTTCGGCGGCCAGCGCGCAGACCCGGCGCATGATCGAGGGGTCGCCGGCGTGGAAACCGCAGGCCACGTTGGCGCTGGTGACTACGGAGAGCAGGGCCTCGTCGTCGGTCAGGTCCCAGCGTCCGAACCCCTCGCCGAGATCCGCATTGAGATCGATCACCGCATCGGCCACGCCACGCCCGCCTCCCGCGTCATGCTGCCGCGTCTGCCCACGCCCGCTGTTCGGGTTGATCGTAGGGCCTGGCCGGTGGCAGGGGTGAGTGTGACCCGGCGACGGAGCGTGCGACGGGCCCTCGCACGCTCCCCCAATCGGTGGATAGCCGCCCGGGGCGCAGGACGCTCCGCTGTGCGGAACCCCGGTACGACGGCGGCCCATCGGATCACCACCGCGCCACCTGCCGTCCGTCGGCGGACACGCCCCCACGCCCCCCGCGACCCGTCGACGGTCCGCTCCCCGGGGGCCGGGCCGCCGGCTGGGCGCGGTCAGGCTGACAGTGGGACACCCGGCGCCGTGGTGGCCCGTTCGAGTCGCCGGATCGCGCGCAGCACGATCAGCAGCGGCACCACGCCGACCACGCCGAAAGACATATCGACAAATCTCCATGCCAGCGGGATGTCGCGCAGTGGGCCGCAGATCAGTGCCAGCGGAATGATCCCGGCGCAGGCGATCACCGCCCACCTGACCACCCAGACGTTGCGCACCGGGTTCTGGATCGGTCCCCAGAAGGCCGCCGCGATCACCAGGTGCGCGAAGGCGAGCCAGTCGGTGCCGTAGGCGAGGAAGGGATAGCGGGCATTGGTGTCGGCCAGCCCGTCGCGGATCCGCTCCGCCCAGGCGGTCGCCGCCGGGAAGGTATGGCCGACCGGTGAGCCGCCGATCAACTCGGCCAGCCAGCGTGACTCGGTCTGCAGCGGGAAGGCGGTCAGCCCGCTCAGTACCAGGCAGACCACGAAGATCCACAGCCAGGTCCTGATCCGGCGCAGCTCACCGGCTCCGGCCGCGCTGCCCGCGGCTGCGCCGTCCCCGCCGTCGGCTGCGCCGTCCCCGCCGTCGGCTGCGCCGTCCCCGCGCAATGCCCGCTCGCCGGCCGTCCCGGCGCCATCCAGGTTTCCCATGCCAAGCCCCCACCTGTCCGAACCTGTCCCAACGGCGGCCGGAGAACACCGTCCGGCCGCTCCGCGGTCGACTGTAGACCTGGAATTGAACGCGTTCAACTTCGCCGTGGACGTCTTTCGCGTCCCCGGCGGCCAGGATGGCCGGGCTCGTTTCGGACCTTGCCGGTGCGAACCTCTAATCTTGTCCCCCGTGACCGCCATCGCAGATCAGAGCGCCGGGACCGAGCTCCGGCCGCCCGCCGCAGCCGCCCGGCCCGCCCCGGGCCCGGCCGCCGACGAAGGGCTCGCCCGTCGGCTCAAGGCACTGGCCTGCACGGCCCCGCTGCACGACCTCGACAGCCGCAAGGTCAACCTTGCCGGCGAGTACGGCTCGTACACCATGGCCGAGATCGGCCTGGCCGTGATCGACCTGGTCACGCTGAACATGGACTTCGACACCGGCGCCGACCGCGACACCGTGCTCGCCCGCCTGCTGCCCCGGGTCGCCGCACAGAACCCCGCCCGCGCCACCGCCGAGCACGAGCGGGTCGCCCGCTGGGTGCTGGAGTCGCTGATCAACGTCGGCAGCGTCGACCGCGGCTTCCGCATGGTCTACGGCACCTTCGCCGCCGACGGCGAGTACGTCAGGCGCGACTACGACTTCAAGCTGATCGAGGAAGTGCCCGGCCCCGACGGTGGCGTCTACCTGCGCACCACGGACGAGGCGGTCAACGTCCTGGTCGGCGCGCTCGACACCGACGTGACGTCCGCTCAGATCGCCGCCGAGGTCAAGCTGGAGGTGCTGATCCGGCGCGGCCGCCTCGCCGACGCCCAGCTCGCTGCCGAGCAAGCCCGCTACCGCACCGTCCAGTACGCCGAGACGCTGCGCCGTGCCCTGGAGGCCACCCGGCGCAACGTCCGCGCGGTGGACTGGATGCAGGCCATTCCCGACCTGATCGACGAGGCCCTGGACCACATCGCCGACCGCTACCGGCACGAGAACGCGATCCTCACCAACATCCGCAAGGCCCGCGACGAGGCCGAGGGGCCGGAGCACAAGCGCCGCGCCGCCGAGCTGGTCGACATCGTCAAGGACTGCATCCGCCGCCACACCCAGCTGCAGACCCGCCTGCTGGAGGCCGGCCCGCTGTTCCGTGCCGAGCAGGACCGCCAGGCCTTCGCCGCGCCCAGCGCCGGCAGCGGCATCGACCTCTACGGCCAGCTGTTCGCCCCGCTGCTCGGCCTGCCGATAGCCGAAGCCACCCGGCCGACGGACGCCTTCTTCACCCGCGGCATCGGCCTGCGCACCCCGGTCTCGGTACGCGTCACCGACCTGGTCGACCTGCTGCTCACCCCGCCCGTCGAGCGCGAGCACCTCGGTGCCGAGCTGCCCGACCCCGACCTGATCGCCACCCCCGACGACAGCCGCTTCTCCGAGGCCCAGCTGGAGGCCGCGCTGGAGCTGCTCGACCTCCCGGCCGACGCCCCCCGCCGGCTCTCCGGCCTGCTCGCCGAGGCTCGTCGCCAGGATCCGGAACTCCCCTACCTGGTCGCCCTGTTGGCCGTGCACGCGGCCAGCCCGCCGGTCGGTACGGCCTACCGGCAGGGCGAGGAACGCCTGCTCTTCGCGGTCGACGACGGCACCCGGCTGGACGACCCGGAGTTCGGCGGCGCCGACCTGATCGTCGGCAGCGCCCTGCTGGACGCCGCCGGCATGGCGGCCGACCGCAAGGACGCGAGCTGATGGCTCGCCGTCAGCCGTCGGCGCACCGTCAGCCTCCGCCGGCGGTACCCCGGCCGGCCGCGCGCCAAAAGAACCCCGCAAGCCGTCCCGTCCTCCCCCGTACCATCCGCAAGGAGCACCATCCGTGATCACTCACCCGGACGCGACCTGGGCGCCCGACCCCGAGCCCGCCCCGGCGCCGATCACGCCCGCCGACGTGGCCGATGCCGCGCGGCTGGTCTCCTTCGGACTGCAGGCGAAGCTGCTCCCGGCCCGGGACGCGGAGTACGCCGAACTGATCCGCCGGCACCGGGAGGATCCGCCGTTCGCCCGGCTCGCCGACGCCGTCGCCACCGGCATGGGCCTGGTGGTGCTGGAGGTGTCCCCGCGTGCGGGCATGGCCGTCGCCGCCGCCGAGGAGTCCGTCTTCGCGGTCCGGATGGGCGACTACTCCCGCCGCGCCGCCGCCGAGTCCACCGACCGCTTCCTGCACGGCCTGGCCCACCTGGCCATCGCCGCGATGGCCTTCCCGCGCCCGGAGGACCTGGCCGACGACGGCTACCTCGGCCGGGTCAGCGTCAACGGCGTGGACGCCTTCGTCCGCCAGGCCTGCCGACGGCTCGAACAGCAGGCCGAGGCCGCGGGCGCCAACACCGACCCGGCCAGCGACGCACCGGGCCTGGAGTCCGCCTGGCGGGTTTGGGCCCGCCGCAGCGCCACGGGTGCCACCAAGGACGCCCGCCGCCTGGCCGGCTCCACCATCGGCATCGTCTCCAAGGCGGTGCTGTTCCTGGTCGACTCCGGCTTCCTGCAGAAGGTCTCGGACGACTCCGGCGGCACCTACCGCACCACCGCGCGCTACCAGCTCCAGGTCCGCGACCTGGCGGGCAGCGCCGCGATGGCCGAACTGCTGGAACTCGGCGTGGTCGCCGTCAGCGACGGCACCGCCAGCCTGCTGCCCGCGGACGACAGCGAGGAACTGGTCGCCGACGCCGGCCTGCCCTTCCACTCCCTCTGATCCACCGCCACCGCCGACCCCTGACCACCCCGACCCCCCCGTCACTGGAGAACCGCCGCACATGTACGAGCTCAACCGGGTCCGCCTCTACTCGATCGGACCGGCCGGCGCCCGCTACGCCGACACGGTGCTCGACCTGCGCGGCGTCGGCGAACCGGTGCCCGAGCCCGTGCCGCAGCAGATCGGTCTGTTCGGTGCGGACCCAGAGGGCCCGCAGCGCCGCCCCGCCCCGGCCGGCGTGCTGTTCCTGGAGAACGGTGGCGGTAAGTCCGTCCTGCTCAAGCTGATCTTCTCGGTGATGCTGCCCGGCCACCGAAACACCCTGGGCGGCGCCAGCTCCGGCGTGCTGCGCAAGTTCCTGCTCGCCGACGACTGCGGGCACGTCGCCCTGGAGTGGCAGCACACCGTCACCGGTGAGCTGATCGTGGTCGGCAAGGTCAGCGAGTGGCGCGGCCGCCAGGTCTCCTCCGACCCGCGCAAGTTCGCCGAGCTCTGGTACTCCTTCCGCCCCGGCCCCGGCCTGACCCTGGACTCGCTCCCGGTCGCCGAGCGGATCAACCTGGCCGACCAGAAGGCCCGTGGCCGCCGCCGCACCATGAAGGGCTTCCGCGACGCCCTCACCGAGACCGGCAAGGCGCACCCGTACCTCGACCTCACCTTCGAGGACGGCCACGACCGCTGGACCGAGCACCTCGGCGAACTCGGCCTCGACCCCGAACTCTTCCGCTACCAGCGCGAGATGAACGCCGACGAGGGTGAGGCGGCCGGCCTCTTCGCCGTCAAGCACGACTCCGACTTCACCGACCTGCTGCTGCGCGCCGTCACCGACACCCGCGACACCGACGGCCTCGCCGACCTGGTCCACGGCTTCGCCGCCAAGCTCGGCCGCCGCGCCGAACTCACCGCCGAACGCGACTTCACCGCCGGCTCGCTCGACCTGCTGCAGCGGATCGTCGACTGCACCACCGCCCGGGAGAGCGTCCGCGAGACGCACCGCACCGCCGAGCGCCGCACCCGCCGGCTCGCCCACGCCCTCGCCACCCGCGCCGCCGCCGAACGCGACCGTGCCCAGGACCTCGCCATCGAGGTCGCTGCCGCCGCGAGCGCCGTCACAGCCGCTGAGACCGACCGCACCCGGCACTCCCTTATCGTCGCGGAGCTGACCCACCGCCACGCCACCCTCGGGCTGGCCGCCGCGACCGCCGAGGCCGCCGCGCTGCGCCGCGAGCTGACCGACGCCCGTACGCTGCACTCCGCCTGGCAAGCCGCCGAGGCGGTGCTGCGCCACCGCGCGGCCGCCGACCGGGTGGCCCGGGTCGCCGCCGCGATCCGCGAGGCCGAGCTGGACGCCGCCCCGGCGCTCGCCGCCCGCGCCAAGGCCGCCGGTGCACTGGCCCGGGCACTGGAGAGCGCCGCCGTCGCCGCCGAGACCCGCGCCGACCAGGAGGAGCTGCGCGCCGGGGAGCTGCAGTCCGACGGCGCCGCCGCGCAGGCCGAGGCCACCGCCGCAGCCACCGCCGCCCAGAAGGCCCGCAGCGAGGACGAGCACCTGCGCCAGCGCCTCGCCGAGGTCGAGCAGGAGACCCAGGCCGCCGTCGAGGCCGGCTGGATCGACGCAGACTCCGACGAGCCGGACCCGGCCCGCGCCGCCCTGTTCGCCGCCGACGCCGAGAAGGCCGCCACCAGCGCACTGGAGCAGGCCCGCGTCGCCGCCGAGCAGACCGCCGCCCGGGTCCGGGAGACCTCGGCCCTGGCCGCCAAGGCCGAACTCGCCGCCGCCCGCGCCGCCGACGCACACACCGCCGCCCGCCACGCCCTGGGCGCCGAGCAGCGCACCGCCGCGCTGCTCGCCACCGAGGAGCGCCTCGCCGGCCTGCTCTCGCTGACTCCGTACCAGGAGGGCGCCGAGGAGGGCGAGGGCTTCCTCACCCCCGCCGTCCTCGACGTCAACGCCGACGACCTGCGCGAGCAGCTCGACCAGGCCATCGCCACCGCCGAGCGGACCCTCTTCGACCTCCGCACGGCCGCCGCCGAGGACTCCCGCATCCTGGCCGCGCTCGGCGACGGCGGGCTGCTGCCGCCGGGCCCCGACGTGCTCGCCACCGTGGAGTACCTCGGTGAGCACGGCATCCCCGCGCTGCCCGGCTGGCGCTACCTGGCCCAGTCCGTCGACCCGGCCGACCACGAGGCGATCCTCGCCGCCCGGCCGGAACTGGTCGACGGCGTGGTCGTCACCGACCCCAGCTCGCTCGACCGCGCCCGCGAGGCCCTGGGCAGCGCCGCCCTGTTGCCGCGTTCCACCGTCGCCGTCGGCACCGCCGCCTCGCTGATCGCCCCGATCACGAACACCGATGGGCCCGCCTTCCACCCCTTCTTCGTCGTGCCGCCGAACCCGGCCATGCACGACGAGAACGCCGCCGACGGCGAGCGCCGCGAACTGCGCGCCCGCGCCATGGCCCGCGAGGAGCACATCCGCGAACTCGCCGCCCGGCTCGGCCACGACCGCGCCCTCGCCGCCCGCCTCGCCTCCTGGCACACCAGCTGCCCGCCCGGCACCCTCGCCGAACTCGCCGAAGCCGTCCAGACCGCTGCCCTCGCCGCCGAGAGCGCCGCCGCCGAACTCACCACCCTGCGTGCCGAGCACGCCGAGGCCGAGACCGACCACGCTGCGGCCGCCGCCATCCACGAGGACCACCGGGAGAGTGCACAGCGCGCCCGCCGCCGCGCCGACGCCCTGGCCGGACTCGCCTTCCGGCTGCGCGAACGCGCCAACTGGGCCCGCCGCCGCCGCGAACTCACCGAGGACGCAGCCGAGTGCGACCGCCGCCAGGCCGGCTGCGCCGAGCGCGCCCGCACCTGCGACGAGGACCGCCGCGCCGCCCAGCGCGCCGCCGACGACGCCCGCCGCACCGCCCGCACCCTGCGCGCCGAACGCGCCGAGATCTCCGCCGGCACCGAGATCATCGAACCCGACGAAGCCCCCGCCTCGCTGCCCGCCCTGCGCGAGGCCTACCGAGCCGCCTCCCAGCTCTACGAGAAGGTCGGTGTCGGCGCCGACCTACGTGCCGAACAGGCCCGCGCCGAAGGCGACGAGGCGGCAGCCGCCGCCGAGCTCGACCGCCTCACCAACAAGGTCCGCACCCGCGCCGAGGAACTGCTCTCCAGCCCCGACGGCGCCGACGGCCCCGCCCGCCAGGCCGCCGCCGCGCGGGCCGAGGAGCTGGTCGCCACCATCGAGTCCCGCTCCGCCACCGCCAGTGAGCAACTCGGCCGCCTGCGCGGCGAGGTCGAGCGCTCCGCCCCCGCCGACGGCGCCGAGTGCCACACCGAACTGCCCGAGGACCTGGTCCCCACCGACCCCGAGCACGCCCAGACCCTGCTGCGCACCGCCACCTCGCTGCTGGCCGAGCGCCGCGAGCAGGTGGAGACGGCCCGCCTCGAGTACGCCGACCTCCAGCGCACCCTGGACGCCGCCCAGAGCGCCGCCGCCGACTTCGACGAGGCCGCGGCCGGGCTCCGCGACGGCCTGCGCGACAACCCCGAGGAGGCGGAGCAGAGTTCGGACCCGTACCTCGGCGGCCTCGCCGAGGCCCGCAGCGCCGCCACCGAGACCCGCCGCAGCCTGCGCGCCGCCGCCACCGAGCTGAGCGCCGCCGAACTCGCCGTCCGCGACGCGGCCGACGCCCTGATCCGGCACGCCAACGCCGCCCGCTACGAGGCCGTGCGCACCCCCGCCCGCCAGCAGATCCGCGAACTCCCGGCCGCCACGCTGCCCGACCACGCGGCCGCCTGGGCCGCCGCCTTCGCGCCCCGACTGCGCGTCCTCAGCGACGAGTTGGCGCAGCTGGAACGCAACCGGGGCTCCATCGTGGACCGCCTGCGCGGCCTGGTGGAGAGCTCGCTGGCCACCCTGCGCGCAGCCCAGCGCCTGTCCCGGCTGCCCGACGGCCTGGGGGAGTGGTCCGGACAGGAGTTCCTGCGGATCCGCTTCGAGGACCCGGACCACGCCGTGCTGGTCGAACGCCTCGGCGAGGTCATCGACGAGGCAACCCGCGCCGCCGTCAAGAAGAACTCCGACCTGCGCCGGGACGGAATGTCCCTGCTGCTGCGCGGAGTCGCCGCCGCCATCGGTCCGAAGGGCGTCAGCGTCGAGATCCTCAAGCCGGATGCGGTGCTGCGCGCCGAACGCGTCGGCGTCGGCCAGATGTCCGACGTGTTCTCCGGCGGCCAGCTGCTCACCGCCGCCATCGCGCTCTACTGCACGATGGCCGCGCTGCGCGCCAACGACCGCGGCCAGTCCCAGCTCCGGCACGCCGGAACGCTCTTCCTGGACAACCCGATCGGCCGCGCCAACGCCACCTACCTGCTGGAGCTCCAGCGCGCGGTGGCCGACGCCCTGGGCGTCCAGCTGATCTACACCACCGGTCTGTTCGACACCACGGCGCTGGCCGAGTTCCCGCTGGTCATCCGCCTGCGCAACGACGCCGACCTGCGGGCCGGCCTCAAGTACATCTCCGTCGAGGAGCACCTCCGCCCCGGCCTCCCGGCCCCCCAGGACCCGCAGGGCCCCACCATCCACGGTGAGATCACCGCGACCCGGATGTTCAAGCGGCCCGCGGAGCCGGCGGCCGTCTGAACGACCCTCCAGCGGTGAGGAGTTGCAGTGACAGGGGCATGGAGAGCCGTTCACGGCGTTCCATGCCCCTGCTGCTGCGCGGCTCGGGCGGGACTCCGGCGCCGCCGCTCCGGTGTCCGGGAAGCCGTGTCCGGACCGGCGGTCAGGAGGCCGGTGATCGGCTTGAAGAATTCTTCACATTCATAGATCCTGTACGCGTGACCGACGTGTTCGCCGAGGAACTGCGCGACCAGCTCGCCCAGGCGAGGCTGGACCTCGCGGCAGCCCGCGAGGCCGGGGACGAGGACGGGATCGACGCGTACCGGGGCCGGATCACCGGGCTGCTCCGCATCGCCGCCCGCCACAGCATCACGGTTCCGCACGAGCCGGACGACGACGTAGGGGACGAGGACTGAGCATGCCGGTACCGCTGTACCGGGCCAAGGCGGAGTTCTTCCGCACCCTCGGTCACCCGGTCCGGATCCGCGTTCTCGAACTCCTCCAGGACGGCCCGCGGCCGGTCCGCGAACTCCTCACCGAGATCGACGTCGAGGCATCCAGCCTCTCCCAGCAGCTCGCCGTGCTGCGCCGCACCCAGCTGGTCACTGCGACCCGCGAGGGCAACACCGTGGTGTACGAGCTGAGCACCCCCGATGTGGCCGAGCTGCACAGTGCCGCACGCCGAATCCTCACCACCCTGCTCGCCGACCAGGGCGCACCGCTCGCCCAGCTGCGCGGCGGCGCGGCCGCCGAACCCCAGGGAGCCCACCGATGGCGGACGCCAAGACGGAGGAGAAGAGCCGCCGCAAGGCGATGCTGACCAGGGCGCTGATCTACATCGCGGCGACCCACATCTGGGCGGGCTTCATGATCCTGCTCTTCACGCTCGGCAAGCGCTGACGCCCTCAGCCCCGCCACGGGGACCGTTCGGACCGCCCCGCCGGGCCGTCCCCGCTTCGCCGGGACCGTTCAGACCGCCCCGCCGTCCGGACACTGCTCCACGCGGGCCCGCTGGGCCAGCGCGGCGTTCAGCACGCCGTCCAGCAGGCCGGGGAAGAGCAGTTCCAGATCCTCCGTGCGCAGCATGCTCATCCGGGCCGTCCCCCTGCGGAACTGGCGGATCACGCCCGCCTCGCGCAGCACCTTGAAGTGGTGGGTGGTGGTCGATTTGCTCACCGGCAGGCCGAACGCCTGGCAGGCCATCTCGTGTCGGTTGACCGCCAGTTCGGTGGCGATCTGCAGCCGTACCGGGTCCGCGAGGGCGTGCAGCACCGCCTCCAGGCGGATCTCCCCGCAGGTGGGCTCCGGCAGTACGGCCTGGTCTCCGGTGGCTGCGATGGTCTCGGTCACCCCTCGATAGTACGAGAGGAATCGTAGTTTGACAGACGTCGTACTACGAGAGATATCGTACGAGTGTCTCCACAAACCCCTGCACGTCCGTCCCAGGAGCAGCCGTGAGCGCACTCTTCGAGCCGATCACCCTTCGATCGCTGACCATCCCCAACCGGATCTGGCTGGCACCGCTGTGCATGTACTCGGCCGCCCCCGAGGGGCCCGAGACCGGTGTCGCCACCGACTTCCACCTCGCGCACCTGGCCACCCGCGCGGCCGGCGGGGTCGGACTGGTGATGGTCGAGGCCACCGCAGTGCGCCCCGACGGGCGGATCACACCGTACGACCTGGGCCTGTGGAACGACCGGCAGCAGGAGCAGCTCGCCCGGGTCGCCGCACTCGTCAAGCAGCACGGCTCGGTGCCCGCCATCCAGCTGGCGCACGCCGGGCGCAAGGCCTCGCACGACAGGCCCTGGCTCGGCGGTGCGCCGCTCCCGGCGGACGGGCTCGGCTGGCAGACGGTCGCCCCGTCCGCGATCGGCTTCACCGCCGGCGGGCCGGTGCCGCACGAGCTGACGGTCGACGAGATCCAGGAGCTGGTCCAGGCCTTCGCCGACGCCGCCAAGCGGGCGCTGGCGGCGGGCTTCCAGGTGGCCGAGATCCACGGCGCCCACGGCTACCTGATCCACGAGTTCCTCTCCCCGCTCAGCAACCACCGCACCGACGGCTACGGCGGCGACTTCGCCGGGCGCGCCCGGTTCGCGCTGGAGGTCGTCGCGGCGATCCGCGCCGTCTGGCCCGAGGAGCTGCCGGTGGTCTTCCGGGTCTCCGCCACGGACTGGGTCGACGGCCGGCCGAGCTGGACGCCCGAGGAGACCGTCCTGCTGGCCAAGGAACTCCAGGCGGCCGGCGTGGACCTGCTCGACGCCTCCTCCGGCGGGCTCGTCCCCGACGCCAGGATCCCGGTCGGCCCCGGCTACCAGGTGCCGTTCGCCGATCAGGTGCGCGCGGCCACCGGCCTGGCCACCAGCGCGGTCGGCCTGATCACCGACCCCGTCCAGGCCGAGGAGATCCTCACCAGCGGCAAGGCCGACGTGATCACCCTCGGCCGCGAACTCCTCCGCAACCCCTACTGGCCGCTCCACGCGGCCCAGCGGCTCGGCGTCACCCCCGACTGGCCGGTCCAGTACGGCTACGTGCTGAAGCGCTGAGCGGCCGAGGGGGCCAACCGCCGGTGGCTGAACCCCAGTTAAACGATCCAGGTCCAGCGCTGCTCCTGCGGCGAGGCGGGTGGTGGGTGCGGCGGTCAACCATCCACCGCCGCAGCGCACTTCGGTGAGCGCGCCGGCAGGTTGTCCGGTCGATCCGGGGATCCGTACGGCCAACTCCCCGGACCGAACGGACCGTTCCCCGCGCCCCCGGCACGATCCATGGCCGACGCCGGGATCAGTACTGCAGCGGCGCCCGGCTCCCGTCCGGGCGCCGCTTCGCATAGCGGCTCCCGGACATCGGCGAGGCCGAGTCGGGCCTGCTCATCCGCTGCGCCGCGATCTGACGCGAGATGAAGATCTCCAACAGGCACCAAGCGGTGGCGAACACACCCACTGCGCTGGCCAGCAGCGCCGGCGCCAGCAGCCAACTCCCCGCGTACGAGGCCAGCGTCGCCACCATCAGCGTGACCAGGGTGCACGAGAGACTCATCCAGGCCCGAACGGCGGCCGACCGTACTTCGTCCGGCAGGCGACGGCGTGCAGCGGACATCCAGACCCCCAAGGCGCGGACGAACGGCGACCGAGAACCGAGCCGGCGCACTCCTCGCCACGATGCGCCCCTCGTGCACGCGATGCGCCGCTAGCAAGAATGGCGCACCCCCGGCGGGGGCGGACACGCCGCCGGTGCGGATGACGCGCCGTCCTGTCGACGGCGCACAGTGCGCCACCCGAGCGACACCTTGCCCCGTTCCGCACCGATCATGCCCGTAAACCGCCGGACCATGGCAAGAACGGGCAGACGACCAGGCGGATACGGTCAGCCCAGGGTGGCGTCCAGCTCTTCGAGCGCCCCCACCACGATCGTGCGCATCGACTGCTCGGCCAGCTCCGCGTCGCCCGCGCAGATCGCGTCCGCCACCTCCCGATGCAGCCGAACCGCGTACGGCCTCGGCTGATGCGGCATCAGCTGGTGCTCCGTCCGGCCGGTCAGCACAGCGCCGACGGTGTCGCCGAGATGCGCGAACATCTCGTTCCCGGATGCCTTCAGGATGGTCGCGTGGAAGGCGATATCGTGCTTCAAGAAGGTCTTCAGATCGGCTGCGCGGGCGGTGACGGTCAGCTCGACGGCCAGCGCACTCAGCTCGCGCCGCTGGTTGTCGGTGGCGTGACGGGCCGCCAGTCCGGCGGCGGCCGGCTCGACCGCCACCCGCAGCGAGCCGAGCGAACGCAACTGGGCCGAGCGGTCCGCCCCGGCGAGCCGCCAGCGGATCACCATCGGGTCGAACACGTCCCAGCCCGACTTCGGCTGGACGGTGATGCCCACCCGGCGCTTGGGCGCGACCATCCGCATCGACTCCAGGATCCGCACCGCCTCGCGAACCACCGTGCGGGAGACGCCGTACCTGGCCTCCAGCTCCTCGCTGCGCAGCACCGTGCCGGCCGGGATCTCACCGGAGGCGATGGCTGGTCCGAGGTCTGCGAGGAGTCGGCCGGGCAGGCCCTGGATTTCCATCCGTCCAGGGTAGAGGGCGCAGCCCCGGCGGTAGATCGTCAGGCATAGAAAGTATGACGATTGCGTTTAGACCTCTTGAATAAGTCATATCTTTGCGTGATGGTTGCACCCGAGCAGGCAGAACAGGAGCACTACCCCATGGCTCTCAGCGTCGAGAACCAGCACCGGACCGCCCCCCGGCCCATCGTGGTCGTCATGGGTGTCTCCGGCGTCGGGAAGACCACCGTCGCCCGGCTGCTGGCCGAGCGGCTCGGCCTTCCCTACGCCGAGGCCGACGACTTCCACCCGCCCGCCAACATCGCCAAGATGACGGCGGGCATCCCGCTGGACGACGAGGACCGCGGGCCCTGGCTGCACGCGCTGGCCGACTGGCTCGGCGAGCGCGCCAAGGCGGGAACCGGCGGTGTGGTCACCTGCTCGGCGCTCAAGCGGCAGTACCGCGACATCCTGCGCACCGACTGCCCGGACGCCTTCTTCCTGCACCTCAGCGGCGGCCACGGCCTGATCGAGGACCGGCTCGCCCACCGCACCGGCCACTTCATGCCGTCCTCGCTGCTCGACTCCCAGTACGCCACCCTCGAACCGCTGCAGCCGGACGAGCGCGGCGCGGTACTGGACGTCACCCACACGCCCGCACAACTCGTCGAGATGGCCGAGGAACTGCTGTGACTCGCCCGCCCGCCCCCGGGCGTTCTTGACCCGCTTCGCACGCCTTCCGCTCCCGCACCCCTCGTTCCCGGTCGTCCGCCGCTCCGAGCGGTGGCACGCCCCGGGCCCGGGCGGCGGGAGCCCGTCAATGGAGACCTCGCGTGACCCCCACTCTCCTCGCGGCCGCCCCACCGGCCCTGCCGCACACCGGCAGTGATGGCCAACTCCTGGCAGCCGTGCTGCTCAGCATCGGTGTGATCGTGCTGCTGATCACCAAGCTGAAGCTGCACCCCTTCCTCGCGCTGACGCTCGGCTCCGGGTTGCTCGCCGCCGTCGCCGGAGCACCCTTCGATAAGCTGACCAGCAGCTTCGTCACCGGCTTCGGCGCCACCGTGAGCAGCGTCGGCCTGCTGATCGGCCTGGGCGCGATGCTGGGCAAGCTGCTCGCGGACTCCGGCGGGGCGAACATCATCGCCGACACCGTGTTGGCCCGCTCCGGCAAGCGGCTGCTGCCCTGGGCGATGGCGCTGATCGCGGCCGTGCTGGGGCTGCCGCTGTTCTTCGAGGTCGGTGTGGTGCTGCTGGTCCCGATCGTGCTGCTGGTCGCCCGGCGGGCGCCGCTCACGTACGGGGCGAGCGTCCCGGTGATCCGGATCGGCATCCCGGCGCTGGCCGGACTCTCCGTGCTGCACGGCCTGGTGCCGCCGCACCCGGGCCCGCTGGTCGCCGTCGACGCACTCAAGGCCGACCTCGGGGTGACCCTCGCCCTCGGCCTGCTGATCGCCGTGCCGACCCTGATCGTCGCCGGTCCGCTGTTCTCCCGCCTCGCCGAGCGCTGGGTCGGCCCGCTGAGCCTCCCGGCCGGGACCACCCCGCAGGAGAACGAGCGCCCCGAGCCCACTCCGCGGTTCGGCGCGGTGCTCGCCACCATCCTGCTGCCCGTCGTGCTGATGCTCGGCAAGGCCCTCGCCGACGTGGTGGTCGACGACCCCAAGGCCGGCATCCAGCGCTTCGTCGACTTCGTCGGCTCCCCGCTGATCGCCCTGCTCGCAGCCGTACTGCTGGGCATGCTGACCCTCGGCAAGGCCGCCGGCTTCGACAAGGCCCGGATCGCGGGCGCCGTCGAGAAGTCGCTCGGTCCGATCGCCGGCATCGTCTTCATCGTCGGCGCGGGCGGTGGCTTCAAGCAGACCCTGATCGACGTCGGCGTCGGCAACGCGGTCAGCACCTGGTCCGGCAAGTGGCACATCTCGGCGCTGCTGCTCGGCTGGCTGATCGCCGTACTGATCCGCCTCGCCACCGGCTCGGCCACCGTCGCCACCATCACCGCGGCCGGCATCGTCGCGCCGCTGGCCGCCGACATGTCGAGCACCCACGCGGCCCTGCTGGTGCTCGCGATCGGCGCCGGCTCGCTCTTCCTGTCGCACGTCAACGACGCCGGATTCTGGCTGGTGAAGGAGTACTTCGGGATGAGCGTCGGCCAGACGCTGAAGTCCTGGTCGATCATGGAGACGGTGATCTCGGTGGTCGCCATCGCCCTGATCCTCCCGCTCGGCCTGGTCGTCTAGCACCTCGCTGCCGGAGGCGTCCCGACGGGGCCGCAGGGCCGGCCCGGTGAGTGGACCGGCATCGAACTCCGCTGGGTGGTCCGGCAGCCCCAACTCAGGGATTCGCGAAGCAGATCCGCTTCGATCGCCTCGGCGTGCTCGCTCAGGAGCACGCCGAGGCCGCGACATTCCCGGGCTCATACAGGTCGCCGCGCCGTGGGCCCACCTGGCCGGGTCGGTGGAGTGGACCTTCGCGCCGTGCCGCCCCGGCTGCTCGAACCGACCGTCCCGCGCGGCAATCGCAGCAGACCGTCGTGACCTGCGCCGCTCGGCCGGCGAGGCCGAGCGGCTGTTCATCCGATGTCGGACGGTCCACTCATCTGAAGACGGACGGTCAGTTGATCCGATGTCGGACGGTCCACTCATCCGACATCGGAGCATCCGCCCATCCGACGTCGCACAGTCAGCTCATCTGACATGTGACCGTGTGTCGATCCGACAACGTCCCGGGCGCGCCGAAGGGCGGGTACCCACCTCCGGGTACCCGCCCTTCGACCGGTGGCTCAGAGCACCGGGCCCGAGCCCCTGGGCATACGGCCCTGCCGAGTTCAGCCCTGTCGGCGCTTCGACAGGAAGGCCTCGACCTGGTCCCGGATCTCCGGGGTGTCCAGGCCGCGCACCGTCATGGTGGTGCGGCGGCGCAGCACGTCGTCGGCGGTGTACGCCCACTCGCTGTCGGCGGCGTAGGCAACCTGCGCCCAGACGTCCGGGCCGTCCTCGTGGATCGGCTCGCCCAGTTCGGGGTTCTCGGCGATCAGGCGCGCGATCTCGAAGGAGAGCGTGCCGTAGTGGCTGGCCAGGTGCTTGGCGACCAGCGGGTCCATCCGCGAGCCCGGCTCGCGGTCGATCAGCAGGCGGTGCGCGACGGCGTTCGGGGTGCCGACACCCGGCAGCGGAACGGTGCGGGCGATCGGAGACATGTCGTCCGCCAGGCCGGTGCCGGAGACGTGCGCCAGCTTCTCCAGCACGGTGCGGCCGATGTGCCGGTAGGTGGTCCACTTGCCGCCGGCGACCGACAGCATGCCGCCGCGTCCCTCGGTGACGACCGTCTCGCGCTTGGCGGCGGCGGTGTCGCCCGGGCCACCGGGGAGCACACGCAGACCGGCGAAGGAGTAGGTGATCAGGTCGCGGTCGAGGTGCTCGTCGCGGATCGCGTGCGAGGCCTCGCCCATGATCTGGTCGATGTCCGCGTCGGTGGCGCGCACGTCGCGCGGGTCGCCGGTGTACTCCTCGTCCGTGGTGCCCAGCAGGACGTGATCCTCCCACGGGATGGCGAAGGAGACGCGGTACTTGTCGATCGGGATGGTCAGCGCGGCACGCCACGGGCTGCGGCGCTTGACCACCACGTGCGCACCCTTGGACAGGCGGATGCTGGGCGCGGCGCCCGCGTCCTCCATCTTGCGCAGGTGGTCGACCCACGGGCCGGTCGCGTTCAGCACCAGGCGGGCGTTCACACCGAACTCGCTGCCGTCCAGGCGGTCGCGGACCTCGGCACCGGTCACCCGGCCGCCGGTGAAGCGCAGACCGGTCACCTCGGCGTGGTTGAGCACCACGGCGCCCGCGTCCACGGCGGCGCGGACCGTCATCACGGCGACCCGCGAGTCGTTCATCTGGTGGTCGCCGTAGACCGCGACCGAGCGCAGGCCCTCGGTGCGCAGCGCGGGCACCTGCTGGGCGGCGTGCGCGGCGGTGGAGACCCGGCCCATGCCGTCACGGAAGGCGGACAGCGCGGAGTACAGGAAGACGCCCGCGCCGAGCTTGGTGGCGCCGTGCGGGCCGCCCTTGTAGACGGGGACGAAGAAGGTCAGCGGGTTGACCAGGTGCGGCGCCACGTCGGTGGCCAGCGCCCGGCGCTCCTTGTGGTTCTCGGCGACCAGCTTGACCGCACCGGTCTGCAGGTAGCGCAGACCGCCGTGGACCAGCTTGGAGGAGGCACTGGAGGTGGCACCGGCGAAGTCGCCCGCGTCCACCATGGCGACCTTGAGACCCGCCTGCGAGGCGGTCCAGGCCACGGCCGTGCCGAGGATGCCGCCGCCGATCACCAGCAGGTCGTAGGTCGCCTTGCCCAGCAGCTCACGGGTCTCGGCGCGGGAGGCGGTGCGTCCGGCGGTGCGCTCGGCGCCCAGGGTCGGAATGGTTGCCATGGTGTGTGTACGGCGCGCGGTGCGGGCGGCGCCGTGTCTCCTCTCGGTGTGCGGTGCGGCCTCTGCTGGGAGGCCGGGGGGACCGGCCCTGGTCACGGCCGGTTCCCTTGCGATGAAGCTCCGTCGGCGGCCCCGGGCGAGGCTTCCGACGAAGCACCGATGGCCGGCCGGGGCGTGGCGCCCCGACCGGCTTCGGTTCAGTCCTGCTCGTCTTCCTCCACCCAACCCATGGTGCGCTCCACGGCCTTGAGCCACTTCTTGTACTCACGCTCGCGGGTGGCGTCGTCCATGCGCGGCGTCCACTCGGCTGCGCGGTGCCAGTTGGCCCGCAGGGTGTCCAGGTCCGGCCAGAAGCCGACCGCGAGGCCGGCCGCGTACGCGGCGCCGAGCGCGGTGGTCTCGGCCACGTACGGGCGCTCGACCGGGGCGTTCAGGACGTCGGCGATGTTCTGCATGAGCAGGTTGTTGGAGGTCATGCCGCCGTCGACCTTGAGGGCGGTGAGCTCGACGCCGGAGTCCTTCTCCATCGCGTCGACGACCTCACGGGTCTGCCAGGCGGTGGCCTCCAGGACGGCCCGGGCGAGGTGGCCCTTGGTGACGTACCGGGTCAGACCGGCGATCACACCGCGGGCGTCGGAGCGCCAGTACGGGGCGAACAAGCCGGAGAAGGCGGGGACGAAGTAGGCGCCGCCGTTGTCCTCGACGGTGTTGGCGAGGGTCTCGATCTCGGCGGCGGTCGAGATGATGCCGAGCTGGTCGCGCAGCCACTGCACCAGCGAACCGGTGACGGCGATCGAGCCCTCCAGGGCGTAGACCGGCTTCTGGTCGCCGATCCGGTAGCCGACCGTGGTCAGCAGGCCGTGGTAGGAGTTGACGATCTTCTCGCCGGTGTTCAGCAGCAGGAAGGTGCCGGTGCCGTAGGTCGACTTGGCCTCGCCCTCGTCGAAGCAGGTCTGGCCGAACAGCGCGGCCTGCTGGTCACCGAGCGCCGAGGCGACCGGCACGCCCTCCAGGTCGCCGACCGCGTGGCCGTAGACCTCGGCGGAGGAGCGGATCTCCGGCAGGACGGTCATCGGCACCTCCATGGACTGGGCGATCTTCTCGTCCCACTCCAGGTTGTGCAGGTTCATCAGCATCGTGCGGCTGGCGTTGGTGACGTCCGTGACGTGCTTGCCGCCGTTGACACCACCGGTGAGGTTCCAGATGACCCAGGTGTCCATGGTGCCGAAGAGGATCTCGCCGCGCTCGGCGCGCTCGCGCAGGCCTTCGACGTTGTCCAGCAGCCAGCGGATCTTCGGGCCGGCGAAGTAGCTGGCCAGCGGCAGGCCGGTCTCGCGGCGGAAGCGGTCCTGGCCCACGTTGCGGCCCAGCTCGCGGCAGAGCGCTTCGGTGCGGGTGTCCTGCCACACCAGTGCGTTGTGCACGGGCTCGCCGGTGTGCTTGTCCCACAGGACGGTGGTCTCGCGCTGGTTGGTGATGCCGATCGCGCGGATGTCGTCCTTGGTGAGACCGGCCTTCTCCAGTGCGCCGCGGACCACGGACTGCACCCGGGTCCAGATCTCGGTGGCGTCGTGCTCGACCCAGCCCGGCTGCGGGAAGATCTGGCTGTGCTCCTGCTGGTCGACGGCGACGATCCGGCCGTCGGCGCCGAAGATGATGCAGCGGCTGGACGTGGTGCCCTGGTCGATCGCGGCGATGTAGTTGGCAGTCATTGGGATCCTCGGCTGAGTATGTGGTCCGAGGGGTGCCGCGCTGAGCGCGCCCTCGGAAGGGTGGAGGGTGACGGGCGGGTGCGGGTGACGCAGTCTCAGTCCCCGTCAGGGGATGCGGGGCAAACCCGGCGTGGTTCGGGGGCGAGGTCAGAACGCGGCGTGGTAGAGCGCACCGGCGAGCAGACCGCCGATGACCGGACCGACCACCGGGATCCAGGCGTACGACCAGTCCGAGCCGCCCTTGTTCGGGATCGGCAGCAGCGAGTGCACGATGCGCGGGCCGAGGTCGCGGACCGGGTTGATGGCGTAGCCGGTCGGGCCGCCGAGCGAGAGGCCGATGCCGACCACGGTGAACGAGGTGATCAGCACGCCCATGCCGGAGAGGCCGATGCCCTTGGTGAGGCCCTGGGTGAGGATCGCCATGCAGAGCACCAGGGTGCCGATGATCTCGGTGAGCAGGTTCTGGACCGGGTTCCGGATCTCGGGACCGGTCGAGAAGATGCCGAGCGTGGGCTCCTCGTTGGCCTGGAACTGGCCGAAGTAGGTGAGCCACACCAGCACGGCACCGATCATCGCGCCGAGCAGCTGGGAGCCGAGGTAGACCGGCACCTTGCTCCAGTCGCCGCTGTCGACGGCGAGGGCCAGGGTGACGGCCGGGTTGAGGTGGGCGCCGGACTTGGGGGCGACCATATAGGCGGCGATCATGACCGCGAAGCCCCAGCCGAAGGTGATGGCGAGCCAGCCGGCGTTGAGGGCCTTGGACTTCTTCAGCGTGACGGCGGCGCAGACGCCGCCGCCGAGCAGTATCAGGGCGGCTGTGCCGAGGGTTTCGCCGACGAAGATGTCGCCGTTGGAGAAGGCGGACACTGAGACTCCTTTGTCCGTATGGCGTCCGTGTTGCCCGGAGCAGGTGGGGGAGGGCGCGTCGCGGTGGGGGAGTCCGCAACGGGATGGGTGCGTCCCGTCCTTGGGCCGCACCCCGACGGTGGCGTTCCGGTCCTCACGGACGCCGTTCGACAATGTCGACCGTCATGCGGAAGAGCTTCCACCTCCCATCGCCCCTACGTCAAGACGGGGTGATACTCCTGTGATCCATCACTTGCAGTGATCGACCGACCCCCCGGAAATCGGGCTGCAAATGACGCGGAAACCCGACAGAACGACGAAGCGCGGACAGGCTCCAGCCTGTCCGCGCTTCGACACGCAGTGATGGGGACGCGGGGTCAGAAGCGACCGGCGCCCAGGTCCCGGGAGATCGCCCGTGCGGCGCTGCGCACGGAGGCGACCAGCGAGGGCCGGACGAACCCGTCCTCGCAGACCCGCTCCACCGCGCCGCTGATGCACACCGCGCCGACCGGATTGCGCCGCCGGTCCTGGATCAGTGCACCGATCGAGGCCACGCCCTCCCAGGTCTCCTCGATCGAGTCCGCCCAGCCGCGCTCGCGGATCAGCGCGCACTCCGCGTCCACGTCGGCCGGGTCGGTCAGGGTGCGCAGGGTGTACGACTCCAGCGGGCCCTCGCCCAACTCCCCGCGCGCCACCGGGTCGTAGGCCATCAGCACCTTGCCCAGCGCGGTGCTGTGCAGCGGCTGCATCGAGCCGACCTCAAGCACCTGGCGGGTGTCGTCGGGTCGGAAGACGTGATGGACGATCAGCACGCCCTGCTGGTGCAGCACGCCGAGATAGACCGTCTCGCCGGCCGCCCGGGCCAGGTCGTCGGCCCAGACCAGGGCGCGGGCGCGCAGCTCGTGCACGTCCAGATAGCTCTGGCCCAGCCGCAGCAGTTCCGCGCCCAGCTGGTACTTGCCGCTCTCCGGATCCTGCTCGACGAAACCCTCCTGCTGCAGCGTGCGCAGGATGCCGTGCGCTGTCCCCTTGGCCAGATCGAGCGCCGTGGCCACCTCGGACAGGCCGAGCCGACGCTCACCGCCGGCCAGCAGGCGCATGATCGCGGCGGCCCGGGAGAGCGACTGGATCGGGCCGGGCATGTTCACCTCCGCTGACTGGCGGTCGACATTGTCGACCGAGTGGTATCGCCATGAGTCTGCCAGGCCGATGGCCTGGCGCGCACGTTTCCCCGGAGTTGCGGTCGGCTTCACCGGGTGTGCAATCACCTCCGCAGGGCGCGTACGGCGTGCGCGAGCCCCGAGATCTGCGCCTCGCCCACCCGGCAGCAGCCGCCGACCAGCCGCGCGCCGTCGGCCACCCAGCCCGCCACGCGGTCCGGACGGAAGGTCGGCTCGCCCCGCCAGCCGCCGTCGGCCCAGCGCTCCCCGCTGTTCGGGTACACCACCACCGGCTTGCCGCTCACCTCGGCGGCGAGCCGCACCACCCGGTCCGCGTCCTGCGGGGTGCAGCAGTTCACGCCAACCGCCAGTACCTCGGGCACCCCGGCGGCCAGCGCGAACGCCTCCGCCAGCGGCTGTCCGGCCCTGGTCCGCTCCCCCTCAATACTGAACGACAGCCACGCGGGCACCCCGAGCCCGCCGAGCAGACCCAGCACCGCCTCGGCCTCGTCGGTGTCCGGGATCGTCTCCACCGCCAGCACGTCGGGGCCGGCTGCGGCCAGCGCCTCCAGCCTCGGCCGGTGGAACGCCGCCAGCTCCGCCACGCTCAGCCCGTACCTGCCCCGGTACTCCGAACCGTCCGCCAGCACCGCACCGTACGGACCCACCGACGCCGCCACCCACAGCGGCCGCCCCACCTCGGCCTGCCGCGCCGCCTCCCGGGCCAGTTCGACGCTCCGTGCCAGCAGCCGCCCGGCCGCCGCCCGGCCGACCCCGTGCCGGGCGAACCCCTCGAAGCTCGCCTGATAGCTGGCCGTGATCGCCACGCTCGCGCCCGCCCGGTAGTACCCCAGGTGGGCACCGGTGAGGGCCGCCGGATCGTCCGCGAGCAGCCGCGCCGCCCAGAGTTCGTCCGACAGGTCGTACCCGGCGTCCGACAACTGGTTGGACAGCCCGCCGTCGAGCACCAGCGGACCGGCCGCGAGCGCGGCGGCGAAGCTGCCCGAGGGGGCGGCGGGGGGAGTGGCGGACACGGCGACCTCCTGACAGTGCCAACTGTCTGCACTCTAGGACGCCCCAGGTCAGCCCCACCCACTAGCCCACCCACCAGCCCACCCACCAGCCCACCCACCGGGACCCCGCCCCCGTCTCCGCCCACCCCGCCGCCCCTCCGGTTCCTGCCGCGCCCGGGCCGCTCCCACCGCCGCCGACCGCCGGCCGGCATCCCCCGGAACGAAAACCGTTGGCCGGTTGTCAGAGCCGTGCGCTAGGTTCTGCTCAGTCGGAGAACGACCGGTTCCCCGGGGGGAGGCGCGGCATGTCAACACCACCGGTGGCAACGGAGCAGCAGTGGCTGGCGGCCTACCAACCGTCCGCCTACCCGCCGATCGCCGTCACCGTCGACGTCGTCGCGCTGACCTTGAGCCAGGGCAGGCTGCACGTCCTGCTCGTCCGACGCGGTGAGCCGCCCTTCCAGGGCTGCTGGGCACTACCCGGCGGCTTCCTCCGCGCCGGCGAGGAGAGCCTGGAGCAGGCCGCGGTCCGCGAACTCGCCGAGGAGACGGGCCTACGGCTCGGCACCGACCCGGGCACCGCACTGGGCCGGATCCACCTGGAACAGCTCGGTACCTACGGAGACCCGGGCCGCGACCCACGGATGCACGTCGTCTCGGTCGCGTACCTGGCCTTCGCCCCTGACCCGCCGGCCCCCCAGGCCGGCACCGACGCGGCAGCCGCCGCATGGCACCGGGTCGACTCGGTCGACCTCGCTGCCACCCGGGCCTCCGGCCCGTCCGCCGAGGCCCACGGGGGTGGCGTCGGCGGACGGGTCGGGGCCCGCTCCACCACCCCGACGACCGCCCGGGCCGCCACGGACGGCACCGCTACGACCGAGGGCCCCACCGCCGGCGAGGACACCACCGCACCTCAGGGCACCGACCCGGCCGAGCGCACCGCCGTCACCCTCGCCTTCGACCACGCCCGCATCCTCTCCGACGCCCTGGACCGCGCCCGCGCCAAACTCGAGTACAGCCCCCTGGCGACCGCCTTCCTCGGCCACGACTTCACCATCCCCGAGCTGCGCGCCGTCTACGAGGCGGTATGGGACGAGAAGCTCCACCCGGGCAACTTCCACCGCAAGGTCCTCTCCGTCCCCGGTTTCGTCGAGGGCACCGGCATCACCGCCGATCGCGGCGGAGCCCGCGGCGGCCCCCGGGCCCGCTGCTACCGGTCCGGCGACGCCCAGTACCTCCACCCACCGCTGCTCCGCCCCACCCGCGAGGGCGAACCGGCCGCACCAGGGTCCGCGGGCCACCCCGGGCCACTACCATCCACCCCATGACCACTCAGCAGGCCGACCATCCCGCCGAGCGCCGGCCCTTCGGTCCGGGCACGCACTGCCACTGGTGCGGCACGGCCTACCCGGCCGGCACCGTCGCCTGGCCCCGCACCTGCCCGGGCTGCGGTGAGATCAGCTACCGCAACCCGCTGCCCGTCGTGGTCACCCTGCTCCCCGTCAGCACCGCCGACGGCCAGGCCCTGACCGTCATCCGCCGCACCATCGAGCCCGGCTACGGCAAACTCGCCCTCCCCGGCGGCTACGTGGACTACGGCGAGAGCTGGCAGCAGGCCTGCGTACGCGAACTCCGAGAGGAGACCGGCATCGTGGCCGACGCCGAGCAGATCACCCTGGTCGCCACCGACTCCGATCGCGCCGGCGGCTTCCTCTGCCTCTTCGGCCTGCTGCCCGCACGCGACCTCGCCGGCCTGCCGCCCTCCGAACCCACCGACGAGACGGACGGCTGGCAGCTGATACCCGCCCCCGTCCAACTCGCCTTCCCCTTCCACACCCGAGTCTCCACGGCCTGGTTCCAGGGCGCTTACGCCCACCTCTGACCCGGCCCGTCCCGGCCCCCGCACCGCTACTACGCCCCAGGAGACCCTGGCGCAGCCGACGATCACATGGCATGGTCGGCACCGTCAGTGCCAGTCGGACGGGATCCGCCACAAGCACCCCCGTCCCCACCCCCGGCCGGGAGACCACCGTGAGCACCCCCACCCAGGACCAGCCCCTCTGGCGGCCCGACCCCGCTCGCGCCGCCGCCACCCAGCTGGTGGCCTTCCAGACCTGGGCCGCAGAGCACCACGGCGCCCCGGCCGAGCCCCTCGCCCCGACCACCGACGACGCCCAGGCCGCCGCCCGCTACGCTGCCCTGCACACCTGGTCCACCGAAGACCTGGAACGCTTCTGGACGGCCGTCACCCAGTGGTTCGACGTCCGCTTCTCCACCGCACCCGACACCGTCCTCGCCGGCCGATCCATGCCCGGCGCCCGCTGGTTCCCCGGCGCCCGCCTCAACTACGCCGAGCACGCCCTCCGTTACGCGGACGACCCGGCCCACGCCGACCGCCCGGCGATCCTCCACCTCGACGAGACCACCGAGCAGCCCACCGAACTCAGCTGGGCCGAGCTGCGCCGCCAGGTCGCCTCCCTCGCCGAGGCCCTCCGTGCCCAGGGCGTCCGCCCCGGCGACCGCGTCGGCGCCTACCTGCCCAATATCCCGCAGGCCGTGGTCGCCCTGCTGGCCACCGCCGCCGTCGGCGCCGTCTGGACTTCCTGCGCCCCCGACTTCGGCGCCCGCAGCGTCCTCGACCGCCTCCAGCAGATCGAGCCGGTGGTCCTGTTCACCGTCGACGGCTACCACTACGGCGGCAAGGACCACGACCGCACGGAGGTCGTCGCTGAACTCCGCCGTGAACTCCCCACCCTGCGAGCCGTCGTACACGTCCCGCTGCTCGGCGCCCCGGCCCCCGAAGGCGCCCTCCACTGGGACGGCCTGGTCGGCGCCGACACCGCGCCCGTCTTCGAACAGGTCCCCTTCGACCACCCGCTCTGGGTGCTCTACTCGTCCGGCACCACCGGCCTCCCCAAGGCCATCGTCCAGAGCCAGGGCGGCATCCTCGTCGAACACCTCAAGCAGGCCGCCCTGCACCTCGACCTCACCCCCGAGGACCGCTTCCTCTGGTACACCTCCACCGGCTGGATGATGTGGAACTTCCTCGTCGCCGGTCTCCTGGTCGGATCCACGATCGTCACCTACGACGGCAGCCCCGGCCACCCCGACACCGAAGCCCTCTGGTCCGTCGCCGCCCGCACCCGCGCCACCGTCCTCGGCACCTCCGCCGCCTACGTGATCGCCAGCCGCAAGGCGGGACTTCACCCCGGCCGCGACCTTGACCTCGGCGCGGTACGCTGCATCGGCACCACCGGCTCCCCGCTTCCGCCCGACGGCTTCCAGTGGATCTACGACGAGGTCAAGCAGGACGTCTGGCTCGCTTCCGTCAGCGGTGGCACCGATGTCTGCAGTTGCTTCGTCGGCGGCGTCCCCACCCTCCCGGTGTACCTCGGCGAGATCCAGGCCCCCTGCCTGGGCGCCGCCGTCGCGTCCTGGGACGTCCAGGGACACCCCCACACCGACCAGGTCGGCGAACTGGTCGTCACCAAGCCGCTCCCGTCCATGCCCACCGGCTTCTGGAACGACCTCGACGGCCGCCGCTACCAAGACAGTTACTTCGACATGTACCCGGGCGTCTGGCGCCACGGCGACTGGATCACCACCACCTCCCGGGGCACCGTCGTCATCCACGGCCGCTCCGACTCCACCCTCAACCGCCAGGGAGTCCGGATGGGCTCCTCGGACATCTACGAGGTCGTCGAGCGGCTGCCCGAGATCGCCGAATCCCTGGTCATCGGCCTGGAGGAAGCCGGCGGCGGCTACTGGATGCCGCTCTTCGTCGTCCTCGCCCCCGGCGCCGAACTCGACGACGCCCTCCGCGCCCGCATCCGCACCTCCCTGCGTGAACAACTCTCCCCGCGCCACGTCCCCGACGAGGTCATCGCGGTCAAGGGCCTCCCGCACACCCTCACCGGCAAGCGGATCGAGGTCCCGGTCAAGCGGCTGCTCTCCGGCACCCCCCTCGACCAGGCGGTCAACCCCGGCTCCGTCGACAACCTCGACCACCTGCGCTTCTTCGAGACCCTCGGCCGCGAACGCCGCGCCTGACCGCACCTTGCGACGCGAGAGGGGCGTCCCTCACCAGGGGCGCCCCTCTCACCGCTCACCTCATTCGCCGGACAACACCTGCTGCGCCGCGGCCCGCGCCTCCTCGGCGGTGTCGGCGGCCCGCGCCGCCTCGGCCGCCCGCCGGCACTGTGCCAGCGTGTACTTGGCCAGTGCGGTGCGCACATACGGAATCGACGCCGCACCCATCGACAGGCTGGTCACTCCGAGACCGGTCAGCACACAGGCCAGCAGCGGGTCGGACGCGGCCTCACCGCAGACACCGCAGCTCTTGCCGGTGGCCCGGCCCGCGTCCGCGGCGGCGGCGATCAAGTCGAGCAGCGCCGGCTGCCACGGGTCCTGCAGCCGCGCCAACGCACCCACCTGACGGTCGGCCGCGAAGGTGTACTGCGAAAGGTCGTTGGTCCCAAGCGACAGGAACTCGACCTCCTGCAGGATCGAGCGGGCCCGCAGCGCAGCCGACGGAATCTCCACCATCGCACCGAACTTGGCCCCCAGCCCGGCCTCCCGGCAGGCCTCGGCGAACGCCTTGGCGTCCAGCCGGTCGGCCACCATCGGCGCCATCACCTCAAGGTGCACCGGCAGCCCCTCGGCAGCCTTGGCCAGCGCCCGGAGTTGGCCTCGCAGCACCTCGGGGTGGTCCAGCAACGTACGCAGGCCGCGCACACCCAGCGCCGGGTTCGGCTCGTCCGCCGGGGTCAGGAAGTCCAGTGGCTTGTCCGCGCCGGCATCCAGCACCCGCACCACGACCCGGCTCTCCGGGAAGGCCTCCAGCACCTTGCGGTAGGCCTCGACCTGGTCCTCCTCGCTCGGCGCCTTCGCCGAGTCGTCGAGGAACAGGAACTCGGTGCGGAACAGTCCGACACCCTCCGCGCCCGCTTCCAGCGCGGCCGGCAGGTCGGCCGGCCCACCGACATTGGCGAGCAGCGGCACCTTGTGCCCGTCGGAGGTCTGCCCCGGACCGGACGAGGCCGCCAGGGCGGCCTTCCGCTCGGACGCGGTCTTCCGCAGCTCAGCCTTCTTCTCCTCGGACGGGTCGACCAGCACCTCGCCGGTGCTGCCGTCCACCGCCACCAGCCGTCCCTCGGCCAGACCGGTCGCACCCGGCAGCGCGACGACGGCCGGAACTCCCATGGCCCGCGCCAGAATTGCACTGTGGCTGGTCGGCCCACCCTCCTCGGTCACGAAACCGAGCACCAGCGTCGGGTCCATCAAGGCGGTGTCGGCCGGCGCGAGGTCCCGGGCGAACAACACGTACGGCTCGTCGCTGTCCGGCACGCCCGGCATCGGCACACCCATCAGCCGGGCGACGATCCGGTTGCGGACGTCGTCCAGGTCGGCGACCCGCCCGGCCAGGTAGTCACCCGCCGCCGACAACAGCGCCCGGTACGCGGCGAAGGCGTCGTACACCGCGCGCTCCGCACTGCTGCCGACCGTGATCCGCCGGCTGACGTCGGCCATCAGCTCGGGGTCCTGCGCCATCAGCGCCTGCGCTTCCAGCACGGCCTGGGCCTCGCCGCCGGCCAGGTTGCCACGAGCGATCAGATCCGCCGCCACCGCGTCAACGGCCGCCTGCGCACGAGCCTGCTCACGCGGCGCGTCCTCGGTCGGAATCTGAGTGGTGGGCGGTTCGAGAGCCGCAGTACCCATGTGCCGGATCTGGCCGATCGCGACACCATGGCTGACACCTACGCCGCGCAGTGCCTGTTCCATCTTCTTGAGTTCCTTTCACCCGCAATCCGGCCACGCGCCGCTCCTGTTGGCACTCGTCGGGACCGGACCGGGCTCGTCCGTCTCTGGGGTCACTACGGGTGGTGGCCGCTCCGCGGCCCGATAGTGCGGTGCGCCGTCCCACACGAGTTGGAGGGACGGCGCACGGTGCGCGTGTACCCGGAATCAGTTCCAGGTGAACAGCTCGCCGCCGATGGCGACCTCACCGCCCTCGACAACCTCACCGAGCTGCTCGGCGGACGCCTCCAGCGCGACGATCGGCGAGATCGGGGACTTGCCAGCCGCCTCGACGGCCGCCGGGTCCCACTTGATGACCGGCTGACCACGCTTCACCTGGTCGCCCTTGCTGACCAGCAGCTCGAAGCCCTCGCCGTTCAACTGCACGGTGTCGATCCCGAGATGGACCAGCACACCGTGGCCGTCCGCATCCATCACCACGAACGCGTGCGGGTGCATCGACACCACCAGACCGTCCACCGGCGCCACCGCCGCAGTGGGCTCCCGGACCGGGTCGACGGCGGTGCCGGGACCCACCATGGCGCCGGCGAAAACGGGGTCGGGCACATTGGCCAGCCCGACAGCGCGACCGGCCAGCGGCGAGGTCACAGTGGTCATGGTGGAGCCTCCCAAGTACGGAGCACATCGTGCCGCCGCGGGCAGCGACGGAGACATCGATTGAAGCGTAAATCATGCGAAGTTGGGACATATCGCAAGAGTCCCGCGGGTGGAAACATCAGCGTCCCGCCCGGCCGCCGGCAGGGCACCCACACCGATGAGACCGGCCCGCAGCCCAGACGGCGATGATCCCCGCGAGCTCAAGTGGTCTAGTCCTCTTGCTCGATGCGCCGCACTCTACGGCATGCGGGCAGCCCCCGACGATCGAGGCGACCGGCGCCTCGGGCGGGCGCCCCGCGTCCGACCGAGTGACAGTGCCCGCGTCCCGATTAGGCGCTGGCGCCAGAAGGGGCTATCGTTGCTCAGGTCGCCGCGCTTCAGTGGTGAACGGAGCAAGTCGGATCGGTAAACACCTGGTCAACGCCGGGAAAACAGATCTGCTAAGCTGGAAGCATGAAAGAACGAAGCGCCCGGAGGGTCCGCTGGAAGGCGGCCTGAAGGAAGCGTCCGTTCCTTGAGAACTCAACAGCGTGCCAAAAGTCAACGCCAG